>NZ_JAJJOC010000016.1:0-335659 GCF_020907365.1 Arthrobacter sp. zg-Y750 | reverse complement strand
CCCCCCGCGGCGGGGGGGGGGGCGGCGCCCGGGCCGGCCCCCCCCCGGGGGGGGGGGGGGGCCCCCCCCGCTGCTTTTAGTTGTGGTCTCCGGTGCAGGCGCCATGGTCTGTGAAGCGGGCAGCAGGTACGCGTGATCGCTTGCACTCAGTGTGTGGGAGTGCTAATTATTGACTTAGCACTCTTGCCGGATGACTGCTAAAAGTCCCCCGGCGTTGAGTGAACCAGCAACCACTGGGGTGAGGTTCGGGGAACCGCGTAAAGAGATCGCGCTAGCCGGGCCGTCCGTCGCGGGCACCTCAGCCGGGAATGGAAATTTTTGCTCCAAGCATGACTGTTCCGGAAGGACGATAGCCGTTATGGCCAAGATCATTGCATTTGAAGAAGAGGCACGCCGCGGCCTCGAGCGCGGGTTGAACATCCTCGCCGACGCCGTCAAGGTCACCCTCGGCCCGCGTGGCCGCAACGTAGTCCTCGAAAAGAAGTGGGGCGCTCCCACGATCACCAATGACGGCGTGTCCATCGCCAAGGAGATCGAACTGGACGATCCCTACGAGAAGATCGGCGCTGAGCTGGTCAAGGAAGTTGCCAAGAAGACTGACGATGTTGCCGGTGACGGCACCACCACGGCAACTGTCCTGGCCCAGGCGCTGGTGCGCGAAGGCCTGCGCAACGTTGCCGCCGGTGCCGACCCGCTGAGCCTGAAGCGCGGCATTGAGAAGGCTGTTGCAGCCGTCACCGCCGAGCTGATTTCTTCCGCCAAGGAGATCGAAACCAAGGAGCAGATCGCGGCTACGGCTTCCATCTCCGCCGGTGACCAGCAGATCGGCGACCTGATCGCCGAAGCACTGGACAAGGTCGGCAAGGAAGGCGTCATCACGGTCGAGGAGTCCAACACCTTCGGCCTGGAGCTGGAACTCACCGAAGGCATGCGCTTCGACAAGGGTTACATCTCCGGTTACTTCGTCACTGACGCTGAGCGCCAGGAAACGGTCCTCGAGGATCCGTACATCCTGATCGTCAACTCCAAGATCTCCAACGTCAAGGACCTCGTTGCCGTCCTCGAAAAGGTCATGCAGTCCGGCAAGCCGCTGCTGATCATTGCCGAAGACGTCGAGGGCGAAGCCCTGGCAACCCTGGTGGTCAACAAGATCCGCGGCACCTTCAAGTCCGTAGCCGTCAAGGCTCCGGGCTTCGGCGACCGCCGCAAGGCCCAGCTGGCTGACATCGCCATCCTCACCGGCGGCCAGGTCATCGCCGAAGAAGTTGGATTGAAGCTCGAAAACGCCACGCTCGACCTGCTGGGCAAGGCCCGCAAGGTTGTAGTCACCAAGGACGAAACCACCATCGTCGAAGGTGCAGGCGACGCTGAAGAGATCGCCGGCCGCGTCAACCAGATCCGCGCCGAAATCGAGAACTCCGATTCCGATTACGACCGCGAGAAGCTGCAGGAACGCCTTGCCAAGCTGGCCGGCGGCGTCGCCGTCATCAAGGCCGGTGCCGCAACCGAGGTGGAACTGAAGGAACGCAAGCACCGCATTGAGGACGCCGTCCGCAACGCAAAGGCTGCCGTTGAAGAAGGCATCGTCGCCGGTGGCGGCGTGGCCCTCATCCAGGCCGGCCTCAAGGCCTTCGCCAACCTCTCCCTCGAGGGCGACGAAGCAACGGGCGCGAACATCGTCCGCGTTGCCATCGACGCCCCGCTGAAGCAGATTGCCTTCAACGCCGGCATGGAGCCCGGTGTTGTGGTGGACAAGGTCCGCGGCCTGCCCGAAGGCTTCGGCCTGAACGCAGCCACCGGTGAGTACGAAGACCTGCTGGCTGCCGGCATCAACGACCCGGTAAAGGTGACGCGTTCCGCCCTGCAGAACGCTGCCTCCATCGCCGGCCTGTTCCTGACCACCGAAGCTGTGGTTGCGGACAAGCCGGAGAAGTCGGCTCCCGCCATGGGCGGCGCTGACGAGATGGCCGGCATGGGCGGCATGGGCGGCTTCTAAGCCCCCGGCTGACTCGGCTCAGCCTCTGCGCCACGCGTAAAGCAGGCACGGCACCCCGTTGGGGTGTCGTGCCTGCTTTGTTTAACCCGGGTCTAATGGCGGAACAGTGAGGTGTTCGCTGCCTCCGTTTCGGCATACTGCGCCGACGCGAAGGCCAACGCCTGGTTAATGCTGTCCAGGGACTCCTCCACACGGGCCTGCGTAGCCCGCCAATCAGTAACCAGCGACTGGAAGTTGGCCGAGGCAGCGCCCCGCCAGATCTCGCCCAATGACGCTAGTCCGGCCTGCATGCCGTTGACGTCCGCCCTCAGGCGCTCGATGGTTCCCTGTACTTCTGCACTCTTGGCGGCCAGCGCCTCGCTGTCCACGGCGAATAAGGGCATGTCTTCCTCCTGGTAAGGGTGCGGTTCGGATACCGGCAAGGCTAAGCAGCCCCGGGCACCGGAGCATGCCGGGAGGAACCCCTGTGGACGGCAGGAACAGGTGTTACACGGCCGGAAGGGGTGTGGAGGAGCGCAGGGGCGCCCGTCAGTTTCCCTTGCCCTCTTCGGCCCCGTCAGCGTCTTCGACCTCATCAGGGCTCTCCGGGAACTGCTCGGGTGCCCGGTACGGCAGCCGGATGGAGAGGGTGGCGCCGCCGCCCTCTGTTTCCGCGAGCCGCACCGTCCCGTCGTGCTGGGCCACCAGGGCAGCCACGATGGCCAGCCCAAGCCCGGTGCCGCCGGTTTCCCGGTAGCGGGAGGAATCGGCGCGGTAGAAGCGCTCAAAGACGCGCGCGGCGTCGTCCTCCGAGATGCCGGGGCCGTGGTCTCGCACCTCCAGGACGGCGTCCATCCGGTCGTGGATGACCGGGGCAACCCCCACCGCCACCTCAATGGGCGAGCCGTCCGGGGTATAGCGCAGCGCATTGGTCATTAGGTTGGCCACCACCTGGCGCAGCCGTGCCTCGTCCCCCATGGTGGGCGCACTCTGCGGACCGTTCCCGTCCAGCCCCACCACCTTGATGACCCGGTCCGGTGCGCTGGCGCGGGCATCCATGGCGGCGTCGTTCCCCAGGATCATCAGGTCCACCGGTTCGTATTCCAGCGGCCGCTGCTCATCCACCCGGGCCAGGGTGAGCAGGTCTTCCACCAGTTGGCCCATGCGTTTGGCCTCGGATTCAATCCGTCCCATGGCCGCGGCAACTTCATCGGGTTTCTGCAGGGCGCCGTGCCGGTACAGTTCCGAGAATCCGCGAATAGTCACCAGGGGTGTCCGCAGCTCGTGGGAGGCGTCCTGGACAAAGCGGCGCATCTTCCGTTCGGACTGGGTCCGGGCGGCGAAGGCAGTCTCAATGTGCGCCAGCATTGCGTTCAACGAGCGGGAAAGGCGGCCGATTTCCGTGGCGGGATTGCCGACCTCCACGCGCCGGGACAGGTCGCCGGCGGCAATGGCGGCTGCCGTCTTCTCCACCTGGCTCAGGGGCCGGAACTGCCGGGTCACGGCCCAATAGGCAATACCGGTGGCGCCCAGGGTGCCCAGCAGCCCCACGGAGAAGACCAGCGAGGCGGCCTCGTCCACTGTAGCGGCCACCGAATCCAGCGGAATGGCAACGGCCACGGAGCCGGGCAGGTTCTGGAAGTCGTAGATCCGTACCCGCCACCCCTTGGACATGGGGGAGGTGCCGCGTACGTCAAAGCCGCGCGTTCCCATTTCGGCGACCTGGTCGGAGGTGTAGTCCGGGATCATTGGGATGTCCGCCGCGGACTCGGAGTGGGTCGCGGGACCGTGGCTGCCGTCTTCGTTCAGGTAGAGGCCGTAGTAGCGGAACAGGGACGCATCGGTGCTGGGGTCATTCACCAACAGGTAACGGGAGACGGCAGGAGCGTTCTCGTTAATGTCGGCATCCAGGCGGCCCACCAGGATCTGGCGCAGCACATAGATGGTCGCCAACCCGGTGATGGTTACAGTCACCACCATCAGCACCGCCATGATGGCGACCAGCTGCGACCGCAGCGAAGCGGATTTCCAGCGCCGTACCAAGGCCCTAGCGCTTCTCCGAGGAGCGGAGCAGGTAGCCCACGCCGCGCTTGGTCTGGATCAGGGCCGGGGCGTCGGGGCTGCGGTCGATCTTGCGGCGCAGGTAGGAAATGTAGGACTCCACAATCGAAGCGTCGCCGTTGAAGTCGTATTCCCAGACATGGTCCAGGATCTGGGCCTTGGACAGCACCCGGTTGGGATTAAGCATCAGGTAGCGCAGCAGCTTGAACTCGGTGGGGGAGAGATCGATGGTGACGCCGCCGCGGCGGACCTCGTGGGCGTCGTCGTCGAGCTCCAGGTCATCCACGCGGATGACGGCGTCATCATCCTCCAGGGGCTGGGTGCGGCGCAGCACTGCGCGGATGCGGGCCACCACCTCGTCCAGGCTGAACGGCTTGGTAACGTAGTCGTCGCCGCCCACGGTCAGGCCGGTGACCTTGTCCTCGGTGTCGTCGCGGGCGGTCAGGAAGACCACGGGGAAATGCTGGCCGGCAGCGCGGAGCCTGCGGGTGAGCGTGAACCCGTCCATGTCCGGAAGCATCACGTCCAGGACGGCGAGGTCCGGGTTGTGCGAGTCCACGGCGGCCAGTGCTTCACGGCCGTTGGCGGCAGCGACGACGTCGAAACCGGCGAACCGCAGCGAGGTGGACAGCAGTTCGCGGATGTTCGGCTCATCATCGACAACAAGGAGGCGTGCTTCGGGTGCAGACGATTTGTTCACCTGCCCAGTTTCTTACATTTAGCTGGACGTTGTCTGTAGGTGCGCCGGATGAATTCTGGAAGTGCTCAGTAAACATCTGGTGCAAAGCCGGGGAAGCTGCCGGAACGTCGGAGAACTTAGACAGGCTTTTCGATATCGGAGGCGTCGAGGATGGAATACGCATAACCCTGCTCGGCCAGGAAGCGCTGCCGCTTGGCCGCAAAGTCCTGGTCCAAGGTGTCGCGGGCCACCACTGTGTAGAAATGGGCTGCCTTGCCGTCCGCCTTGGGGCGCAGCAGCCGGCCCAGCCGCTGCGCTTCCTCCTGCCGGGAGCCGAAGGAACCGGACACCTGGATGGCCACGGAGGCCTCGGGCAGGTCGATGGAGAAGTTGGCCACCTTGGAGACCACCAGGGTGTTCAGCTTGCCCTCGCGGAATTCGCCAAACAGCCTCTGGCGCTCCTTCACCGGGGTATCGCCCTTGATGACGGGGGCGTCCAGGCGTTCAGCCAGTTCGTCCAGCTGGTCCAGGTACTGCCCGATGACCAGGGTCTGCTCACCGGTATGGCGCTTCACCAACTGCTCGACGACGCCGGTCTTGGTCTCCGACGTCGAGCACAGCCGGTACTTGTCCCCGTCTTCGGCCATGGCGTAAGCCACCCGCTCATCGCGGGGCAGGTCGACGCGGACCTCGACGCATTCGGCCGGGGCAATGTAGCCCTGCGCCTCAATGTCCTTCCAAGGAGCGTCGTACCGCTTGGGCCCGATCAGGGAGAAGACCTCACCCTCGCGTCCGTCTTCGCGCACCAGCGTGGCGGTCAGGCCGAGCCGGCGGCGGGCCTGCAGATCCGCCGTCATCCTAAAGATCGGGGCCGGCAGCAGGTGCACCTCGTCATAGATGATCAGGCCCCAGTCGTTCGCGTCCAGGAGTTCCAGGTGCGGGTACAGGCCCCCGCGCTTGAGCGTCAGGACCTGGTAGGTGGCGATCGTGACCGGGCGGACTTCCTTCACGGCACCGGAGTATTCACCGATCTCGTCCTCGGTCAGCGAGGTCCGCTTGAGCAGTTCGTCTTTCCACTGCCGGGCGGAAACGGTGTTGGTGACCAGGATCAGCGTGGTGGTGGAGCTGGTTGCCATGGCGGCGGCTCCCACCAGGGTCTTGCCGGCGCCGCAGGGGAGGACCACCACACCGGACCCGCCGGCCCAGAAGTTCTCGGTGGCCAGTTTCTGGTACGGGCGCAGGGCCCAGCCGTCTTCATTCAGCATGATGGGATGCGGGGTGCCGTCCACGTAGCCGGCCAGGTCTTCGGCAGGCCAGCCGAGCTTGAGCAGCAGCTGCTTCAGCTGCCCCCGCATGGCGGACTGCACCACCACCGTCTCGCCGTCGATCCGCGGACCGAGCAGCGGCTGGATCTTCTTGGCGTGCATTACTTCTTCCAGCACCGGGTAGTCGGTGGTGCGCAGCACCAAGCCGTGCTGGGGGTCCTTTTCCAGCCGCAGCCTGCCGTACCGGGACATGGTTTCTTCAATGTCGATCAGCAGTGAATGCGGCACCGGGAAGCGTGAATAGGTGAGCAGCGTGTTCAGGACCTGCTCGGCGTCGAGCCCCGCGGCACGCGCATTCCACAGACCCAGCGGGGTCAGCCGGTAGCTGTGGATGTGCTCGGGTGCCCGCTCCAGTTCGGCAAACGCGGCAATTGCATGCCGTGCCTCGGTTGCCTGCTCATGGTCGACCTCAAGGAGAATCGTTTTATCGCTCTGGACAATCAACGGTCCGTCAACCATGCGCCGGGCTACCCTCCACTATTTCCACATCCATAATCCGATGTACTGACACTGTACGTTCCACGTCGTGGCGCGGATCGTAGACCCGCACCCTTCCCTCGGTCACCGATAGGGGAACGAATATCTCCTGCCGCTGATTCCCCTGGCTGTCCACAACGCCCATCCGCACCGAACTCTTGGTCCGGATGGCCTTGCGCAGGGTCTCCAGGCTGACGAGGGACTGGCTTTCCCCGTTCGCCTGCAGCGGCGGTCCTTCGCCGCGCAGGGCTGCCAATTGCCGTTCCAGGTCCGCGTCGGTCAGTTCCCACGGGTTCAGGCGCGTCTTGGAGGAGGACGGGGCGGCCACCGGGACCATCCGGTGGGAGCCCACCGGTTTGCGGGCCGGGCCCTCCAGCGCCGGGGGATACCCCAGATCCCGCAGGGACGAGGTCAGTTCCTTGGCCGGCACATTGGCCGCAACCACTGTGGGTGCCAAGCGGACCAGTCCCAGCGACGCTGTCCGCGGATCGGCCAGCAGGGCATTAAGGCCGGCTTCGTCGTCGCTGCGGAGGTATGACCCGGCGGCTCCCACCCGCAGCCTGCCGTACCGGGCGGCGGTGTCCTCCACCAGATAGCGCAGCGGCTGCGGAACCTCCGTGGCTGAATGCTGGCGCAGGAAGGCAAGAATGCCGTCGGCGTCGTGCCCTTCGTCCAGCGCGCGTCGGATGGAATCCGCGGAGAAACGGTAGATGGCCGCCGGGCCCTGACCCTCGGCGGTGGAGATCAGCGCCAGTTCCCGCGCGACGTCCGGCTCCAGGTAACCCGGTGCCACTGCCGTCAGGTCAGCCTGCAGCAGGAACGAATTCAGGGGTGCGGGCAACGCATCGCGCAGCACCTGCGTGGCAGCGGCATAGTCCCCGGCGGCCACGGACGAGCCGAGCAGCGTCAGTGCACCGGAGCCGAGCAGGCCCAGCTGCGCAGCTTCCTTGAGGATGCCCGGAACCAGGCGTGCGAACCGCCGCTGCAGCCGCGGCTGGTGCCAGGTCAGGGCACTGATGAGGTCTTCCGGATCAAACGCCCCCACCGTTCCGTTTTCGCTGTCGCGCTCGGAAAGGAGGGCAAGCATTTCCATGGCCCGACGGCGGACCACGGGGGCGTCGGGCCGGGATACTTCGGCGGCCAGTGCGTTGACCGCGCCGCCTGCCGGCAGGGGAGCACCCACGAGGGAAGGTGCACGGTCCGCATCCAGCCACGCTTCAACCAGCCGGCGCCACTGCTCTTCGCGGTTCTCGTTCAGCCAGTTCCCTTCGGAGGCGCCCCACCGGGAAGTGGCTGCGTCCAGGGTGATCAGCCCGGCAATGGCGGCCAGCTCCAGCAGCCAGGAGGTGGTGGCGCCGTCGAGCCGCAGCGACTCGGACAGGCGGCGCACTTCGCGTACACCCACTCCGCCCGAACGCAGGGTGCCGACCGGATTCTCGGCCGCCAGCGCCAGCAGTTCCGTGACTAGGCGCAGGGTCTCGGCCACTGCACCGAACGCGGCGTTATCCCTCAGGTTTCGGGTGACACTGCGGGGAGAGGGGCGGGGAGCTTCGAGCTGGAAATCGGACACAATGACGTGCCCGCGCGACGCCTGGCCCACGGGACGGGGCAGTTCCACGTGCAACGCGTCCAGGGGAACCAGCAGGCCGCGGGAAACCAGCCACTCCACCGGTGTGGGGGAGGGGTTGTCCAAGACGGCCCGTCCCATGGTGGCTTTCTTCGGGATGGTGCCCACCGGGGAGTACTTGAACCGCCGCAGCAGCTCCGTGGTGCCCGGACGCGCCCCGTTCATCAGCGCCGCCCAGCCGGCAGGATCGGAAACCAAGTGGTGCAGGGAATGGGCAGCCGTGGCGGGGGTGTCCGCTTTCTCCAAGGGCAGCCCGGTGCTGCGCAGCCCTTCCACGATGCCCACCAGGCGCTGCCCGAACTCCGGGTGCTGTGCGGCGAGGGTGGAGTAGGGCCGGCCGAGACCCGCGGGATAGGCGCCCAGCGCCTCACCCAGAACGGACACCGGCAGGTAGAAGCGGCGCGAAGCGTCAGCTTTCGGCGCTCCCGGATGCGGTTTGGCCCGCCGCAGCAGGGCCAGCGAATGGAGGTGGGCCAGGATGGCGTCCAGGGACTTGATGGTGGACCCGGCAATTGCGGCCTTCAGCCATGAGGCGGTGGTGCTGAGCTGGGAATCTTCGTTGGTGGTCAGGTCAACGGCTTCAAGCACCTGCAGCTCGGGGGCAGTCAGCTTTTCAAGGATGCGCTGCACGCTGACCCGAGTGGAGGCGCGGGCCGCCAGGGCCTGGAAATCGGGGACCGGAGGAAGGACCAGATCGGGCCGGGCCGCGAACAATTCACGCAGCTGGTCGTCGCTGCGTGCGGCTAGATCATCGGCCAAAGCTCGAATCGCGGACATCAGCACCACGTTACCTGAGTGGGAAGGGAAACGGACCGATCAGCCTCGGCGTCTGCGCCGAACTCCGCTGATGACCAAACCTGCCATCAGCAGGAAAGCGAGAGGTAACGCAAAGTAGACGGCAGCAACCAGCCACGGGGCAACCGACTGGCCCTGCAGGGCAAGGATCAAAACGGCAGCCAGGGTTCCCAGCCCGAACAGGGCCAGAAGACCGGCCGCCGCGGCCAGGGCCCCCGAAATCCACGCGCGGGTGCGGCGGGGCCCAGGCTGGGAGCCGGAAACAGAGGCCGAGGCGGACCGGACGGAGTCCGGCGGGGTTTTGTTCATGGTGATTAACGCTAACAGCGGAAATCCGCGGGACAAAGGGGCAGCCTTGGAGCCCCTATTCGCTTGTCGGGATATTCTAAAGGGAACAGACTTCCCCGTAGTATCTCAGAGGTACGGGTACCCCCCCCGCTGCTTGCTGGGCAACGCGGAAACGGTGGCGGAACTGAACGGTCATGCAACAAGGCAGATGTCCTGCCGCAATCGGAACTAAGAACGAGGTAACCGAAGTGCCTATCGGCAAGGTCAAGTGGTTCGACACCGGCAAGGGTTTTGGTTTTCTGGCCACGGACGATGGACAGGAAGTCTTCCTCCATGCCTCGGCCCTGCCGGCCGGCGTCAGCGAGGTTAAGCCCGGTACGCGCATGGAGTTCGGTGTAGCCGACGGCCGGCGCGGACCGCAGGCCCTCTCCGCCCGCATCTTGGAGGCACCGCCGTCGGTTGCCAAGGCCACGCGCAAGGACGCCGAAGACATGGCCGTTATAACGGAAGACCTGATCAAACTGCTCGATGGCATTTCCAACGGACTGCGCCGCGGCCGCTACCCGGAAAAGAAGCATGCCACCAAGGTGGCCGCTGTGCTGCGTGCCGTTGCCGATGACTTGGATATATAAGGTTCGTGCGCTGAAGTGACAATGACACCCGTAACTCCCTCTCCCGAAACGCCCTCCGACCCGGCGGCCCGTAAACGTGCGCCCCGGCGGTCGGGGAAGCCCGACGCCGTGCTGGCTGCCGCGGTGGCGGAAGCACGTGCAGGCCTGCTCGAAGTTGCGTCCCCGGCTGAAGTTGGGGAGTACGCGGGGGCCGCGGCCGACGGCGAACGGCTGGTGACCCACCGGTTCACCTCGCTGCGTCCCGGTTACCGCGGCTGGCAGTGGTACGCCACTGTTGCCCGGATGCCGCGCAGCAAGAAGGTGACGGTCAGTGAAGTAGGACTGCTTCCGTCGGAGGATGCGCTGCTGGCTCCGGAGTGGGTGCCCTGGTCGGAGCGGCTGCGTCCGGAAGACATTGCTGCCGAGCAGGAACAGTTGGCCCTCGAACAGGCCGCCCGGGAACATGTTGACGACGAACAGCACGCCCACGCCGAATCCCGGGACAAGGATGGCCAAGCGCGGGACGGCGCTCCCGAAGACGGCGCACGCCAAGACGATGCAGCGCAGTCCGGCGCGCAGGATCATCAGGAGACGGACGCGCAGGAGGACGAATAATCCGTGGCGGTTGCGGCAACTGGTTCAACAATCCCTGAGGGGGCGCTGAGCTGATGTTCCGCTCCCTCCGCCTCTTCAACTACCGGATCTGGTTCTTCGGCGCACTGGTTTCCAATATCGGCACCTGGATGCAGCGGACTGCGCAGGACTGGCTGGTCTACGACATCCTCACCAACCAGGATGCCGCAGCCATGGGAATCGTGATGGCGCTGCAGTTGGGGCCACAGCTCCTCCTGGCACCGTGGTCCGGCCTGATAGCCGACTCCTACAACCGGCGCAAAGTCCTGCTGATGACGCAGATCAGCATGGGTGCCCTGGGGCTGGCCCTGGGCCTGCTCGTGATTTCCGGCCAGGCGCAGCTGTGGCACGTGTACGCATTTGCGCTGGCCCTGGGCATGGTGTCGGCGGTGGACGGACCGGCGCGCCAGGCGTTCGTCTCCGAGGTGGTTTCCGAGCGGGATCTGCCCAACGCCGTGGCCCTGAACAGTGCCTCCTTTAACGGGGCGCGGATGATCGGCCCCGCCGTCGCCGGACTCCTGACCGTCGCCGTCGGGCCGGGGCTGGTGTTTGTACTGAACGCCGTGACGTTCGGCGCCATGGTGCTCGCACTGCTGAATATGCGTGCCGGCGAACTGCGCGTGCTCCCCAAGGCGCCCCCGGGGAAGGGCCGCATCCGGGCAGGACTGGCCTATGTGAGGCACCGGCCCGACCTCATCATGGTGATGCTGGCAATCTTCATCGTGGGCACCTTTGGCATGAATTTCGCCATTTACATAGCGGCCATGGCACGTACCGAGTTCGGCCGGGACGCGGGCACGTTCGGCCTCCTCAATTCGGTGATGGCGATCGGTTCCGTCGCGGGCGCCTTGCTTTCCGCGCGGCGGGACAGGCCGCGCCTGCGCTTTGTCTTCGGAGCCGCAGGGGCCTTTGGCTTGTTCTGCATCCTGTCCGCAGCCGCGCCCACCCTGATTTTGTTCGGTCTATCCCTGATCCCGGTGGGCCTGTCCGCACTGACCCTGATGACGAGCGCCAATGCGTATGTTCAAACCACCACCGCCCAGGTCATGCGCGGGCGGGTGATGGCGCTGTATTTCGCCATCTTTATGGGCGGAACACCGCTGGGCGCGCCGGTGGTGGGCTGGGTTTCGGACTCGTTCGGCCCCCGTTGGAGCCTCGGTGTGGCCGCAGCCTCGGGGCTGCTGGCAGCCGCCATCGGTTTCGTATGGGCCTGGCGGACCTACGGGATGCGGTTCCACTATGACCGGAACCTGCCCCGGCGGCTCAGCATGACCACAGATACGCCGGAAAAAGCGCAGGACCCGGACAGCGCGTAGCGTCCGGGCCCTGCGGGCAGTGCATGGCCATGTTGGCAGTAATCAGGCTCAGGAGTTCGCGATCACGTAGTCGATGCACGCCAGGAGGGCGCTGACGTCGTCGGGCTCAATGGCGACAAAGGTGGCAATGCGCAGCTGGTTGCGGCCGAGCTTGCGGTAAGGCTCCACGTCCACGACGCCGTTGGCCCGCAGCGTCTTGGCAATGGCGGCGGCGTCGATGTCCGCTGCGAAATCGATGGTGGCAATAACGTTGGAACGGTCCTCCGGGCGGGCCACGAACGGGGTGGCAACGGCGGACTGTTCGGCCCACGAATAGATCCGTCCGGCAGATTCCGCGGTGCGACCGGCGGCGAACGCCAGCCCGCCGTTGCCGTTCAGCCAGTCAATCTGGGCGTTGAGGGTCACCAGCGTGGACAACGACGGCGTGTTGTAGGTCTGGTTCAGCCGCGAGTTGTCCACGGCGGTCTGCAGGTTGAGGAAATCCGGGATCCAGCGGTCGCCGGCATTGATCCGCGCGGCGCGTTCCAGCGCAGCGGGGGAGAACATGCCCAGCCACAAGCCGCCGTCTGACGCGAAGTTCTTCTGCGGGGCGAAGTAGTACACATCGGACTGCGCCAGGTCCACGTCCAGGCCGCCGGCAGCCGAGGTCGCGTCGATCAGCACCAGGGCGCCGTCGTCGGAACCTTCCACCCGGCGCACCGGAGCGGCAACGCCGGTGGAAGTTTCGTTCTGCGGCCAAGCATAGACATCCACCCCCGCTTCAGCCGCCGGTTCCGGACGGGTGCCCGGTTCAGCCGTGATGATGCTCGACGCCGAGAGGAACGGCGCTTTATTGGTAGCCGCCGCAAACTTGGAGCCGAATTCGCCGAAGGACAGGTGCTGGGCCTTCTCCTGAACCAATCCGAAAGCGGCGACGTCCCAGAAAGCAGTGGAGCCGCCCACGCCCAGAACTACCTCGTAGCCCTCCGGAGCGGAGAACAGCTCGGCCAGTCCCTCGCGGATGCTGCCCACGAGGTTCCGTACGGGTGCCTGGCGGTGGGAGGTGCCCAGAAGCCCGGTGCCGGAACGTTCCAGCGCCGCCATCTGTTCCGGACGTACTTTGGACGGCCCGGCACCAAAGCGGCCGTCCTGCGGGAGGAGTTCAGCGGGAATCTTCAGTGCGGCGGTGTCGCCCATTGTGTCGCTCCAAGCGTGTCGAAAGGAAAGCGCGTCTGCATTTCCATTCTGCCGCACCGCATTCTTTCGGACGGTTTATGACCGCCGCCACAGGGATGTGTGGCGGAAAGCCCGCAATTTTCGGGCGGTCCGGCCGGTAGGCTAACGTGTTGGCGTAGACCCGGGCAGCGCGTTTTGCCGCTGTCCTCTTGCCTTCTACTAGGAGCGGCCCGTCATGACGGATCTCATTGACACAACTGAGATGTATCTCAGGACCATCCTGGAGCTGGAAGAAGAGAACATTGTGGCGCTGCGGGCACGTATTGCCGAGCGGCTGAGGCACTCAGGCCCCACCGTGTCCCAGACCGTTGGCCGGATGGAGCGTGACGGCCTCGTGGTGGTGGCGGGAACCCGCCGGCTCGAACTGACGGAACTGGGCCGCCGGCGCGCTACCGAGGTGATGCGCAAACACCGGCTCGCGGAGCGGCTGCTCTCGGACGTTATCGGCCTGGACTGGGCCTACGTCCACGACGAGGCCTGCCGGTGGGAACACGTGATGAGTGAGCGCGTGGAGCGCCGGCTGTATGAGCTGCTGGGACATCCCACGGAATCCCCTTACGGCAATCCGATTCCAGGCCTCGAGGGCATCGGCGGAGAGCCGGCACCGGTCTTCCACCAGGGCGTGCATGACCTGGTCTCTGCCGTGGCTGCCGTAGAGGCAGGATCCAAGCTGACCCTCCTGCGGCTGGCCGAACCCATCCAGGTGGAGCCGGAGCTGCTGTCCCAGCTGGATGAAGCCGGGCTCCGCCCCGGTGCGGAAATCACCGCCGAAGTCGTAGGCGGTTACATTTCCGTGCGTGTCCCCGGCATCGAAGGAGCGCTTGAATTGCCGGCAGAAGTGGCCGCACATGTTTTTGTGGCACACGCCGGGTAACGGAATGGTTACTTTTGGGACATTTACCCTATAGTGAATTCCGACGTTGAAACACCATCGTTATCCGGTCTGTCCGCCGAGCCCTGCCAACGGACCGGAGCACCAAACTCGTCAGGCAGGGGCGGAGGACCCAATTTCCGGCAGTAGAACTGCCTTGGGGTGAAGCCTTCCGGAGGCCGGCGGCAAAACGTGCATAGAAGCACGCAGTGCCGGCGGTGAGCCGAGGGCCGAGTTTCTCTACTCGAATCCGACAGCTAACTTCGCAGGCGTTCCAAGAGAGGGAAACACTTGTCGAAGCATGCTGCTTCGGGGCGCCGCCGTGCGGCTGCCCCTGTTGCGCCCGCCCGCCGGCGCAGCTCCCCGCCCTCCGGGCGCAGGCGGGTTGAAACAAAAACCCTGTCCATGGGTGGAGCCGCCCAGAAGGTGGCCATCACCGCCGCCACATCAGGCCTGATCCTCACCGCTGCGCTGCCCACCTCCGCGGCCGCTGATGATCCCGTCCAGCCGCAGCCGGTTTCAGCCGACACGCCGGTCTCCGCGGATGCCAACGCGAACATCGGATTTGCCCGCGCCGGGTTGAGCAGCAGCTATGACCCGGACGCCAAGCTGGCTTCCGTCGGCGTGGCAGCAGGGTCCCATGCGGTCCCCGCGGCCGCCAAGGGCACGCTGTCCACCCCGCTGGATTCTGCGTTGGTGGAGACATCGGGATTCGGCCACCGCGTCAGCCCCATTACGGGCGCAGCCGGGGAAATGCATAACGGCCAGGATTTCGCCGCCACCTGCGGCACCGCAGTAAACGCAGCGGCTTCCGGAAAAGTGGTCTTTGCCGGCTGGCACCCCTACGGCGGCGGCAACCGCGTTGTCATTGACCACGGCAACGGGGTCGAAACCACCTATAACCACCTCTCCGCCATTTCCGTGTCGGTAGGAAGCGAAATCAAGCGCGGAAACCTGGTGGGAGCAAGCGGAACAACGGGCTCTTCCACGGGTTGCCACCTGCATTTCGAGGTCATGGTAAACGGCGAAGTAGTGGACCCACTGAACTGGTTGTAACCGCACGAATATCATTTCGTGACCGGAACGTGACATAGCGCAAATGTTGCTGTACGCTCGTCCTCGTGCCCGATTGGCCAAAGATCGGGCACCTTCGAACAGATCGCCTAGCTCTGCCACTGTTTGAAGTCCGTTCGCAGAATCGCATGGCAGAGGCGGGGGAACCAATTTCGGGTTTCGCAAGAAGCCCTTGGGGTTAAGTTGCAAATGGCCTTAGGCCTGGCAACCGGGT
Source organism: Arthrobacter sp. zg-Y750 (assembly GCF_020907365.1). Classification (NCBI taxonomy): domain Bacteria; kingdom Bacillati; phylum Actinomycetota; class Actinomycetes; order Micrococcales; family Micrococcaceae; genus Arthrobacter; species Arthrobacter sp. zg-Y750. The sequence goes on along the minus strand of NZ_JAJJOC010000016.1, from coordinate 320,498 downwards.
GACTCCCATCCGAATCCGACAGCTCACCTCGTAGGCAATTGGGAGAGGCAAACCTGTGTCATCACACGCTCATGGCCGCCGTCGCGCAGCCACCGTTCAGACCAACCCGATCACTGCACTTTCCAAGGCAGTCAGCAGCAACGCAGGCATGGTAGGCCGTCAGGCCGCCGTCGTTGTGGCAGCATCCGGCCTCGTGCTGGCTGCAGGACTCCCTGCACAGGCAGCGTCCGTCAGCATGGACCGCCAGGCACTCGAATCCACCCCGCTGAACGTTGTAGCCGGGACAGTCAAGGCTAATGCGGACGCGGACGTAAAGCTCGCGGTCATGGAAGCACCCAGCTCCACCTCCGGCGCAGACTACCGTGCACAGGTAGCAGCTGAAGAAGCCGCAGTCGCAGCAGCTGCTGAGGCTCAGGCCCAGCAGGCAGCAGCAACCCAGCGTGCCGCTGCTTCCCGTGTTGCCGCACCTGTTGCAAACGGCGCAGTACAGACCGCATCCTCCACTCCCGCAGCACCGGCCGCTGACGCCGTAGCTCCGGGCAATGTGGCCGCCGGCCTCGTGGCCTCGGCTTACAGCCAGATCGGCGTGGCACAGGATTGCACCGCCATGGTCGAGAAGGCCCTGCGCTCCGTCGGCAAGTCCGTCGGCGACCTGGCTCCCGGCCAGTTCTTCCAGTACGGCACCGTTGTTGGCAGCCCCGCTCCCGGTGACCTGGTCATCAGTGCTACCCACGTCGCCATCTACGTTGGCAACGGACAGGTCATCAGCGGCGGTCTGAACGGTATGAACACCGGTCTGCACAGCCTCTCCGACCTGCACGGCTACAGCTTCGTCCGCGTCTCCTAAGCCCTGGTCTCCGAGAACAATCATGACCTCGACAATTGAGCGCGCCCGCCACCGGGCGCCGGTTGAACGCACCAGCACGCTGAACGCCCTTGCAGGTGCGGTCAGTGCAAACGCAGGAACGGTTGGCCGCCAGGCTGCCGTTATCGCAGCTGCCTCAGGCTTGGTCCTCACCACCGGTGTGGCCGCCAATGCTTCCGGCACGGAGCCCCTGCGGGATGTCCAGACGAGCACCCTGGATCTCACGGCAGCAAAGCTCGACAAAGTGTCTGCAGAAGCTGTGCTTCACTTTGAGTTCGAAGGCATTGCGGGCACCACTCCCGCGTCGGCGCCGGCAGCCCCTGTGGTGGAAGAGGCGCAGACCGCTCTCCAGGTTCAGGAAATGCCGGCCGCAGGTGCTGCGCAGGTTGCCCGTCCGGCATCCAACACAGCTCCGGCGGCAGGGGTCAACACCGCCGCCGCACCGGCACCGCAGGGCAGCCCCTCAGGGCTGGCCGCCACCATTGCTGCAGCAGCCTACGCCCAGCTGGGCGTCAACCAGGACTGCACCATGCTGGTGACCAATGCCCTGGCGGCTGCGGGGATCAACTTCCACGGATGGCCTGCAGGCTACCTGTCCCTTGGACGGACGGTCAGCGCAGCCGAGGCCATGCCCGGTGACTTGATCTACTACGCCGACGGCGGCATGGGCCTGGCCCACATTGCCGTATACGTAGGCGGTGGCCAAGCCGTGCACGGCGGCTTCAACGGCAACAGCACCGTTGTGGCACCGGCAGAACTCGGCTCGGGCGGCGTCTACATCCGCGTAGGCGGATAACGGCTTTTCTCTCCGGCCAAAAGCTCCTCCTTCGGGGGGAGCTTTTGCCGTTAACCGTCCGGGTCCGTCCCCGGGGACGGACCCGGACGGCGGAAGAAGGCGCCAGCGCCCAGGGCAAGGTTTCGGCCCCGAAAATGGCCAAGACTGCATTCCCGTCATACTCTTGCATAGACAATCCGATGTGCCGTAAGTGTGCCGGTGTCTAGTATTCACTGGCTCATGGACGGCCGACGAAGAGGTATGTGCATGCGCACTCTCGTTCTGAATGCTGGATATGAACCGCTGGCCGTGATCACCTTCCGCCGCGCGCTGGTGCTGGTCCTGAGCGGGAAAGCGAGTGTGGTGGCGGAGAGCGGCGAGCCGGTAGTCGGGCCCTCTGAAATCCTCCCCAGACCCTCGGTTATCCTGCTCCACCGGTACGTCCGGGTCCCGTACCGGGAGGGCACCGTTGCCACCCGTCGGGGCGTGCTGCGCCGGGATAACCACGAATGCGCGTACTGCGGAAAGGCGGCAGCCACGGTGGACCATGTTGTTCCCCGTTCACGCGGCGGCGATGACAGCTGGGAGAACCTGGTTGCATGCTGCCTGCGCTGCAACAATACGAAGGGCGACAGGACGTTGGCACAGCTTGGCTGGCAGCTGCGTATTTCCCCGAAGGCGCCCCGTGGAGCGCGCTGGCAGATCCGCGAACTGGAGCGTCCGTCACCGCAATGGGACCCCTTCCTGCAGAACGACACTGCCGCCTGATGCCCGTTGTTCCGGTGTACGACGCCGTAATCCTCGCCGGCGGCCGTTCCTCCCGCCTCGGCGGCAGCCCCAAGGCACTGCTGCGTACCGGTGGGCGCACCCTGCTGGAAACCACCTTGGACGCGGTTGCCGGGGCCCGGCGTGTGGCCGTAGTGGGACCGGGCTCACTGCTGCCGCTGCTTGAGGACGCGTCCCGCGAAACCGTGCTGGTGCGGGAGGAACCGGAGTTCGGCGGCCCGGCAGCCGCTGTTGCAGCGGGGCTGGAAGCCCTGCCCGCCTCGGGTGACTGGACGCTGGTCCTGGCCTGCGATATGCCGCGAATTGCCTCCGCGGCCGGAGTCCTCCTGGATGCGGCCGGCAGCGATGATTCCGACGGCGACTCCACCCTTCTGGCCCTTGACGCTGACGGCAGGAGCCAGCCGCTGGCGGGCCTGTACCGGACCGCAGACCTTCGTCAGGCCGTCCTCGGCCATGCACCCGGCGGCCTGACGAACATGTCCATGAAGGCTCTGCTTGCTAGGGTGCAATGGAGGGGTGTTGATGTTCCCCCCATGAGTACCGCCGATGTCGACACTTGGGCGGACGCGCGGATCTTGGGCGTAAGCACCGAAGGAACCGCGTTAACAGCATCGTCCAGCGAAGCGAAGGAGCACTAATGCCAAGCCAGCAGGAACAACTCGAGGCGTGGAGCGGGAGACTGCTCAAGGCACTGGAGCTCGAGGGGACACCCGTGGATATCTCCGCCGTGCTTGACCTCGCTGCGGCCGCAGCCCACAACGTGGTGCGGCCGGCAGCGCCGTTGACCACTTTTATTGCCGGGTACGCAGCGGGACTGGCTGCCGGCAGCGGACAGGCGACCGACGCCGCGTCCATGCGTTCGGCCATGGCGGTGGCAGCCGCCGAATGCCGGGACGCAGCAGACGAAGGGGATGCGCAATGAGTGAAAAAAGCGCTCCCGTTATCCTGCCCGCACAACCCAATGCGTCTTGGGCCCAGGCCCGGCACGCGGCCTATGCCGCCGCCCGCCCGCTGCCCTACGAAACCGTTCCACTGGACGAAGCGCTGGGGCGGATCCTTGCCCTGGAGACCTCCGCGCTGCAGCCCGTCCCGCATTATGCTTCCGCCGCAATGGACGGCTGGGCCATAGCCGGGCCTCCGCCCTGGACGGTCATCACCCAGGAGGAACCGGAAGTGGAACGCTGGCAGATCCACAAGGAGTCCGGGCGGCGGGCGCTGCAGCCCGGGGAAGCCGTGAAAATCCTCACGGGCGGATTGATTCCCGAAGGCGCCGACGCCGTCCTGCGGTCCGAGAGCGGCTCTGTTTCGAACACCACGCCGCCGCGCCTGACCCGCAACGACCGGGCCCGCGAATCCGAACCGGCCGCCGGGGAGCACATCCGGCCCGCCGGGGAAGAGGCATCTGCCGGAGAGACCACCATCCCCGCAGGCAAGCTGCTCAACCCTGCCCATATTGCCCTGGCCGCCGTCTGCGGCCACGACACGCTGCCGGTGCTGCGTTCACCGCGGGTGTCCCTGCTGCTGACCGGTGATGAAGTGATTGATGCGGGGCTCCCGGAACCGGGCCAGGTCCGGGATACCTTCGGACCGCAGCTGCCGCAGCTGGTGTCCATGCTCGGCGGCAAGGTGGATGTGGTGCGCCGGCTCCCGGACCGGCTGGAGGAAGTGGTAGCAGCGCTCAGCAGCGAAGCCACGGACGAAATGTCTATTGCGATGTCCTCCGGCGACGTCCTCATCACCACCGGCGGTACCGGACGTTCCGAGGCCGACCACTTGCGCCGTGCCTTGGAAGAAGTGGAAGCCGAGCTCCTGATCGACGGGATTGCGATGCGTCCGGGCCACCCCACCATGCTCGCCCGGCTCCGGGACGGCAGGCTCCTGGTGGCCCTGCCGGGTAACCCGCTGGCAGCCATGATGGCCGTTTTTACCATCCTCCAGCCCCTCTTGGACGGACTGCGCGGCGCTCCGATTTCCCGGGAACGCCACGTGCTGGCCGGTGTGGACCTGGAACCGCTGCCCGGCCGCACCAGGCTGGTGCCGTGCAGTATCCAGGAGGACCGGGCCATGCCGTCCCCCTACTTCCGCTCCGGCATGCTGCGCGGCCTGGCCGAAGCGGACGCCGTGATGGTGGTGCCGCCCGAAGGCTGCATCAGGGACCAAGCAGTGATGGCCCTTCCCCTGCCCTGGCAGGTCAACCGGGCGCCCGCAGGATAACGTGCCGTAGGCGGGCACCCGCTGACTGCGGATCCCGCCGCGGAGGGGCAACATATAAGCAGGAAACAGGAATCAGGGAGGCATCATGGGACGGGTCACCACACGGGGACGGGTCACGAAATTCCGGCTGGACGGAAACGTCAGCCGGCGCGACGACGTCTTGGCGGGGGAGGAGCCGCTGGAGATCCGGGTGGGAGGAAAGAGTTTCACCGTCACCATGCGCACCCCCGGCGACGACTTTGACCTGGTAGCCGGTTTCCTGGTCTCGGAGGGTGTGATCTGGGAGCCCGGCCAGCTCATCAGCCTGCGCTACTGCGCGGGTGTGGATGAGGACGGCAAACAGACCTTCAACGTGGTGGATGTACAGCTGAGGCCCGGGACCCCGCTGCCGGATACCGGAATGGAACGGCACGTCTATACCTCCAGTTCCTGCGGCATCTGCGGCACGGCCTCCATCGAGGCCGTGCGCAAGTCCTCCCACTTTGATTTGGAGGGCGACGGCGTCCGGTTGCCCCTGGAGATGCTCGCGTCCCTGCCGGACCGGTTGCGCGAAGGGCAGAAGGTCTTCGACCGGACCGGCGGCGTGCACGCGGCCGGACTCTTCAGCGCCGAAGGGGAGCTGCTGTGCCTGCGTGAGGACGTGGGCCGGCACAATGCGGTGGACAAGGTGGTGGGCTGGGCCCTTCGCGCCGGGCTGCTGCCATTGCGCGGCATGGTGCTGCAGGTCTCCGGCCGGGCCTCGTTCGAACTGGTCCAGAAGGCGCAGTTGGCCGGCATCCCGGTGCTCGCCGCCGTAAGCGCACCGTCGGCGTTGTCCGTGGAATTGGCCCAGGACGCGGGGCTCACGCTGATTGGATTCAGCCGCGGCACCTCGCTCAACTGCTATTCGGCACCCGAACGGATCCTGGCCCCGGTCACCGCGGTAAGCGCCTAGCGCCCACGGTCCCGTGTCCGCCTAACCGGCCCCGGGTCCGGGTGCCGGTGCGGAGTACGCCTAACGGCCTGCGGGCAGCAGGACCGTTGCGGTGGTGCCCGAACCCACCTTCGATTCGACGCCCAGTTCCCCGCCGTGCTGCAGCACAATGTCCTGCACAATGGCCAGGCCAAGCCCGGTTCCGGGAATGGCGGCCGAGGTGGCGTTGGAAGCGCGGAAGAACCGGCGGAAGAGATTGGGCAGCTCGGCTTCGGGGATGCCGATTCCGGTATCCGTGATCTGCACTCGGACGCTCGGCCCGGCGCCCTCGGCACGCACCAGCTCTGCCCGGACCAGGACGGATCCGCCAGCGGGGGTGAACTTCACGGCATTGGAGCAGAGGTTGGTGAAAACCTGCTCCAAGGCAGCGCTGTCACCGTCCACACAGAGCGGATCCGGGCCGAGCTCCAAGCGCAGATCCAGGTTGTTCGCGCCGGCCGCAGGGGCCAGGGACGCCGCAACCGCCTGGAGCAGCTCATGAAGGTCCACCTCTTCAACATCCAGGGTGCCCTCGTCGGCATCCTGGCGGGAGATGGTGAGCAGGTCGGTAATCAACTGGTTGAGCCGCACCGCGTTGCGGCCTACGATCTTCAGCATTTCCGCGACGTCGGCGGGGATGTCGCCGCCGGAGCCGTCCAGGATGAGGTCGAGGTATCCGGTGATGGAGGTCAGCGGGGTCCGCAGCTCATGGTTGACGGTGGCCACGAAATCCGTTTTCGCCTGGTCCAGTTCCCGCAGGCGTTTGAGCACCATCCGCTGCGCGGTGATCAGGTTTCCCTGCACCAGCCCGTGGGCAAGGTTTCCGCTGGCATGCTGGATCAGGGAGGTTTCAGTGCTGGTCCAGTCCCGGGGGCCGCGTTCACCGGCAAGCCACACCAAACCGAAGGCCTTATCCCCGTGGCCCAGCGGCACAATCATGGACGTCCCGAGCCCGGCGGCCAATGACGCCGGGCTCAGCGGGACCGGCTCGTCGCCGGCCGGCTGGCGATGGTCTTCGACGGCGAGTCCGCGGCCCCGTACCCACAGCTTTTCCGCAAGCTCGACGGCGGTGGATCCCGCCAGTGCTGGAATGGAACCGGTGGCTCCCTCACGGCTCCAGGACAGTGCCAGCTCGGGAACGCGCTCGTCCGGGAACGTCATCAGGAAGACATGGTCCGCTTGGAAGGTCTCGCCGAGTCCGTGGACCACTACTTCCGACATCTGCTGCGGATCATTGGTGGCACGGATGGACGCGGAAATGCGGCGGGTGTCCTCGCGCAGCCGGGCTGCAGTCATCCGGCGGCCCCGGCGCGCCTCGGCGGTCGCCAGCATAAGGTCCACCCGGCGGGTCAGGTCATCGGGGTCTACCGGACTGGCGACAAAGTCCGCAATTCCCAGTTCGACCATAAGGTCTATGTCGAGGCCGGCTTCGTCCGCCACCAGGATCACCGGCAGCTTGGTCAAGGCCGGTACTTCATGGCGCAGGCGCTTAAGCAGGTCCATTCCAGCGATCCGGCGGACACTGGAATCGACAACGGCGAGTACCGGTTCGGCAGCCCGTGCGGAAGCAACGGCCCCGTCCAAGTCCCGGACGGCAACAGGTTCCAGCCCCGCGGCGGCGAGGATTCCGGCGGTCACCGAGAACACGTCTGGCCGCTGCACGGCCACCAGCGCGGTACAGCGGCGTGCGGCGCCGTCCGTGGGGACAGCCCCGGGGGCCGCCTCCGGCACGGAAGCGTCCAAGGTGGGTACGCCCTCCGTGGGGGCAGCAGGGGGTTTCAGTGCCGGAGACATAGCGGCCTTTCGTAGGTGCCCGGTTCAGCACGGGGGCAGCGTTTCGAAGTGTATCAGCGCACGGCGCCAATTCCGTGACATGTTTCACGCTGTGGAAAGGAAAGTCGCCGGCGGTTTCAGCCCCTGGCGATCGGCCGGGCCGGAGCGGGACAGGGGCTTAAGCTGGAACGTGCATACAACGGAGGAAAACACATGAGTATGGAAGGCGCAGCCTGGAGCTCGCTTCACAAAATCTCGCGCGGCAGCGGAAATGACCGGAAGATCTCCCGGGAAACCCTGAAGCGGATCATCCGTTTCGCCGCTCCCTACCGTTTCCGGCTGCTGGGCTTTGTCCTGCTGTCGGTGGTCGGGGCATTCCTTGCCGTGGCCACGCCTGTACTGGCCGGCGAGGTGGTCAACTCCATCGTGGCCGGGACCGCTCCCGGCGTGGTGGTTCGGCTGGCCCTGCTGATCGCCGTCGTCGCCGTTGCCGACGCCGCCGTCTCCCTCGCCACCCGGTGGTTCTCCTCGCGCATTGGTGAAAGCGTCATCCTGGACCTGCGGACCGCGGTGTTCGACCACGTGCAGAAAATGCCGGTGGCGTTCTTCACGCGTACCCGCACCGGCGCCCTGGTCAGCCGGTTGAACAATGACGTCATTGGCGCCCAGCAGGCCTTCAGCGGCACCCTCTCCGGAGTGGTGAGCAACGTCGTCGCCCTGGTGCTGACCCTGATCGTGATGCTCGGGACGTCCTGGCAGGTGACTGTGCTGGCCATGCTGCTGCTGCCGGTGTTCCTGCTGCCGGCCCGGCGGATGGGAGGACGGCTGGCCGCCCTGCGGCGCGAAGCCGCCAACCACAATGCCTCGATGGGCACCCAGATGACCGAGCGGTTCTCCGCCCCCGGTGCCACCCTGATCAAGCTGTTCGGCCGGCCCGACGCCGAATCCCGGGAATTCGCCCTGCGCGCGTCCCGGGTCCGCGATATTGGCGTCAAGACCGCCATGATGCAGTCGGTCTTCGTGACCGCCCTGACCCTGGTTTCTGCCCTGGCGCTGGCCCTGGTTTACGGGCTGGGCGGCTATCTGGCCCTGCAGGGAAGCCTGAACACGGGCGACGTCGTCACCCTGGCCCTGCTGTTGACCCGCCTGTACGCGCCGCTGACCTCCCTGGCCAATGCCCGCGTCGAGGTTATGAGCGCGGTGGTGAGTTTCGAGCGGGTCTTCGAGATCCTCGACCTGCGCCCCCTCATCCGGGAAAAGGACAGCCCCGCCCCGGTGCCCGCCGGTCCGCTGAGCGTGGAGTTCGACGACGTGCGCTTCGCGTACCCCACCGCGGACAAGGTTTCCCTGGCCTCGCTGGAGGACGTGGCCGTTTTGGACACACGCGGCGGCGAGGAAGTCCTGCACGGGATATCTTTCCGGGTGGACCCGGGCCAGACGGTAGCCCTGGTAGGCACTTCCGGCGCCGGCAAATCCACCATTGCGCAGTTGCTCTCCCGGCTTTACGACGTCGACTCGGGTGCTGTGCGCTTCTCCGGCACCGACGTCCGTGACCTGAGCTTTGCCGGCATCCGGCAGGCCCTGGGCATGGTCACGCAGGACGGGCACCTGTTCCACGAAACCATCCGGGCCAACCTGCTCCTGGCGAACCCCGGGGCCAGCGACGAAGAGGTCTGGGACGCACTGCGCCGGGCCCGGCTCGAGGACATGGTGCGCTCCCTGCCGGACGGGCTGGAGACCATGGTGGGGGAGCGCGGGTACCGGCTTTCCGGCGGTGAACGCCAGCGCATGACCATTGCACGGCTGCTGCTGGCACAACCGCGCATCGTCATCCTGGATGAGGCGACGGCGGCCCTGGACTCGACGTCCGAGGCCGCGGTCCAGGCCGCCCTGGGGGAGGCCCTGCAGGGCCGGACCGCCGTCGTTATTGCGCACCGGCTCTCCACCATCCGCAACGCGGACCGCATCCTGGTGATTGAGGACGGACGGATTGCGGAGCAGGGCACGCACTCGCAGCTGCTGGCACAGGGAGGACGTTACGCGGAGCTCTACAACACACAGTTCGCAGCAGATCCGGCAGCGGAAAGCGATACCGCCGCCAGGTCCTAGGCCGGGCCTACCGCAGGGTGTCCATCCCGCTGCGGACCTCCCGGTAGTAGTCCTGCAGCTTCAGTTCCGCGGCGGCGTCGGGGTCCAGGACAAACGTGGCGTGCGGGTGCATCTGCAGCACGGAGGCGGGGCACATGCTGGACAGCGGGCCCTCCACCGCGTCCGCAACGGCCCGAGCCTTCGCCTTCCCCTGCGCCACCAGCAGCACCTTCCGCGCTTCACCGATGGTACCCAGTCCCTGGGTGAGGCACAGGGCGGGCACCTGCGATGCGTCGGCGAAGAAACGGGCGTTGTCCCGCCGGGTGGCGGACATGAGGGTTTTGACCCGGGTGCGGGACGCCAGCGACGACGTGGGCTCGTTGAAGCCGATGTGCCCGTTCCGGCCAATGCCCAGGATCTGCAGGTCAATACCGCCGGCTGCACGGATGGCGGCCTCGAAATCCGCGCAGGCGGCAGCCAGATCCGCGGCCGTACCGTTCGGCACGTGCACGTTGGCAGGGTCCAGGCCCAGCCGTTCGGTGACCTCGCGGTGGATCACTGAGGCGTAACTCTCCGGGTGCTGCGGGTCCAGGCCCACGTATTCGTCCAGGGCAAAGGCCTGCAGCGCGGACAGTTGCGGGCTGCGGTGCCGCTCCAGGACTTCGTAGATCGCCAGCGGAGAGGATCCGGTGGCGACGCCCAGGGTGCGGAGCTGCCCGGCCGCCACACCGCGCAGGATTTCCTGCGCCGCGAAATCCCCCACCTCGGCAGGACTGTCAAGGATCACTACATGCATTGTCAGCTCCCTGCCCGCTGGGCGGACCCGGTGACCGTTTTGGCCGGCCCCACAATAACCCGGGTTCCGCGGCTTTCGAACTCCGCTTTCTCGCCCTCGGTGATACCGCTGTCGGTGATCAGGTTGCTGAAGACGTAGCCGCTCAGCGTCGCGAAGCTCCGGGTGCCGATTTTGGAGGAGTCGGCCACGATGTAGGTTTCGGAGGCCCGCTGCGACATCAGCGAATTCACTGCAGCCTCCCCTTCATCGCTGACTGTGGGGCCTACCTCGGCGTCGAGCCCGTTGACCCCCACAAAGGCCAGGTCCAGGGCTACGCGCTGAAGGATCACATCGGTGTAGGGCCCCACCAGCTCATAGGATCTCGGGTTCACGACGCCGCCGGTCACCATAACGCGGATATTCGGCCGGACCACCAGTTGCACGGCGATGTTAATGGCATTGGTGACAACCGTGAGCGTGGGTTTGCTGGACGGTTCCATCAGGTCCCGGCGCATGCCCAGGGCCTGGGCAATGGCCGTGCTGGTGGTTCCGCCGCAAAGTCCGATCACCGCGCCTTTGGGCACCAGCGCACTGGCGGCCTGCGCGATGGCCTGCTTTTGCGCAGTGTGGTCATCGCGGGTGTACCGGGTCGGCAGGTCATAGGCCACTGCCTCCATGGTGGCACCCCCGCGGGTCCGGGTGAGGAGCCGCTGGGCGGCAAGGGTATCCAGGTCCCGCCGGGCGGTGGCGGGGGATACCTTCAGCTCGGCCATGACGTCCTCAACCTGCACGTGGCCGCGCGCAGCCAGGAGGTCGAGGATGGAGTTGAGCCGCTCAGTCTTTTCCATGGGTGACAGCCTTTTCCGCGTTCGCGCTCAGCGCGAAGAGGGACAGCAAACGGCTTGCTTCGGGGGCGAGCGCCCGGCGGCCTGCGGAGAAGTACTTCCTGGAGTCGACCAGGTCCGGGTCGGTTCCAAGCGACTGGCGCACGGCGCGGGTGAAGAAGCCGTTCAGGTGCGTGGAAACGTTAATCTTAGTCATCCCGGCGGTGATGGCGGCAGCCAGCATGGCATCTGCAACCCCGGAGGAACCATGCAGGACCAGGGGGATGGGCAGGGCCGAGTGCAGTTCCGCGATGAGGTCCAGGTCCAGTGCGGCAGTGCGCTGCGCCATGGCATGCGAGGAACCTACGGCAACGGCCAGCGCGTCGACGCCGGTGGACATCACAAAGTCCGCTGCTTCGAAGGGATCCGTCCGTACCCCGGGAGCGTGTGCACCGTCCTTGCCTCCTATCTTCCCCAGCTCGGCCTCCACAAACACGCCCAGCGGCTCGGCATGCTTAACCACCCGTGCCGTGGCCGCCACGTTCTCGCTGTACGGCAGGTGCGCGCCGTCGTACATCACCGAGCCGAAGCCGAGCCGGACCGCCTGGTGCACCAGGTCCTCATCCTGCGCGTGGTCCAGATGCAGGGCAACGGGCACGGCTGCGGCCGAGGCCACGGACAGGCATGCTGCCGCCAGCGGTTCAAGGGCGCCGTGGTAGGAGGCGCAGTTCTCCGAAATCTGCAGTATCACCGGCAGCCCTGCCGCTTCGGCGCCCTCGACAATGGCTTCCGCCGTCTCCAGGTGCAGGACATTGAAGCTGCCGATGCCGTTCCCTGCGGCAAAAGCGTCCGCCACGAGTGCCCGGGTTGGTGTAAGACCCATCAGTTTTCCTCCAGTACAGCGGATGCGGTGCGGTCATGATGCAAGGTGATGGTGATCTGCTCCTGCAGGGAGCGGTAGCTGGACGGGATTTCACCGGCCGCCGGCATCAGCACGGCGGCGGAGGAACAGGCGGCCGCCAGGCGGAGCATGCGGGCGGTGTCCCGGCTGCCGGCGGCCAGAGTCACCGCGACGGCGGCCACCGCCGCATCGCCTGCGCCGGTGGGGTTGCCGGCCAGGGTCCGTCCCAGCCGGGCGTGCAAGTAGTGGTCCGGATCCGTTGCGGAAAACGCGAGCAGTCCAGCCTCCCCGCAGCTGAGGAAAACCGTCCGCGCGCCGGCGTCGAGCAGGGAACGCGCCGCCCGGCGCAGGTCTTCTTCGCCGGTGGCTTCCCTCAGCTCGTGCTGGTTGGGTTTGAGTGCGAAGGCACCAGCCTCGGCCGCCCGCACCAGGTCCGCGCCCGAGGCGTCGATGATGCAGGGGATGTCCAGGCCGGCCGCGGCGTGGACCAGATCCGGGTAGAACCCGGCAGGGGCCCCCGGCGGGAGGCTGCCTGAGCCCACCACCACGCTTGCCCCGGACATGGCGGCGTCCACCTGGCGTTCAAGTTCCTGCCACTGGGCGGAGGCGAGGGGCAGCCCGGTTTCGTTGAAGATGCTGGTGAGGCCCGAGGTGCTGTCCACGAACGCCATGGTCCGCCGCGTTGCCGCGGTGACCGGCACCAGCCGGTGCGGGATTCCGCTGCCGAGGAGGTCCTCACGGCAGCGCTCGCCGGTCAGCCCGCCGCAGGTGGCAACGGCCAGCACCGGCGCGCCGAGCTGGTGCGCCACCCGTGCAACATTGAGGCCTTTGCCGCCGGCCCGGACCAGGGGAGGGGAAACCCGGTGGCTGCCGCCCGGGGTGAAGGCCGAAACAGTATAGGTCTCGTCCAGGGCGGGATTGGCGGTCACGGTCAGGACACCGCCTGCGCGGCCCCACCCGTTCACGCCGGTTCCCCCAGCATCCCCCGTGCATGCAGCGCCGCGCCCATAAGCCCGGCATCCTGTCCGAGGGTGGACACCCGGATGTCCGGGCGGCGGTGGAAAGACAACCGTGAGTCCAGAGCCCGGACCAGGGGCCCGGTTAATTCGTCTCCGGCCTGGGACAGTCCGCCGCCCAGGATCACTGCCTCGGTCCCCAGCACCGCGGCCAGCTGGCAGATTCCCTCGGCCAGGGCTGCCACCGCCTGGTCCCACACCTCCCGGGCTGCCGGCTCCCCGGCCCGGGCTGCCCTGAGCACCGCTTCCGCACCGGTTGCCCGATTGCCCGTTCGTTCGTTGTAGCGCCGGACGATGGCACCGGCCGAGCCCACCGTTTCCAGGCACCCGTAGGCCCCGCACGCGCACTGCGTACCCGACGGGACAGGTGAGTGGCCTATTTCCCCGGCAAAACCGCCTGCACGTACCCTGCGTCCGTCACAGAACACCGCTCCGGCAATCCCCGTGCCGATGATCAGGACCACTGCATCCCGCAGCCCGCGTCCGGCACCGAGGTGCATTTCCGCCTCACCGGCTAGGCCGACGTCGTGCCCGAACGCTACCGGCAGCATGCCGTTCTCCTCGCGCAGCCGCCGGGCAAACGGGAAGTTCCGCCACCCGAGGTTCGCCGCAACAATGCCGATCCCGGCCTGCTCATCCACGAGGCCGGGCACCACAAAGCCAAGGGCCCGCACCGATGCCTGCGGGAACTCGCGCACGTACCGGCGGGCCAGCCCGGATACTTCGCGGATTATCGCCTCGCCGGGGCTCGCTGCGTCCCGGGGCGTGGGGACCCGCTGCAGGGAGTGGAACACGCCGTCGTTGTCCTGGAGGGCGGCCTTGATATCTGTCCCGCCCACATCGAAGGCCAGGACGGATTCCCCGAAGGAATGCCGGCTCGGCGGGAGATGGGACATGGTGCTCCTAGGTGTGTGACTGGCCCGGCAACTACGGAAAGTCCCTCAATGATGGACTTTGATTGGTATGCGTGTCTATAGATCAATAAAAATCATGCACTTCGACCCCGCTGGAGGCCCAAGTTGACCCTGCAACCGCGGGACAGGGGTAACTCGAGCAGTAAATATCCCGCAGAAGGGGTTGACTGCGCGCCCGGAGAGGGCAATTATTTCCTGCAACAGGCTGACGGAGCCTGATTGATAGTCCTGCATACTTATCAACTTCCATCACACCTACTTCAGCATTACCTTCCCCAGCACGTTCCTCCCCGCCGCGGAATGCGGCCCGCTACTATCCGGTTTCCCGCCCTCGGCACCCTCGGCACCGGGCGGGAACCAATTGAAAGAGGACCCAATGAAGAGCACACTTCGAATTGGCCTGGTGGCGCTGGCAGCCTCCGGAGCACTGGCCGTTTCCTCCTGCGGTTTCGGGGGCAGCGGTTCCGACGGTGACGGCGACGCAAGTTCCATCGACCTGCTGGTGCCGAGCTACTCGGACGGCACCAAGGCGCTGTGGGAGGGCGTCATCGAGGATTTTGAAGCCGCCAATGAAGGGATCACGGTCAACCTGCAGGTTGAGTCGTGGGAAAACCTCGAATCGGTGCTGCAGACCAAGATCCAGTCCGGCGAAGCTCCGGACATCTACAACGGCGGAGCGTTTTCGGCTTTTGCCGATGAGGGACTGCTCTACCCGGCAGAGGACGTGGCGTCCGACGAAACCATCAGCGACTTCCAGGACTCGTTTGCGGCCAATGAGACGCTGGACGGCACGCAGTACGGATTCCCGCTCATTGCCTCGGTGCGCGCCCTTTTCTACAACAAGGACCTGTTCCAGGCTGCGGGTGTGGCCGAGCCTCCGACCACCTGGGATGAACTGTATGCAGCTGCGCAGAAAATCTCGGCTACCGGGACCCCCGGCTACGGCATGCCGCTGGGCTCCGAGGAAGCACAGGGTGAAAGCCTGATTTGGTTTGCTGGCAACGGCGGAGATTTCGGCGACGAATCCGCCATAGCCGTGGACACCCCGGAGAACCTCGAGGCCGCCGAATTCATGAAGAAAATGATTGCCGGGGGCGTGACCCAGCCGGATCCGGGAGCCACGCAGCGTACCCCCATGATCAACGTGTTCGCACAGGGCAAGATCGGCATGGTCTACGCCCTGCCCCAGACAGTAGGCCAGATTGCCGAGGACAACCCGGACCTGAACTACGGCATAGCCAGTGTTCCCACCCGCACCGGCGAGCCCTCCACCTTGGGCGTAGCGGACCGGCTGATGGCCTTCAAGAACGACGAGGATAAGCAGGAAGCCATCACCGCATTCATGGACTTCTTCTACGCCGAGGACAACTACGTGGACTGGGTCCAGACCGAAGGGTTCCTGCCGACTACCAAGAGCGGCTCCAAGGCGATGGCCTCGGATGAGGACCTGTCGACCTTCCTGGACATGCTCCCCAGCGCCAAGTTCTACCCCACTACCAACCCGGCCTGGAACACCACGGACGGCGCCTTCAAGTCGCTGATGGGCCAGCTTGAAGACCAGGAGCCCAAGGCAGTCCTGGAGCAGATCCAGTCCAAGGCTGACGCAGCCTGATCCGCCCGGGGCCGCTGCCCGGCGCAGGCGGCGGCCCCACCAGTCCCAGAACAGGTTGAACTCCATGAGCACACTTCGGCAGGTACGCCTGCGTACCGGCAAGCGGCGGGGCAGCAATGAAAGCGTGTGGGCCGCGCTGCCCTGGATCGGTCCGGTCCTGCTGCTGATCTTCGGCATTGTTATTTTCCCCGCCGGCTACATGATCTACAGCTCCACCCGGCGTATCAGCCAGGCCGGCACCAATGTGGAGGGTGTGGGAGCGGCGAACTTCCTCACCGTCTTCGAGGACCCCAACCTGCCGCGGATCCTGCTTAACACAGTGGTCTGGGTGGTGGTGGTGGTCACCTTGACCGTGGCCATTTCACTGGCCCTGGCGAACTTCCTGAACAAGCCGTTTCCAGGACGCACCTTTGTGCGGATGGCAGTGGTGGTCCCGTGGGCGGCCAGCGTGGTCATGACTACCACCGTGTTCTACTACGGCCTGGACCGCGACTACGGCATCATTAACAAGTTCCTGGTGGACGTGGGGCTGATGGATGCCTCCTACGGGTTCACCAAGAACACGGCCACGGCGCTCGCCGCCGCCATTGTGGTGGGTGTGTTTGTATCCATCCCCTTTACTACCTACACGCTGCTGGCCGGCCTGCAGGCCGTGCCGGGGGACGCGCTGGAAGCGGCCAAGATGGACGGTGCCGGACCGGTGCGCACCTACTTCAGCGTGGTGCTTCCCCAGTTGCGCGGCGCCCTGGCGGTGGCGGTGCTGATCAACATCATCAACGTGTTCAACAACCTGCCCATCCTGAGGATCATGACCGGGTCCATTCCGGGCTACAGCGCCGACACCCTGATGACGTACATCTTCAAGGTCCTGCAGTTCGACCGGCGCCTGGATGTGGCCAGTGCGCTCAGCGTCGTTAATTTCGCCGTCGTGCTGGTGATAGTGGCCGCCTACGTGAAGATCGTTCGACCCATGAAGGAGGCCTGACATGGCCGTCACTGCCCCTGCGCCCCCGGCAGGTTCCGTGCCCGCTGCGGAACCCCGGAAGCGGCGCTACGGCGCCGACAATGTCAGTGCCCGGCGGATGTGGGCGCGCACGGTCATCGGTGCGCTGATTGCCCTGGTTTTCCTCACCCCGTACCTCATCATGCTGGTGGGGTCGCTGAAAACCAGGTCGGAAATCCTTTCGGTTCCCCCCGAGTACCTGCCCGGGGACGGGCTGCAGTTCGGCAACTACCAGTCCATGTGGTCCACCCCGGAAACCCCGCTGACCTACAACCTGCTGTCCACCATCATCATTGCGGTCCTAGCCACGCTGCTGGTGCTGCTGGTGGCCACCCCGGCCGCGTATTACACCGCGAGGTTCCGGTTCCCGGGCCGGCTGGTCTTCCTGTTCCTGGTGATTGTGACCCAGATGCTCCAGCCGGCGGTCCTCACGGCCGGACTGTTCCGGCAGATGCTGTGGCTGGACCTGAACGACACATGGGTGGCCATGATCCTGATTAACGCGGCCTTCAACCTCTCCTTCGCGCTATGGATCATGCACAGCTTCTTTGCCGCCATTCCGCAGGAGATTGACGAAGCGGCACAGATCGACGGCGCCGGACGGCTCAAAGTGCTGATGCGGATCAACCTGCCGCTGGTCTGGCCGGGGATTGTGACAGCGGTGATTTTCACTTTTGTGGCGTCCTGGAACGAGTTCGCGGCGAGCCTCGTGATTATGTCCACGGCGGAGAACCAGCCCCTGTCCGTGGCGCTGACTAAGTTCATCGGCCAATACGCCACCAGCTGGCAGTACGTTTTCGGCGTGTCAATCGTCGCCATTGTGCCGGTGATTATTCTCTTTGCCGTCATCGAAAAGCGCCTCATCGGCGGACTTACCGCGGGTGCCGTGAAGTAAGCAATCCATAGGAGCGGACATGATGAAACTCGCTGCGGGCGTCCTGCTCGCCTCAGTCGTTGCGCTTTCGGCCTGTTCCGGTCCGGCCGGCGCCACTGCTTCGGCCACGGCCTCCCCGGGTATGTCCTCTCCGGGGGCCGACGCCGGCGGGGAGGGGGAGTCGCTCGAGTCACTGTTCAGCGCGGTCCGCAACAACGCCCCCACAGGCGAGCGCATCGACGCCCTGGAGGCCATCGCGATGCACTACTACTGGTACGGCGGCGACCTATTGCAGGCCGAAGAGGAAATCTTCCAAGGCATCACCCTGCACGGGGATTACGACGTGGTGGCGCAGGCATTTGCGCAGGCGGTGGAAATGGACCCGTGGGACGTGGACCTGAGGTATTCACTGGCCTCGGCACAGGTGCTGCAGAAGAAGCTTCCGGAGGCCATGGACACCTACGCCGGCATCCTCGCCCTGGATCCGAAAAACTTCAATGCCCGGCTTATGCACACCGTGTATTCAAAGGTGACCGGTGACACCGCGGCCTACACAGCCGGGATGGAAGAACTGCGGCGGCTGGACCCTGAACGTGCCGCGGAGTTTGAGGCGCGGATCCAGACGGTCGACGACGTAGCCGCCGTTCCCTTTAACACAAAGGTCCCGGACGGACTGCCCGCTGAGCACCACGCCTTCGTTGTCCTCGGCTATGCACTTTCGGACACGGGTGAAATGGAAGAAACACTGATTGAACGGCTCAAAGTAGCGAAGGCGGCAGCGGACAAGTATCCCGATTCCCTGCTGATCGTGACTGGCGGCGTTCCCAAGGGCGGCATCACGGAGTCGGATGCGATGGCCCGCTGGCTGACGGAGAACGGCGTGGCGGAGGACCGGATCATCAAGGAGGGCCTGGCAACGGACACGGTGGAGAACGCACTCTTCTCGCTTGAACGGGCGCAGGACGCCGGCGTGGAAAGCATGACGCTCATCAGCAGCGCCAGCCACATGCGGCGTGCCCTGGTGGTCTTCGGGGAGACCGAGAAACTGCTGGCCCATCTGTCCGGCAGCAAGCCGCGCGACATCGGCAACGCCGTCTACCTCGACTACCCCACCGCCGAAGAGGCGTCTGTTATGGGCCCGGACGAAGAAATGGTCATTATGCGGGACCTGATGCGTTCCTCGGGAATCTGGGCCTTCCCCGGGCTGCAGCGCTAGCCGGTTCGCGTGAACGCAGGCAGGGGACCTTAAAACAGAAAGTGCCCCCGGCCGGAATCGAACCGACGACCTGCCCTTTAGGAGAGGGCCGCTCTATCCTACTGAGCTACGGAGGCGGACCGCCGGGCTTCCCGGCGGGCGATATCAGCTTACCCGTTTCTCCCGCGGCCCGTTTGCAGCGTTTCCGGTGCGGCGCCGTCGGGCCCGGCTGCCTGGCTGCCGTCGGGCGCCAGCCGGGCCAGGTACCGCGAATAGCTCTCGCGGATGGACTGCATAAAGCCGAGTATGGTGCGCAGCTCCTGGTCCGTGTAGCGGGACATCACTTCGTCATTCATGGCACCCAGCGGGCCGAAGTATGCTCCGGCCAGCTCCATGGCCAGCGGTTCAAAGTGCAGGGTGACTTTCCGCCGGTCCGAGTGGGTGCGGTTGCGGTGGATGTGGCCGATGCGTTCAAGCCGGTCGATCACCGCGGTGGTGGCACCCGAGGACGTGCCCAGCCGGGCGCTCAGCTGCCCGGCGGTCAGTGCCTCGTGGCGGATTTCCGCCTCCATGATGAGCACCAGGGCCCGCATGTCCGTGGCGTTGAGTCCGTGGGTGTGCGCAAAGGCATCCGCCACACGCTGTCCGTCCACGCTCATACCGCGGATTGCGTCGACGATGTCGCGCCTCAGTTCCTGATCTTCCACAAGATCCATACTAACTTGGAATTGAAGTATCTCGATATCTGAGATACTTTCGAATGGAGATACTTACGTCACGGGAGAAGCACATGTACGCAGGGATAGTGAAGAACGCCAAGACGGCGTGGGTCACTCTGCTGATCGGGGTGGCCGTCATCATTGGCCTTTTTGCCCTGCCAGTCGAGGAAAACGACACCACGGGGGTGGGCGGCCTGGACGACAAGTACCAGTCCACCCAGGTTGCGGAACTGCTTGAGGAATTCCCGGACGCACAGGAATCCTCCGCCATCGTGGTCATCTCCCGGGAAGACGGCGGTCCGCTGACCGACGCCGATACTGCAGCCATTGCCGGGATCAATGCCGCGGCCACCGAAGCCGGGGCCTCCGGCCCGCCGCCGCAGGTTCCGCCTGTGGTTTCGGAAAACAAGCTGGTGGCGATCGTGCCGCTGACACTGCAGGCAGCGGCCGACGACGGCGACGCCGTCTCCGCGGAAGTGGAGGCCCTGCGCAGCGCCGTTTCCGATGCAGCCCCTGAGGGGGTCAAAGCGGAGCTGACCGGCGGAGCCGCATTCAGTGCGGACCTGGCCGGAGTGTTCTCCGGGGCAAACTTCGTGCTGCTGACCGTCACCGCCGGCGTCGTTGCCGTGCTGCTGCTGATCACCTACCGTTCTCCGTGGCTGTGGATTGTGCCGCTGGCCATTGTGGGTGCCATTGAACAGCTCGCCGCCAAGGTGGTGGACCTGCTGGCCCCGGCCACCGGTATTACCGTGGACCCGTCCGCGGTCGGCATCACCAGCGTGCTGGTCTTCGGTGCCGCCACGAACTACGCGCTGCTGCTGATTGCCCGCTACCGGGAGGAACTGCGCGCCCACAGCTCGGTGTACGAAGCCATGGCCAAGGCCCTGACCCGCACCCGCGGGGCGATCATTGCCTCCGGCGGCACCGTGATCCTGGCGCTGCTGACCCTGCTGTTCACTGACACCGCCAGCTACCGGGGCCTGGGTTTCTCCGCCGCCATCGGCATTGTGCTGGCAATCTTCAGCGCCCTGTTCCTCCTGCCGGTGGCGCTGGTGCTGCTGGGCCGCAAACTGTTCTGGCCGTTTGTGCCCAAGGTGGGGGACCCGGCCAAGGAAGGCAAGTTCTGGGGCCGGCTGGGTGAGGCCACCGCGCGCCGCCCCAAGACCATTGCCGGCATCGCCGTCGTCGTCCTGCTGGCCCTGGGCAGTGCCCTGTTCAGCCTGCAGATTGGCCTCAGCGAGAACGAACAGTTCCGCGAAAAGCCGCAGGCCGTCACAGCCGCCGAGACGCTCGCTGAAGGCTTCCCGGCAGGTTCCTCCTCGCCGGTCACCGTCCTGGTGGACACCGCCGCGGCCGACGACGCCGTTTCACAGCTGCAGGACGTCGAGGGCGTTACCGCGGCCACGGCGGGCACCGAGCATGACGGCAAGACCCGGATTGAACTGATCACCGGCTACGAGGCAGGCACCGACGAGGCGAACACCTTCATCACGGACCTGCGCGCGGACCTGGCCGGGGAGGACTACGGCGCTCTGGTGGGCGGTGAAGCCGCCGAACGCGTGGACCAGCTCGCCGCCAACCAGCACGACACCGTCCTGGTGGGAACCACCGTGATTGCCTTGGTCTTCCTGGTCCTCACCATCCTGCTGCGCTCCCTGGTAGCACCGGTGCTGCTGGTGGCCTCGGTGCTGCTGACCTTCCTGGCCGCCACCGGGCTGAGCTGGCTGGTCTTCGAGAATGTGCTGGACTTCCCGGCCATGGACGTGCAGACCCTGCTGTATTCCTTCCTGTTCCTGGTGGCGCTGGGTGTGGACTACAACATCTTCCTGACCACCCGGGCCCGTGAAAACGCGGTCACCATGGGAACAAAGCAGGGCATGCTGGCGGCGCTGCGCTCCACCGGCGGCGTCATCACCAGCGCCGGTATCCTGCTGGCCGCTGTGTTCGCCGTGCTGGGAGTGCTTCCGCTGGTGACCCTGACGCAGGTGGGCATCATCGTGGCCGTCGGTGTCCTGTTCGACACCCTGCTGGTGCGGACCGTGGTGGTACCGGCCCTAACCTTCATCCTTGGCGAGCGGTTCTGGTGGCCGTCCCACCCGTCGCGTGAAGACGGCAACCACGGACGCCGCAAGGCTGAGGGCCAGCAGGATCCAGCGGGAGACGGTCAGCGTGCACGCCAGGGCGGCGTCGCCTCCCGATAGTTCGGCTGCGCCAAGGGCATTGTCAATGGCGATGTTCTCCCACAGGTCCGCGACCACAAAGAGGATCGGCGCACTGAAGAGCACCCAGCGCAGCGTCCGGCGCTGGGTGTTCAGGCCGATTATCAGCAGCCAGGTCAGGCCGAAGATCAGCGGGAAAAGCACCCCGGCGGTCTTGTGCACATAGCTGAGCTGGCCCAGGGCATCGGCGTCCATGGCCGCACGCAGCGCGGACAGATGGTCTTCGCCGTATCCGAAGACCATCGAATCCGGCATGGCCAAGCCGTCGGCGAGCTGGGTCAGCTGGCCCAGGACCAGCAGATGCAGGTACCAGAAGAGGAAGAGCGTGGTCACCACGCCCGCAATGACCACCAGGCCGGGGCTGGACTTGCCCTGCGGTCCCGGGGTTCCCGGACCGGCAGGGGCTCCGGGGGTGCCGGGCCGCGGCAGGCCGGCCTGAGGTCCGTGTTTTGCGGCGCGCTGTGCTGCTGATTTTCCCATACGTACAGTATGGCCGCACTGCCGGTGAGGCCCGGCCTGCAGCGCCGCGGGGACCGGGCGCTGCGGGTTTGGGGGTCCTTCACCGTCGCCTTCCGTACAGCTGATGCGGCCTGCCTGGTGCCTTATGTACAGCTGATGCGGCCTGCCTGGTGCCTTATGTACAGCTGATGCGGCCTGCCTGGTGCCTTATGTACAGCTGATGCGGCCTGCCAGCCCTCCAAGCCGCATTAGCTGTACACCCGCGCCCCCGCACACCGCCCACCTGCACCCCGCCCAAATGCCCCCTCCTGACCTGCGCCTGTCCGGGGCGGAGACGGGCGGCTACGCTGGGAGGCATGAGTGAGAATGCCCTGCCCGAGGACTTCCAACTGGCCGCCGACCTGGTGCGCGAAGCCGGGCAGCTTGCCCTGCAGATGCGTGCCGAGGGGCTGACCGCCAGCCAGAAAACCTCGGTGTCCGACGTCGTCACCGCCGCGGACCGCGAGGCGGAGGCGCTGGTGGTGCGCCGGCTGCGGGAACTGCGTCCGGACGACGGCATCGTGGGGGAGGAGGGCGCCAGCCACAACGGCACCTCCGGCCGGTCCTGGGTCATCGACCCCGTGGACGGGACCTACAACTTTTTCACCGGGTCCACCTACTGGTGCTCGGCCATTGCACTGCGGTCCGAGCCGGGCCCGCACGAACTGCCGGGTGACCCCGACGTGCTGCTCGGCGCCATCTACCAGCCGCAGGAAGACCTGCTGTGGGTTGGCGGCAAGGGCCGCCCGGCCACCCTCAACGGCGAGCCGATCGGTGCGCCGGCCGACGAACCGCTGAACCGGCTATGCGCCGGCACCTACTTGCACCCCACCTGGCTGCAGCGCCCGGAAGTGGTGGGCCCGTGGACGGCAGCGGCGTCGCGCGCGGCAACCCTGAGGATGATGGGCTCGGGCTCCTGCGACCTGGGTCGGGTGGCTTCCGGCCAGCCCGGGGCCTGGTTCCAGCACAGCTGCCCGGAATGGGACTGGCTGCCCGGCAAAGCCATTGTGCTGGCTGCAGGCGGCAGCACCGCCGTCGTCGAAGTAAACGGGTTCCGCTGGCACATTGCCGGTTCCGCCGGCGCCGTGCGGGAGATCCACGAAGCCCTGACCTCCGCCTGACCGGCTGCCCGTGGTCCGGGCGTGGACCGGACCGCAGGCGGTGCTCACCGGATTGTCAGCCGCAGCGCCTAGACTTAAAGCCATCATGGACTACCTCTTTGATCCACTCTTTCCCGCACCCCGCAAAAACGCTCCGGAGCCTGCCGCGCAGGCACCGCAGGCCGAACACACCCGGCGGGGATCCTCCTATGCGGACGAAAGCCGTGCCGCGGACCTGCTGCAGGGCCTGAACCCGCAACAGGAAGAAGCGGTGAAACACGCCGGGTCGCCCCTGCTGATTGTGGCCGGTGCCGGATCGGGCAAAACCCGGGTCCTCAGCCACCGCATCGCCTATCTCCTGGCCACCGGCCGCTCGAACCCCGGCCAGATCCTGGCCATTACGTTCACCAACAAGGCCGCCGCGGAAATGCGCGAGCGGATCGAGAACCTGGTGGGCGGCGTCGCCAAGACCATGTGGATCTCCACCTTCCACTCCTCCTGCGTGCGGATCCTGCGCCGCGAGGCCAAAACGGTGGGGATGAACTCCAACTTCTCCATCTACGACTCGGCGGACTCGCTGCGCCTGATCACCTTGGTGGCCAAGGGCCTGGATCTGGACCCCAAGCGGTTCACCCCCAAGTCCATCATGAACAAGATCTCTGCGCTGAAGAACGAACTGGTGGACGAAGAGTCCTACGCCGAATCGGCGAATTACTCCGACCCGTTCGAATCCGCTGTGGCCGAGGTCTACAAGGGCTACGCGCAGCGGATGCGCCAGGCCAACGCCATGGACTTTGATGACCTGATTGCCCAGACGGTGTTTATGTTCCGGGCCTTCCCTGGCGTGGCCGAATACTACCGCCGGCGGTTCCGGCACATCCTGGTGGACGAGTACCAGGACACCAACCACGCCCAGTACGCGCTGGTCCGCGAACTGGTGGGCAGCGACGACGACGCCCTTGACGTTCCGCCGGCGGAACTGACCGTGGTGGGCGACTCCGACCAGTCCATCTACGCATTCCGCGGCGCCGACGTGCGGAACATCAACGATTTCGAGAAGGATTACCCCGCAGCACGGACCATCCTGCTGGAGCAGAACTACCGCTCCACCCAGACCATCCTCAATGCGGCCAACGCGGTGATTTCCCGCAACCCCAACCGGCCGGAGAAACGGCTCTGGACCGCTGAGGGCGACGGCGAGAAGATCATCGGCTACGTGGGCGAGAACGAACACGAGGAAGCCCGGTTCATTGCCGAGGAGATTGACCGGCTGCAGGACGAGGAAAACCTGCGCCCCGGCGACGTCGCGGTGTTCTACCGGACCAACGCGCAGTCCCGTTCCCTCGAAGACGTGCTGGTCCGCGTAGGGCTGCCCTACAAAGTGGTGGGTGGCACCCGGTTCTACGAACGCAAGGAAATCAAGGATGCGCTGGCCTACCTGCGCGTCCTGGTGAACTCCGACGACGTCGTGAACCTGCGCCGGATCCTCAACGAACCCAAGCGCGGCATCGGCGACCGCGCGGAATACTCCGTGGCGGCCCTGGCCGAACGGGAACGGATTTCCTTTATGGCCGCACTGCGCCGTGCCGCCGAGGCGCCGGGCCTGGCCACCCGGTCGCTGAACTCGATCAACGGCTTCGTGAAACTGATCGATGACCTCTCGGAGGTAGCCTCCGGCTCGGGTGCCGCCGCAGCCCTGGAAGCAGTACTGGAACAGACCGGCTACCTGGCCCAGCTGCGCTCCAGCAACGACCCGCAGGACGAGTCGCGGGTCGAGAACCTTGCCGAACTCGTGGCCGTGGTGCGCGAGTACGAGCGGGACAACCCCGAAGGGTCCCTGGGCGAGTTCCTGGAGCAGGTCTCTTTGGTGGCGGACGCCGATTCCATCCCCGACGCGCCGGAAGGCTCCGCGGAGGAAGTTGCGGCAGCCGTGGAGGAATCCCGCCGGCAGGGCGTGGTGACCCTGATGACCTTGCACACCGCCAAGGGCCTGGAATTCCCGGTGGTGTTCCTGACCGGTATGGAGCAGGGACTGTTCCCGCACCAGCGCTCGGCCACAGACCCGGCCGAACTGGCAGAGGAGCGGCGGCTGGCCTACGTGGGGCTGACCCGGGCGCGGCAGCGGCTGTACCTGACCAGGTCCGAGGTTCGCAGCATGTGGGGACAGAGCCAGTACAACCCGGCCAGCCAGTTCGTGAGCGAGGTCCCGGCGGACCTGATCGATTGGAAGCGCGAAGGAATGGAGCGGCCGGCCTGGGGCGGCGGCGGCGGAAGCATCACGTCCAGCCGCTACTCCGGGTCCTCCTGGGGCGCCGGTACACCGCTGGGAACCGGCGGCAGCACCGCCAATGCGCCGGTGGCCAAGGCCATGGGCCGCGTGCAGCCGCAAAAGGAAGTCATCTCCGTGGCAGCCGGGGACAAGGTCAACCACACGTCCTTCGGGCACGGCACCGTGCTGGCCGTGGAAGGTGCGGGGGACAAAACAGTGGCAAAGGTGAAGTTCGACATCGGGGAAAAGCGCCTGCTGCTGCGCTATGCGCCGCTGACGAAGGAGTCCTGAAACGCGCCGTTCTTCATAACGCAGACCGGCCGATTTCTACAAGCGATAGAAGTGTGTCCTTCATCACTAAAGAGGTAGTCTGTGATCGGCGCCAAGCGCCGAGGTACTAAAGTTCCCAATGGAGCAGACCGGCTGGATGCATCTGCTCTGCGATCGTCAGATCGAATGTAAACCTACTTCGACGTAGAAGGACACTAGCCCGTGGACCTGTTTGAATATCAGGCGCGCGATATGTTTGAGGCGCACGGTGTACCCGTGCTCGCCGGAATCGTGGCGCACACTCCTGAAGAAGCCAAAGCTGCTGCTGAGAAGATCGGCGGCGTTGTCGTCGTCAAGGCACAGGTCAAGGTTGGTGGCCGCGGCAAGGCCGGCGGCGTAAAGGTCGCGAAGACCGCCGATGAAGCTTTCGAGCACGCATCCAACATCCTGGGCATGGACATCAAGGGCCACACCGTTCACACGGTGATGATCGCCCAGGGTGCCGACATTGCCGAGGAATTCTACTTCTCGGTCCTGCTGGACCGCGCAAACCGCAACTACCTGGCCATGTGCTCGGTCGAAGGCGGCATGGAGATCGAGCAGCTGGCCGTGGAGCGTCCCGACGCCCTGGCCCGCGTGGCTGTTGATCCCGCCGTCGGCATCGACACCGCCAAGGCCGAAGAGATCGTCGACGCCGCCGGGTTCGCCCCCGAGCTGCGCGAAGGCGTGGTCAACGCCATCCTGAAGCTGTGGGACGTTTTCACCAAGGAAGACGCCACCCTCGTTGAGGTCAATCCGCTGGTGAAGACCGGCGACGGACAGATCCTCGCCCTCGACGGCAAGGTCTCCCTGGACGAGAACGCCGACTTCCGCCAGGCCGGCCACGCCGCCCTGGAAGACAAGGACGCCGCGGATCCCCTCGAGGCCAAGGCCAAGGCCAATGACCTGAACTACGTCAAGCTTGACGGCCAGGTGGGCATCATCGGCAACGGCGCCGGTCTGGTCATGTCCACGCTCGACGTCGTCGCCTACGCCGGTGAGAAGCACGGCAACGTGAAGCCGGCCAACTTCCTGGACATCGGCGGCGGAGCCTCGGCATCCGTCATGGCCGCCGGCCTGGACGTCATCCTGAATGACGAGCAGGTTCGGTCTGTATTCGTGAACGTCTTCGGCGGCATCACCGCCTGTGACGCCGTGGCCAACGGCATCGTCAAGGCCCTGGAAATCCTCGGCGACGAAGCCAACAAGCCGCTGGTTGTCCGTCTGGACGGCAACAACGTCGAAGAAGGCCGCCGCATCCTTGCCGAGGCCAACCACCCGCTGGTCACCCTGGCCACCACCATGGACGAAGGCGCCGACAAGGCTGCCGAGCTCGCTTACGCCGCTCGCTGACCAAGAGCCTGTCGAACCTTTAGAAAGAGAATCCCCTTATGTCTATCTTTTTGAACAAGGACTCCAAGGTCATCGTTCAGGGCATCACCGGCGGCGAAGGCACCAAGCACACCGCCCTGATGCTCAAGGCCGGTACCCAGGTTGTCGGCGGCGTTAACGCCCGCAAGGCCGGCACCACGGTTACCCACGGCGACGTGGAACTGCCCGTTTTCGGCACCGTGACTGAGGCCATGGACAAGACCAACGCAGACGTCTCCATCGTCTTCGTGCCGCCGGCCTTCACCAAGGACGCCGTCATGGAAGCGATCGACGCCGGCATCGGCCTCGTCGTCGTCATCACCGAAGGTGTTCCCGTGCAGGACTCCGCCGAGTTCTGGGCCCACGCCCAGTCCAAGGTGGATGCTGACGGCAACCAGGTCACGCGCATCATCGGCCCGAACTGCCCCGGCATCATCACGCCCGGCGAAGCTCTGGTTGGCATCACCCCCAACAACATCACCGGCAAGGGCCCGATCGGCTTGGTCTCCAAGTCCGGCACCCTGACCTACCAGATGATGTACGAACTGCGCGACCTTGGCTTCTCCACGGCCATTGGCATCGGCGGCGACCCGGTCATCGGCACCACTCACATCGACGCCCTGGCTGCGTTTGAAGCGGATCCCGAGACCAAGGCCATCGTAATGATCGGTGAGATCGGCGGCGACGCCGAGGAACGTGCCGCAGAGTTCATCAAGGCCAACGTCACGAAGCCGGTTGTCGGCTACGTGGCAGGTTTCACGGCTCCCGAAGGCAAGACCATGGGCCACGCAGGCGCCATTGTCTCCGGTTCCGCTGGAACCGCCCAGGCCAAGAAAGAGGCCCTCGAGGCTGCCGGCGTGAAGGTCGGCAAGACGCCGTCCGAGACCGCCACCCTGCTGCGCGAAGTTTTCGCAGCCCTCTAGTTCCACCGCGCATGCCCCCGTCCTGCGGATTTTTCCGCAGGACGGGGGTTTTTGTGCGTACTGATCCGGTAAGAAAGTTAGACATGTCCACCTCAGTATCAAACGGCTCCACCAAGCCCGCGAAAGCAACACCGCACCGGCGGGCGCTCCGGCGTGCGTCCTGGATTGTTACCCTTGGCGGATTCCTCTTCGGCTACGACACCGGCGTTATCAACGGTGCACTGCCGTACATGCAGGACGATCTCGGCCTGACCCCGGTCACCGAGGGCCTGATTACGTCCAGCCTGCTGTTCGGTGCAGCCTTCGGCGGAGCCATTTCCGGCAAGCTGACGGACCGGTTCGGCCGGCGCAGGGTCCTGATGGGTCTGGCCGCCGTCTTCCTGCTGGGCACGCTGGGCACCTCCTTGGCGCCCACCATTGCCGTAATGGTGGGCTCCCGCGTGGTTCTTGGCCTGGCGGTCGGCGGCGCCTCCGCGCTTGTACCCGTGTTCCTGGCCGAACTGGCGCCGGCGGAGCGCCGCGGCCAGATGGTTACCCGCGACCAGCTGATGATTGTCACCGGACAGCTGGTGGCCTTCATAGCCAATGCCGTGATCGGCAACCTCTGGGGCGAGGACCAGGGCGTGTGGCGGTGGATGCTCGTGGTGGCCACCCTGCCTGCCATCGCCCTGTGGATCGGCATCAGCTTTGTTCCGGAAAGCCCGCGCTGGCTGGCGTCCAAGGGCCGCTTCGCCGAGACCCTCGCGGCCCTTCGCCGGATCCGCAGCGAGGAAGACGCGCAGGCGGAACACGAAGAAGTACGCACCCTGGCCGAAAAGGACTCCGCGGAGACCGGGACGCTGCGCGATTTCGCCGAGCCCTGGTTGCTGCGGGTGCTCCTGATCGGCATGGGACTGTCCATTGTCCAGCAGATCACCGGCGTCAACGCCATCATGTACTACGGCACCCAGATCCTGGAGGACGCGGGGTTCGGCACCGAAGCCGCCCTGACCGCCAATATCGCCAACGGCGTGGTCTCCGTTGTGGCTGCCATCTTCGGTATCTGGCTGCTGGGCCGGGTCCGCCGCCGGCACATGCTGATGACCGGCCTCATCGGCACCGGTTCCTCGCTGCTGCTGATCGGCGTGGTGTCGCTCTTCGTTGCCGAAGGTGATGCCCGCGGATACATCATCCTGGCCCTGACGGTTCTGTTCCTGGGCTTCCAGCAGGGCGCGGTATCCCCGGTGACCTGGCTGATGCTCTCGGAAATCTTCCCGCTGAAGGTCCGTGGCCTCGGTATCGGCCTGTCCGTCTTTGTGCAGTGGATGACCAACTTCGCCGTCGGCTTCTCGTTCCCCATCCTGATGGACGCCATCGGTATCTCGAAGACCTTCTTTATCTTCGTGGTGCTGGGGCTGCTGGCCCTGGTGTTTGTCCGCCGCTTTGTTCCGGAAACCCGCGGACAGAGCCTGGAGCAGGTGGAAGCGCAGCTTCGCGCTGCCGGCACCAAGTAGCCCGACGCTGGAAACGGAAGGGACCCTGCACCACGGTGCAGGGTCCCTTCCGTTTCTGTTCCCGGTGCCCCCCTAGGGCACGGCCGGGTAGGCGGCAACGGTCGGCAAAGCCACCGAAGCGGTGAAGCTGGTCAGTGCCGTCGCCTTGGGCAGCGCATACACGGACGTGGCCGGGGTGATCTGCAGTACCAGCCGGCTGGCGGCAGTCACTGTGTAGGACACCTCTTCCAGCGGCACTGTCAGGGTATGTTCCGTGCCGTCCAGGATCAGCGGAACGGGTGTCACCTGGTTGCCCAGTACAAGTGATGCCCGGGATTTGTCGATGATTTGGGCGTAAACGTGGGTGTTGCCCCGCGGTGCGTAGCCGCGGTAGGTGAGGGTCAGCTGCGGGGCCCCGAAGACCGACGTCGGAACCGCCGGGGAAACGATCGGCACGTTCACTGCCACGGGCGCCACAGCGGCGGCGATCACGGCGCCGCTGATGGCTGCGGGGGAGAGCAGGATCGAGCCGCGCCCGGTACCTGTCAGGGATCCGGTGGCCTGCGGGTAGCCCGGCGCGGCGCGGGTGATGCCGTTCTGGTCGATGAACTCAAAGGCTGCCCCGGTGTTCACCGGTTCATTCCGGAGATACCTGGCAAACCAGTTCAAGACCGCCGGAGTGATCCGGTCCGGTCCCGCAGTGGAGTTGCACAGGCCATGCCCGCCGCAGAACTGCAGCATTTTGGTGGGGGTGCCGGTGCTGCTGATGAGTTCATAGTTGCGGGTGGCCTCATTGAGGGTGAACAGGGTGTCTGCGGTGCCCTGGATGATCAGCGTGGGTGCGGTGATCGAGGTGAACATTTCGTCCGGTGTCAGGGACGCAAAGTAGGCGATGGATTCCGGACTGAGCTGGTTCGGGTAGGTCAGGCCCTCCTGGCAGGCCTTCCGCACCGGAGCCGAGAGGGCGCCGTCGTTCCCCACCAGGGAGCCCAGCTGCCCCAGCGCGGTGCCCTCTCCGCAGAGCAGCGCACCCCAGCCGGTTTTGAAGGAGCCGGCCTTGTAGAGGCTGGTGGTCAGATCGTTCCAGGCGATGGTCGGGGTGATGGCATCCACCCGCTGGTCCTGGGCGGCGAGGACAAACTGGATGCCGCCGCCGTAGGAGGCGCCGGCCATGCCGAGTACCGGATCGCCGGGGGCATCCAGGCGGGC
Organism: Arthrobacter sp. zg-Y750; assembly: GCF_020907365.1. Taxonomy (NCBI): domain Bacteria; kingdom Bacillati; phylum Actinomycetota; class Actinomycetes; order Micrococcales; family Micrococcaceae; genus Arthrobacter; species Arthrobacter sp. zg-Y750. The sequence continues at coordinate 289,842 of NZ_JAJJOC010000016.1, read as the reverse complement.
TTCGGGCTGGGTGGCGATGAAGTCCACGATGGCCGATGCGTCCCGGCCTTCGTAAGCGGGATTGTTTACATAGGCTTCGCCGCCGCTGAAGCCGAAACCGCGGGGGTCCCAGGTCACTACGTTGTAGCCGGCATCGCGCAGGGGAGCGATGCCGATGGAACCGATCAGGGTATTGGTGGTTGTGGTTGGGATGCGTCCGCCGGGGAGGCCGAACCCGGGTCCCACCATCACGGTAGGCGCCTGCTGTCCGGCAGCAAGACCCGTGGCCGGGAAGAAGTTGGTATGGATGGGGGTGCCGTCAAAGCTGGTGATGACGACGTCGGTGCGGATGGCGGGCGCCGCCGGTGCTGCGATGGCCGGCGCAGCCGCCAGGGATGTACCCAACAGTGCGGCGGACACCCCCAGAATAGCCAGGTGTTTCCTCATGATGACCTCATTGTCTTGGGGAAGGGCTGATAGTTACCGCGTGGTAACTTTCGCAGACTATGAAGAAGGGGAAACGGGCACAAGCCTTCGAGTGCGTATTGGACCCGATAGGGGGCAGTTTGGCGGACGAATCTTGTGCGCCGCTGACTGGCCGCCGCCGCTGGATAACAACACAGGGGCGGCGGCACGGGAAACCCCGCGCCGCCGCCCCTGATTGCAGAGGAGCTACTTTCGCTGCGGCTCGTCAGTGTTTACCGGCGCACCTGTTTCCGGGCCGTCGTCGTGCTCGCGGGTGTGCAGGTCGAAGGAGGAGCCGTGCTCTTCCACGCCGGCCTGGATGGCGCGGCCCACCACGGACACGGCGAGCCGGCGCCGCAGGGAGAGCGGATCCCGGGCCAGGTCCTTCGCCAGGGCGATGGTCATCAGCAGCATCACCACGGCGAACGGCAGGGCGGCGACAATGGTGATCCGCTGCAGACCATCCAGGGCTTCCGAGGGTTCATCACCGCCGGCCAGCAGCATCACCGCCGCCACGGCGCCGGTGAGGACGCCCCAGAAAACCACGACGCCGCGGGAGGGATGCTCCGCGCCGTTGGAGCTCAAGGAGGCCATCACAATCGAGGCGGAGTCCGCCCCGGTGACGAAGAAGATGGCCACCAGGATCATGGCCAGTACGCCCACGGCGCCGGCCACGAGGTTGGGCATGGGCAGGGCGGCGAAGAGGTCGAAGAGCGACCCATCGAAGGAAATGGTAGGTTCACCGTCCACCATGGTCACCAGCCCCGGCTCCCCGTTGGCTGCGGCCTTCTGCTGGGTGCCGATGGCGGCGCCGCCGAAGATCGAGAACCAGACCACGCTGACCACAAACGGCACCAGCAGCACGCCGGTCACGAACTGCCGGATGGTGCGTCCGCGGCTGATCCGGGCAATGAACATGCCCACGAAGGGCGTCCAGGACAGCCACCAGGCCCAGTAGAAGATGGTCCAGCTGGAGAGCCAGGCCCGCATGGATTCATCGCCGGCAACTTCAGTGCGGGAAGCCATCTGGGCGAGGTTGGTTGCGTAGTCGCCGATGGCGGCCGGGATGACATTGAGGATGAACAGTGTCGGACCGACCACGAAAATGACTGCCGCCAGCACCACTGCCAGGACCATGTTGATGTTGGACAGCCACTGGATGCCGCGGGAAATCCCGGACACGGCAGAGGCGACAAAGCAGCCGGTCAGGATGGCAACAATGGCTACGAGGATGGGCGTACCCACTGTGCCGAAGAAGCCGGACGACTCCATGCCGCTGCCGATCTGCAGGGCGCCGAGGCCCAGGGACGCAGCGGTGCCGAAGAGGGTGGCGAAAATGGCGAAGATGTTCAGGACCTTGCCCAGCGGGCCGTCCACCCGCTTGGCACCGAAGAGCGAGGTGAACGCGGAGGAGATCAGCTGCCTCCGGCCCAGCCGGTAGGTTCCGTAGGCCATGGCGATGCCGACGACGGCGTACATGGCCCACGGGTGCAGGCCCCAGTGGAACAGGGAGGTTCCCATCGCCGTCTGCAGTGCTTCTGCGGTCTGCGGATCGTCGGTACCCGGGGGAGGGGAGATGTAGTAGAACAGCGGTTCAGCGACGCCGTAGAACATCAGGCCGATGCCCATGCCGGCGGAGAACATCATCGAAATCCAGGACACGGTCTTGAACTGGGGTTCTTCGCCGTCCTTGCCCAGCGGGATCCGCCCGAAGCGTCCCACGGCAAGCCAGATCACGTACACCACAAGGAAGGAAGCCAGCAGGACAAAGAACCAGCCGGCGTTGGTGATCACCCAGTCCAAGGCGGTCTGGGATACCGAGGCCAGGTTGTCGGTGCCGAAGAAGCCCCAAGCGATGAAGGCCAGGGCCAGCACTGCTGTGACGGCAAAAAGCACCTTGTCCAGCTTGGCCGGGATCTCGCGGCTCAACGCCTTCTCCTGCTGGCGCTGCCCCTCAATCATCAGCTGGACGAGTTCATGCTCCTGCTCCACCACGGGGATGGAGGAGGTAGTGGATTCCTCAACGGTAATGGAGAGCCGGGCGGGTTCAGCGGGATCGCCGTCGTTCCTTCCAGCGTCGCGTATGGGACCTTCAGTGGTAGCCATAGGCCTTTCCTTATGTCAGCGCAAAGGGCCCGGGCCCTGATGGCGGGCACGGGTAAGCAGAATGGCAACCACTCCCGGCGGAGGGCGCAATCAGTGCGCCTGCTTCCCGCCGGTATCCCCAAAGCAACGCGGTCCCGACTCTGCGTTCCTTTACATAATTCGCGAGTGTGTCCCTTCCAGATTTGCGGTATGCAACGTCCCAAGTCAAATTCGCGCAGGAGTCGGGACCATGGCAGCTGCTGTCAGGTGGTGCGGACCAGCATGTTGGGATCCTCCGAGCATGGCCCCTCATAGGACAGGCTGCTGAGGTGGTTGCCGGCTTGGTAAACCAAAGAGTTCCCCTCGGCATCCTCGAGCGTGACGACGATGTAGGAGCCGGACCCGATGTCGGACGGGACGTCCTCGCTGTAGCGGTTCACCTCTTCGAATCCCTGGTCTTCGAAGTGGGACACGTACTTGGATATTGCTGCCTCCGGATCCTCAACGGCCGGTCCCATGATCATGCCGACGTAGTGGTAGGACACCGGGTCCGATCCTGGACAAGCACGCCCGAAATACCCGGCTGTGCCCTTCTCCCAGGGCGCCCGGTCCGGACCGGAGAATGTCCAATCGCCGCCGTGGACCTTCGTGGTCTCGTCGTTGAGGTCGAGCATCCGTTGGAGGAGCTCCGAAGCCGGCTTGGAAGTGTCCATGGCGCCGTCGTTGCCGGATTTGTCTGATTGATACATAGGGTCCTCGGATTCGATGGAGCTGGTGCAGCCGGACAGAACAAGGGAGAGAGCCACAGCGACAGTGGTGGCAACCGGGGTTAGTCGGGGGAAGGTCATAGGTACTCGGCCATCTCTTCGGGGTCATGGAGCGGTGGGATGATCTGTTGGTCCCGTTCCAGGACACTATCGCCCCGCCCTGTTGTAGCGCGCGCCACCGAATCGAGGCTGTGGGTACCATCATTGAGGTATCCGTGCCCCTTCTGCGTGCCGATTGGATTCAGGTTTGTGGCGCCACCACCGATCACGGAGTGTCCACGCGTCGCTACGAGATCCCGTGCCGGATCGCCCAATGAACTAAACTCGTGTGCCCCGAAACCTTCCTCTAGAGGATTGATGCGGTAGCCTCCGTATGCCCCGCCGGGTGCCACCACGTCCTGCGGTGCGTTGGTGGCAAACAATGCCGGAGTACCGTCTGACGCCGGTTTGATATGCAGGTCCGCTGCGTTGTCAACAACCGCCTGGTCCAGCCCTGCTGAACCGAAGAAGGTCACGGAATCCACGTCAAAATCCGTTTGGGTCAAGCCGTAGGCTGATGTGGTTGTTCCATAGGAATGTGCGGCCACGGCCACGTAGGGATCGCGGCCGCCGCTAGCGGCGTGGAACCCGTTCAACGCAGCGGCGAACTTCTCCCCGCCGGCTCTGGCGTGAGCGGTATCGAGGACCTCCAGATGTTCCACCGAGAGTTGCGGAGGGGTCTCGTAACCGATCCACGCGACCACCGCGTGGTTGCGCTCACCCAACATGCTCTGTGCGTCATAGATGTTCTGGGACGCATCGGTCCAGTTTTCACCCGGTTTCCATTCGGTTCCCATGCCCGGGACGTTCCACGTGACGTTGTCCGCAGTGTCCAGGTTGCCGATGGCTACCGCAGCAAGGGGCGGAGCGCCCAGATCCAGGGAAATGATGCCTCGGGGCGCTGCACCATGGGTCGATTCACTTCCCAATTGGATAGCCAGGAGGGCATCCCTGCGCTGGCCATCAGGGGTCTGGTCCAGTTCTGCCTGCAGGGCCACGGCATTGGCGGCGGTCCGGTCGGAATAGGGGATTCCCTCGAGGTTGCCTACCATGAGCGGAAATTGTTTGGCCAAGGACTGCCGCTGTTCCGCCGTCAACCGGCTCCAGGCCTCCTTATTGCTTCGCGGATCCAGCCCCGGGTGCGGTCCGGAAAACAATTCCGGGTTGCTCTGCTTGAACTGCGCAGCTTGGGAAGGAGTCAGCAACGCCAACGCGGCCAGGAGTTGGCGCATGGCGTCCGGTCCGTCGTCGCCATTCAGGACCTTATTCAGCGCACGGGTGGCGTCGGACGCAGCGTATTCGTTTTCATTCGCTGCGGCGGCCGGGAGGACGTCGCTGGTGCGCCGGCGCAGTGCCCGCAGCGCCGTCCGGCACGTTTCTTCCGCGGCCTGCAGGTCCGCTGCCAGCGCATCTGCCTGGCGCTGCAGAAGGGCGCTCACCAGTGCGTCAGATTTTTCATCCACGAAGTCGGCAATGAAGTCGGGCACAAAGCCTGGAGTCAAATTCTCCCTTGCTCTATCCGCAACCTTGGCGGCTCCCACCTCAGCATCCAAGATTGCGCGCTTAGCCTTGATGGTCCGTACCGCGTCGGCAAATTCCTCAAGTGCGTTACGCGCGGACGCCGCAACCCGCCCGATTGCCTCGCCGTGGTCACTTGGCTTGTCCATCGCGCTGAAGACAACCTGCTGTTCCGGCGCGCGGTAGTAGTCCGTGATCGTGCGCCACTTGTCCTGCGCATCGTTCAGCGTTTGCGCCATCTGGTCCGTTTGCTCCGCTATGCCGGCAGCCGCCGTGCTGAGTGCTTCAGGATCCGGAAGATTCTCCGTACCGCTCAGGTCAACTGCAATCAAACTCATGTTAGGCCCCACCTTCCGCGGGATGTCTGGACGGGAGCTGTTGGGGCCGCGTCCGCTTGGGAGCTTGCTTGGAATAACTGAACCGGCTCCGGTGCCGCGCTGGGCTCTCCGCCTCCGGTTTCGGGGATGGGGATTCCAGCGGACGGGTGGTCAGCGGGGTCGATAATGAAGCCCGGATCGATGCCCGGCCATGTAGTCCCGGGGCCGGGGGTTGCAGGGCCGGGGTGGCCCGGAACGGCTGGTGTTGTTCCCTGGTCCACACCGCCCGGGATTGACTCTGGCAGGGGCAGCGGCAGGGGAAGGGTAACGTGCCCGTGCCCGGGGTCCATCCCCGGAAATGAAGGATCGGGAATGTGCAGGATGGGGCCCGGGTGCCCGGGTGTCACCACTCCCGGAGCAGTGCCGACGACCTCCGGAAGCGCAGCGGGCAGGTGGGCGGGCAGTGTTTCCGCGACGGGGATGTGCGCGGCGGGCAGGTGGGCGGGCAGTGTTTCCGCGACGGGGATGTGCGCGGCGGGCAGGTGGGCGGGCAGTGTTTCCGCGACGGGGATGTGCGCGGCTGGCAGGTGGGCGGGCAGTGTTACCGCGACGGGGATGTGCGCGGCTGGCAGGTGGGCGGGCAGTGTTTCCGCGACGGGGATGTGCGCGGCTGGCAGGTGGGCGGGCAGTGTTTCCGCGACGGGGATGGGAATAGGAGCCGGACCAGGCACGGGAGCAGGAGACGGAGGCTCGGGCGCCTGGGCCACGGGAACGGGGACGGTCGCCTCTGGAGCCTGAACAACCGGCACGGGAACGGGGACGGTCGCCTCAGGCGCCGGCGCGGGTGACGGGGGTTCCCATGTCACGCCTGCTGTTGAACCCGGGGGATCCAGCGGGACAACACTGCCAGCCGCCAGCTGTGCGTTAGCCAGCATTTCCTCGTCACCAATGACATAGGCGCGAATCGCCCGCCGGGTGGCGAAGACAGCATTGTCAGAGCGCGTCAAAACGGTCTCAATATCCTTTAGCAGGGTTTCTCCGGCGAAATTGGAAAAGGCGGAAAGGACCGGGCTGCTGCCTAATGCAACTTCGACGTCGTCTATGAAACCCTGGATACGGCTGTGGACACCCTGGCTCGCCGTCAGAATCGTCTCGGTGTCGGTGACGATCCTGCCTACTATTGCGGCATCTATGTCGTACTCGCTCATGCTCTCCCCCTTGAACCGGTTTCCTGCTGCCCCTGGAAATGCGGACACAGTTGGGAGAGCCCATATTCAACAGTTCCCCCGTTTCGGGAAGAACATAACCTGCCGAAAGGAATTCGTACATGGGGAGAACTCCCCATGTACTTCCCCTAGAGTGCCGTGGTGCCGAAAAGCATCCCCAGCAGATATGTGGCGGCCGCAGCACCGAGGCCGATCGCCAGCTGGCGCAGCGCCCGCTTGAGCGGCGAGGCACCGGACAGCAGACCGACGACGGCGCCGGTCATCAGCAGCGCCAGTCCCACCAAGATGCAGGAGAGAACGACGGCGGTGAGTCCGGTGAGGCCGAAGATGTACGGCAGGATCGGGATCACGGCACCGGAGGCAAAGAAGCAGAAGCTGGAGGCCGCAGCACCCAGCCCGGTGCCGACGGATTCGTGCTCGTCGCGGCGGTCCTCGGTGTCGGCCTCGGGGTTGAGGGAGAAGCTGGGGTCACAGTCGCAGGTGTAGAGCCCCATTCGTTCAGCCGCACGGTGCTCGGCGGCCTCCCTGGTCATTCCGCGGGCGCGGTACACCAGCACCAGTTCGTTGGCGTCAATATCCAGCGATTTCGCGGCGGAAAGGGTGATCTGGGTGGGTCGGGAAGCGTCCAGCAGTTCCCGCTGGGACCGGACCGAGACGTACTCGCCGGCACCCATGGACAGGGCGCCGGCGAGTAGGCCCGCCAGCCCGCTGAACAGGATGAATGTGCTGGAAACCCCGGCGGCGCCAATGCCCATAATCAGGGCGAGGTTGCTGACCAAGCCGTCATTCGCACCGAACACCGCGGCACGGAAATTGCCGGAAAGCCGGGTCCGTCCGCGGGTGGCCAAGCCCCGGACCACTTCTTCATGGATCTGCTCATCAGCGGCCATGGCGCTGGTGGCGTTAGGGTCCTGGGCATAGGGCGATCGGCCCTCGGCACGCTGGGCCAGCGCCAGTACAAACACCGAGCCAAAACGCCGGGCCAGCAGGCCGAGGGCGCGGTTACGGAAGGATGCGCGCATCGGGCGGCCGGCGTCGTCGCCCAAAAGCTGGCGCCAGTGTTCCTCATGGCGGCCCTCCGCCTCGGCCAAGGCGAGGAGGATGTCGCGTTCCTCCCCGTCGCGGCGTTCGGCGAGGTAACGGTAGGTGGCGGCTTCGGCCTGTTCGTCGGCGAGGTACTGCCGCCAGCGCTTGAGGTCGGCATTGGAAGGGACGCTGGGCCCGTTGTGCGGCTCCGGCGGTGACTGGGAATTCACGGTGCTCCTGACAGGGACCGGAACAGGGGGATCCGGCCAGTTAAAAAGGTCTCTGACCGAAGGTCTCGCTCGCCCGGGCTGCGTGCCGTCGGGTGGACTGCCGGGACGCCGCGGCGTCCAGTATGTCGACAGGCCTCGGCCGTACGGAACCAAAGGCCCGGGCCGGAGCTACTCCCCTTCAACGTCCCAGTGTAATGCAATCAGCCGGCGCAAGGCGGGACCGAACCGGAGCGGCCCGCCGCGGGCCCGGTTGAGCTGGAGGCTCAATAACTTAAGTCAAGGGGCGGGCAGGCGCTAAAGTCGAATGCGTGAGCAAAAACTACCCTCTTACGGATCCGGACCGCCCGTGGACCCGCCATTACAGCGAGGGAGTCCTGGATGGCTTTAGCCTTCCGGAGGAATCCCTTGTCGACATGGTTGAGACCTCCATCCGCAAGTACCGGTCCAAGACCGCCCTTGAGTTCTTCGGCGCCACCACCAGCTATGAGGAACTCGGAGAGCAGATCCGCCGGGTTGCCACAGGTCTGTTGAAGCTGGGGGTGCGCAAGGGTGACCGCGTGGCACTGGTACTGCCCAACTCACCACAGCACGTGGTCGCGTTCTACGCCGTGCTGCGGTTGGGTGCAGTGGTGGTGGAGCACAATCCGCTGTACACCGACAGGGAACTGCGGCACCAGTTTGAGGACCACGGGGCCACGGTGGCCATTGTGTGGGACAAGACGGTGGAACAGATCCAGAACCTGCCCGCAGACATCCCCGTGCGGACCATCATTTCCGTGGACCTGATCTCCGCAATGCCCCTGTCCAACCGGATCGCGCTGAAGCTGCCGGTCCCCAAGGCGCGTAAGGCCCGCGCGGCGCTGACCGTGGACACGAAGCCCCGCAGCGGGTCCCGGAAGGTGCTCACCTGGAAGACCCTGCTGAACAACCGGCCGCTGCGCCGGCGGTATCCGCGTCCCGCGGCCGGTGACCTTGCCGCCATCCAGTACACCAGCGGCACCACGGCAGACCCCAAGGGTGCCATGCTCCTGCACTCGAACCTGATGGCCAACGCTGCCCAGGGTGTCGCGTGGGCGTCGGGCCTCCGGCTCGGCGAGGAAACCTTCTACGCCGTGCTGCCCATGTTCCACGCCTACGGGCTCACCCTGAGCTTGACCTGCGCCATGAAGACCGGGTCACGGCTGGTCCTCTTCCCGAAGTTCGACGAGGACCTCACCCTGCAGGCGATGAAGAAGTCCCCCGCCACGTTCCTGCCGGCGGTGCCGCCCATCTACGACCGGCTGGCAGCCGCGGCAGCAGAACAGGGCGTCTCGCTGCGCGGCATCAGATTCGCTATTTCCGGGGCCATGAACCTGCCCCTGGAAACGGTCGAAACCTGGGAAGCGGCCACCGGCGGACACCTCATTGAGGGCTACGGGCTGACCGAAACTTCCCCGGTTGCCCTGGGCAACCCGTTTAGTCCTTCCCGGAAGCCGGGCACGGTGGGTGTGCCGTTCCCGCTGACGGATATCCGTGTTGTGGACCCCGAAAACCCGGCCATGGACGTTGCCCAGGGCACGCCCGGCGAACTGCTGATCCGCGGACCGCAGGTGTTTGACGGTTACTGGAACAAGCCCAAGGAAACGGAAGCGGTCCTGCTCAACGGCGGCTGGTTCCGGACCGGCGATATTGTCTCTGTGGATGAGGACGGGTTTGTCACCATCCGCGACCGCATCAAGGAACTGATCATCACCGGCGGCTTCAACGTCTCACCCTCCGAGGTGGAGGAGGCGCTGAAGCGCCACGACTCGGTTGAGGACGCCGCCGTGGTTGGACTGGCCCGCTCAGGCGGCGGCGAGGATGTGGTTGCTGCAGTTGTGGTCAAGCCCGGAAGCGGCTTCAACGCCGAAGGGTTGCGGACCTACGTCCGCAACGAGCTGGCCGCCTACAAGGTCCCGCGCCGCATCGTGGAGATCCAGGAGCTACCCAAATCCCTGATCGGCAAGGTCCTGCGGCGCCACGTCCGCGACAACCTGCAAAACGGCGGCCACCCCGCCACCCCAGACGAAGGTACTGCCCCCACCAACGCCCAGAACAATGCCTGAGCGGAAAAGAGCGGACATGAGCGCATCACAACCGGACCAGACGGAACGGCACCCCGACCACACCAGGCCTGCCCGGTACTGGAGCGGCGCACTTGGCCATGCCGGCCAGCGCTCTGCCCAGATCCTGTTGATCCTGCTGCTGGTATCCGTCGCCGTGTACGGGCTGATGCAGATCACCCTGGTGGTGATCCCGGTGCTGCTGGCCCTGATCCTGGGTGCGGCTATTGCCCCGTTCGTCAACTGGCTGCGGCGGAAGGGCTGGCCCAGCGCCTTGGCCACAGGCCTTTCCTTCCTGCTCCTGCTGGCCGTCTTCGGCGGACTGATCACCGGGATTGTCTTCGCCATCCGCAGCGAATGGTCCTCACTGGTGGATCAGGCCGTGCAGGGCTTCGAAAAGCTCTATGACTTTGTGGAGAACGGGCCGCTGCCCATAGATGACAACATGCTGCGCAGCGCGCGTGACAGTGCCATTGACTTCGCCACCAGCAGCACCGTCAGCAACGGCGCGCTTGCAGGCCTCTCCGCAGCCACGTCCTTCGCCACCGGTTTCCTGCTGATGGCCGTGGTGCTGTTCTACTTCCTCAAGGACGGGGACCGCATTTGGGCCTTCTTCCTGCGGCTGTTCCCGGACGACCGGCGGGACAAAGCCCGTTTGTCCGGCTTCCGGGTCATGGAAGTGCTGGGCGGCTACATCCGCGGAACCGCCATCGTGGCGATGGTTGACGCCGTGTGCATCGGTGCGGCCCTGTTCTTCCTGGGTGTGCCGCTGGCCCTGCCCTTGACCGTCATTGTTTTTGTCGGGTCGTTCATTCCGCTGGTCGGTGCCACGGCGGCCGGTGTCTTTGCCGCGCTGATTGCCCTGGTGGCCAACGGTCCCGTGGTCGCCCTGATTGTGGTGATCGTGATCATCCTGGTGAACCAGCTGGAAGGCAACTTCCTCCAGCCCGTGGTGATGGGCAAGTCGCTGAGCATCCATGCCCTGGTCATCCTGCTGGCGCTGACCGCCGGCACCATCCTCGCCGGCATCATCGGTGCCATCTTGGCTGTCCCCATCGCCGCCGTCGGCTGGGCCGTTATCAAGGTGTGGACGGGGGAGGACACCGGCGAGGACATCGAAGAAGCCGGTGAGATCCCAAACCCGGAGGACCAGCCCGAAATGGAATCGGCCGAAAAGCACTGACCCGGAAAGGATCCGCGCCGACCATGAAGGCCCTGCCTGTAGAACCGAGCAACGCACCGGTGGCCATCGGCGTGCGGATCCGTTCCGCCCGCCAGGCGCGGAGGATGACCATCGGGCAGGTGGCTGAGGCCACCGGCCTGACCAAGGGATTCCTCAGCCGGGTGGAGCGGGACCTCACCTCGCCGTCCGTCGCGTCATTGCTCACCCTGTGCCAGGTGCTGTCCATCTCCATCGGCGAGCTGTTTTCCGCGCCGGAGACCCACGTGACCCGCTGGGACGAGGCCCCGAAGATTCACTTGGGCGGGGAGGGCATTGAGGAACGGCTGCTCACCGCGCGCACCGAGCGCCGGGTGCAGATAGTGCGCTCCGTCATTGAACCGGGCGGTTCCGGGGAGGCGGACCTCTACTCGGTGGACTGCGACGTCGAGGTGCTGCACGTGGTCCAGGGCACCTTCGAACTCATCCTGGGGCACGAGTCCATGGAACTGGGCACGGGCGACACCGTGACGTTCCCCGGGCGCGAGCCGCATTCCTGGCGCAACCCGTCCCGGGAAGAAACCGTTGTGCTCTGGACCCTGGTCAGCCCCGGCGGTTCCTAGGCGCTGACAGCGGTGCTGTCGGCGGTCCCGGTCAGGTCCTCGAGGTATTCGACGGCGCTGCTTAGGTCCCGGCCTGCGGAACGGTAGCCCACATAGCCGTCGGGGCGGACCACGAGCAGTTCGGCCCGGCGCGGGCTGAGGCCCAGGCGGTGGAACGCCAGCCCGCTGACATCCTTGATGATGCCGGCGTCGTCCGCAATCAGGCTGCTGCCGGCGGTGAGCTGCCGGACGTTCAGCAGGCCCGCGAGCTGCGGCAGGGCAGCGGCGAGCCGCGCCGGTGCGTCCTGCGGCCAGCCGGGCCCGCAGAGGAGCACGGAGAAGCCGGGCGTGGCCAGGAGGTCCTGCAGCCGGCGCTCCCGGTCCTGGTAGATGACGTCGGCGTCGGGCAGCCGGTCACCGGGGCGGGGTCCGCGGGACAGCGCTGCCGGGAACCGTGAGGCTCCGGAGTCCACCACGCTGCTGCCGCGGTAGTTGACATTCAGCTGGGACATGGAGCGGAAGAGGCGGGAGCGCAGCCCGTCCCAGGCCATGGCCTTGGGGGCGACGGCGGGCAGCAGCTTGGTGCGGGGGAGCTTCTTCAGGCCGTTGCGGCTGGTGGCCAGCTTGAAAACGCGGTCCGTGGTGGAAACGACTTCCTGGCCTACGGGCCGCCGCTCGGCGTGGTAACTGTCGATCAGCTCTTCGCTGGCCAGTCCGCGGGCACCCAGTGCGAGCTTCCAACCCAGGTTCAGGGCGTCCTGGATGCCGGTGTTCATGCCCTGCGCGGCCACGGGGGAGTGGACGTGTGCGGCGTCGCCGGCCAGGAACACGGAGCCCCGCTGGAAGTATTCCGCCATCTGGTGCGACAGCCGGAAAGTGCTGATCCACTTCGGATCGCGGACGGTCAGCTGTCCGTGCGTGAAGGTGTCCGCCATGCCCTGGAGGGTTTCAAGCGTTGCCGGACGATGCGGCGGCTTGATGCCGATCATCCGCCAGGTGGCCGGTCCGCCGAGCGGGAACAGGAACAGGAAACCGTCTTCGGTGGGGTAGGAGTGCACCGTTTCGGGTTCGGCGCCGTCAATTTCGACATCGGCCAGGATGAAGGTGTCGGGGTAGGCCCCGCCGCGCCAATCCATGCCGGCCTTGGCACGGACGGTGCTGTCGGCCCCGTCTGCGCCGACAACGTAGCGCGCACGGATGCGTTCGATTCCGCGGTCCATCCGCTGGATCTTGGCTTCCATGCCGGCAAAGGGATCCTCGGGGTCCAGCCGCTCCAGGTCCTGCAGTTCCGCTCCGCGTTCAATCCGTACGCGGCGGGAGAGCAGGTACTGCGTCAGGATCCGTTCGGTTTCCGTCTGGGACAGGAACAGCAGCTGCTGGAAAGCAGTATCGTCCATGCCGGTGTCGAACAGGTCCACTTCCAGCGTTTCCTCGGGCAGGTGCAAGTGCAGCTGCCGGACGGGACGGCCGGCTGCCGCCAGTTCAGCGCTGACGCCGAAGGGCCGCAGTACCTCCAGCGTGCGGGGCTGGATGGCGATGGCACGGGATTCGGTGCCCGGGCTCTGCCGCCGGTCAATGATGCGGAAGCTCGCGCCGAAGGCGCTGAGTTGGGCGGCGAGCGCCAGCCCCGTGGGGCCCGCGCCCACAATCAGGACGTCGACGTCGTAGTTCGGGTCTGCGCTGTTATCGTGGGCCGCCATGCCTTCAGCCTAGTCTTGACCGCGAGCGCAGTTCCACTTTAGCCTTTCGGTAAACATTTGATTACCTGCGGATAACCGCGGGTAACCGCCGCACACAACCGCCGCACACCACCACCGCACCGGGGCAAGGACGCCCCGGGGATCCCGGAGACACCCATGGATGAGCTTCCCCGCGTCAGCGCCAACGGCAACACCGGGCCGGTGGACGCGGCGCGGATCCCCCGGTATGCCGGAGCGGCGACCTTCGCGCGCCTGCCGCGCCTGGACCAGGTGGACCGTGCCGAGGTGGCCGTGGTGGGGGTTCCCTTCGACAGCGGGGTGTCCTACCGGCCGGGGGCGCGTTTCGGCGCCAACCACGTCCGGGAGGCCAGCCGCCTGCTGCGCCCCTACCACCCGGCGCTGGATGCCTCGCCGTTCGCGAACCTGCAGGTGGCCGACGCCGGCGACATGGCCGTGAATCCCTTTGACATCAACGAGGCCATCGAAACCATCCAGCAGCACGCGCTGGACCTGACGGCGTCCGGAAGCAGGCTGCTGACCCTGGGCGGTGACCACACCATTGCCCTGCCGCTGCTGCGTGCAGCATCCGAACGGGCCGGGCAGCCGGTGGCGCTGCTGCACTTTGATGCCCATCTGGACACCTGGGACACCTACTTCGGCGCCGAATACACCCACGGAACGCCGTTCCGCCGGGCGGTGGAGGAAGGCATCCTGGACACCGAGGCAATATCCCATGTGGGCACCCGCGGGCCCCTCTACGGCAAAAAGGACCTTGAGGAGGACCGCCGGTTCGGGTTCGGCATTGTGACCTCTTCGGATGTTTTCCGGCAGGGGGTGGATGAGGTGGTGGACAGGCTGCGCAGCCGCATCGGCACCCGTCCGCTGTACGTGTCCGTGGACATTGACGTCTTGGACCCGGCCCACGCGCCGGGCACCGGCACTCCGGAAGCCGGCGGCATCACCAGCCGGGAACTGCTGGAGATCCTGCGCGGACTGCGCGGCCTGAACCTGGTGGGCGCCGACGTCGTCGAAGTAGCTCCCGCCTACGACCACGCCGACATTACGGCGGTGGCCGCCTCGCACGTGGCCTATGACCTGATCACCCTGATGGGACTGTCCGCATGAGCGCCGACGCTGCCGCCAACCCTTCCGCTGCGTCCTCCGCACCCGTGCGCAACGGCGGGGACCTGGTGGTGGAAACCCTTGAAGCACTCGGTGCCACCACGGTCTTCGGGATCCCCGGCCAGCACGCCCTGGGCCTCTTTGACGCGCTGTCCCGCTCCCGGCTGGAGTTCATCTCCTCCCGGGTGGAGAACAATTCGGCGTTCGCCGCCGACGGCTTTTCCCGGGCCACCGGGCAGGTGGGGGTGCTGTTCCTCTCCACCGGGCCGGGCGCGCTGACCTCCCTGGCCGGGCTCCAGGAAGCCTATGCCACCGGTGTGCCGATGATCGTGGTGGCCAGCCAGCTTCCCATTGACGGCCTGGGCGCCCGCCGTCGCGGCATGCTGCACCAGCTTGATGACCAGAAGGCATCGGCGGCCAACGTCACCAAGAGCCAGCGGCTGATCCAGCACGCCTCCGGCATCCCGTCCGCTATCCAGGATGCGTGGACCGAGGCCATTTCCGCACCGATGGGTCCGGTGTGGATCGAGGTGCCGCAGAACGTGCTGCTGAATCCGGTGATGGTTCCGGCCGTGGAAGATGCGCTGGCCGAGCCGTTCGACAACCCGCCGCGCAGCGAGCTGGTGAAGGAGGCTGTCCGCTGGCTCGGTGTTGCCCGGCGTCCGGCAGTTATTGCCGGCGGCGGCGTGCGCCGCAGCGGCGCCGAAGCCCAGCTGCTCTCCATTGCCGGGAAACTCCATGCCCCGGTGATCTGCACCCCCGGCGGCAACGGAGCCTTCCCCTGGAACCATCCGCTGTCGCTGCAGTCCTGGGTGGAGGACCGGCACACGACGGACGTGCTGGAGGACGCCGACGTCCTCCTGGTCATCGGTTCCTCCCTGGGCGAGGTGACCTCCAACTACTTCACCATGGCTCCGCGTGGCCGGATCATCCAGATTGACGCCGAGCCCCGGGTGCTGGAGTCCAACCGGCCGGCACTGGGTATCCGGGCCGACGCGCGGCAAGCACTTCAAGCACTGGACCAGGCGCTGCCGCAGGCCGCCGTCCTGCCGGACTGGCACGGCCAGGCGGCGGAGGACCTGGTGGCCGAAACCCTGGCGCGGGTGCAGTCGAGGCTGGACAGCCAGGATCTGGGCATGGAGCGGCAGTTCATGGCAGATATCCGGGCGGCCGTACCCGAGACGATGCAGACCTACTGGGATATGACCATTTCCGCCTACTGGGCCTGGAGCTGCTGGGACGCTAAGGCCGGGGCCTTCCACTCCGCCCAGGGTGCCGGCGGGCTGGGCTACGGCTTTCCGGGGGCAATTGGCGGAGCCGTGGGGCTCGGGGAACGGGTCCTGGCAGTATCCGGGGACGGGTCGGCCATGTACTCAATCGCGGAACTGGCTACCGCCCGGCAGCATCACCTGCCGGTGACCTGGCTGATCGTGGACGACGGCGGCTACGGCATCCTGCGCGAATACATGGAGGATGCCTTCGGCAAGGCCACCGCCACGGAGCTGGCCGGGCCCGACTTCGTCAAGCTGGCCGAATCGTTCGGCGTCCCGGCCCGCCGTTGCGCTCCCGGCGGAATCCGTACGGCCCTGGAAGAATCTTTCGCTGCGGAAGGCCCCAACGTGGTGGTGGTGGAGGCGCGGATAGGCCTCTTTGCTCCCACCCACCTCTGACATGACACAAAGCGGTTTAGTTAGTTGACCTAGGTAAACAATGTTCGTATAGTTGCCTAGGTCAACTATCAATATTGTTTCGGAGGCGGCCTGCTTTGCCCGTACAGCAACACACGGCAGAAGAGCTGGTTCGCAGTGTTTTTGCCCTCCAGCGTTCGCTGCGGGCCCTCACCCACCACAGCATCCTCGACGGCGGTCCCGGCATCGCGCTGCAGGGCGTCATGCGGATGATCGGCGAAGACGGTGAGCTGCGCGCCACTGAACTGGCCGCGAAACTGGGAATCGGCGCCGCTGGACTGAGCCGGCATGTCGCCGAACTCGAGGAGCTCGGGTACGTCCACCGCCGCCCCCATCCGCAGGATCGCCGGGCCAACCTGATCCGCCTCTCCGAACTGGGGGAGTCCGTCCTCGCCCAGTCCCTGAACCGGCGGGCCGCCGTCCTGCAGCAGACGCTGTCGGAGTGGTCCGAGGAACAGGCCCAGCTGGCCTCCGAGTCCATCGGGGCGCTCTCCGAATCCCTCCTTACCTCCATCCGTACGGCCGCGCCGGGCACCACCGGCCCCGCCGTCGGAACCTCCACACACCTATCTCCGCAGGAGCAAGCAACTAAGTGAGCGAAACAAAAACCGCCCGGAAGAAACACGTCCCCGGGGAAATGAGCCACCGCCAGATCCTCCAGGCCCTCACCGGCCTGCTCGCCGCACTGTTCACGGCGATGCTGAGCACCACCATCGTGGCCAACGCGCTGCCCACCATCATGGGCGAGCTGCACGGCACCCAGACCGACTTCGCCTGGGTCGTCACCGCCGCACTGCTGGCCAACGCGGTCAGCACACCCATCTGGGGCAAGCTCGCTGACCTGTTCAACAAAAAAGTACTGGTGCAGCTGAGCATCATCGTCTTCGTGGCCGGCTCCGTGCTGGCAGGGTTCTCCGAATCCATGCCGCTGCTGCTCACCGCCCGGGTAATCCAGGGCCTGGGCATGGGCGGCCTGACTGCCCTGGCGCAGGCGATCATCGGCTCAATCATCCCGCCGCGCGAGCGCGGCCGGTACTCCGGGTACATGGGTGCGGTCATGGCCGTCGCCACCGCCGGCGGCCCGCTGCTGGGCGGCTTCATCGTAGACAGCCCGCTGGGCTGGCGCTGGACCTTCTTCCTCTGCGTCCCGCTCGCCGTCATCGCGCTGATCCTGCTCCAGTTCACCCTGCGCCTGGAACACGTGCGCCGTCCGGCCCGGATCGACTGGCTCGGATCCATCCTCCTCACCGCCGGTGTCTCCCTGCTGCTGATCTGGGTTTCGTTTGCCGGCAAGGAGGACTACTACGAGTGGGCCTCCTGGGAAACCGCCGCCATGGTGGGCGGCTCCGTGATCCTGCTGGCACTGCTGGTCCTGGTGGAGTCCAAGGTTTCCGAACCCATCATCCCGCTCAAGATCATCAGCCAGCGCACCACCGCGCTGGCCATCCTGGCCTCCGTGGCCGTGGGTATCGCCATGTTCGGTTCCACCACCTTCCTGGGCCAGTACTTCCAGTTGGCCCGCGGCTTCAGCCCCACCGAAGCCGGACTGCTGATGCTGCCCATGATCGCGGGCAACCTGCTCGGATCGGTCGGTTCCGGCCTGCTGATCACCCGCTTCGGTAAGTGGAAGCGCTTCCTGGTCATCGGCACCATCCTGGTCATCATCGGCACGGCGCTGGCCGGCACCATCGACCATGAAACCCAGATGGTCCTGGTCAGCCTGTTTATCTTCGTCCTCGGTGTGGGCATGGGCCTGCTGATGCAGAACCTTGTCCTTGCAGTCCAGAACACCGTCAAGGTCACGGAGGTTGGCTCGGCCAGCGCCTCCATCGCCTTCTTCCGCACCGTCGGCGGCGCCATCGGCGTTTCCGTGCTGGGTGCCGTGCTCTCCAGCTCGGTCAGCCGCCGGGTGAGCGAGGAACTGACCAACGCCGGCATCCCGACCAGCGGGGGCACCACCGCGACGCTGGACCTTGCCCAGCTGCCGCCGCAGATCCAGGAATTCTTCCGCATCGCATATGCCGAGGGCACCGCGGACATCTTCCGGATTGCCGCTGTAGTCTCCGTGGTTGCGCTGGTGGCCGTGCTGTTCATCAAGGAGCAGGCCCTGCGCCGTACCCTGGACGTCAAGCCGACCACCGGCAACCCGGTGGAACCGGGCCTCACCGGCGGTACGGAAATACTCCAGACCGGGGCCATGTCCGCCGTGCAGGCTGACGATGTCCAGGCCAAGGACACCATGGCAACGGACGCCCCCGCGGAGGATGCCGCAACCCGGAAGTAACTCCCGCGGCACCTACTGCATGGTGAAACGCCGTGCCACCGCGTTGCCCAGCGCCGGGACCTGGAACACCCGTTCCAGCCCGGCGTTGCGCATTGCCAGCACAGGTGCCGGCAGCGGCCGACCCAGGACCATGTTGGTCCGGGCCTGCGCGGAGGCAATCACCGCGTCGCGCCGCCGGCGCCGTTCAAACTCCCGCAGCTCCGCTCCCACCGGCCGGCCGCGCAGGGACGCGGCAATCAGCGGGGCCAGGGCGGCGGCGTCGAGCCAGCCCAGGTTCATGCCCTGCCCGCCGATGGGACTGATCTGGTGGGCGGCATCGCCCACCAGCACGGTCCGGCCGCGGACCAGCCGGCCCGCCCTGCCGATGCGCACGTCGAAGGCACTGAGCATCGAGTTGGCCCCGGCATCCAGCCGGTATCCGGTGCGGCGCAGAACCACGGCGGCCAGCATTTCGGCCGTGGCACCGCGCTGCAGGCAGTCGGTGTGGGCCACCCACCGGCGCAGCCCGCCGGGCAGGGGAAAGGATTCCACGATTCCCTCCGGCTCCAGATACAGCACTCCCAGCGGCCCGTCACCGGTGTGGTCCGGAAAGTCGCCCATCAAATAGGTATCGGCAAGCTGCCGGGAGGACCAGCGCGTGCCAAGCGCGGTGCGGACGGCGGACCGGGCGCCGTCGGCCGCCACCAGCAGGGATGCCCGCGTGTTGAACGGCTTCCCGCCGGAGCGGCCGCAGACCCGGACGCAGCGTCCGTCGTCGGTAAAGGACTCCACCCGCGCGCCGCGTACCAGCGCCGTTGGGTCCAGGGCGCGCAGGCGTTCCTCGAGCAGCTCCTCGGTGCGGATCTGCGGCAGCGTCAGGACAAACGGATACTGTGCCGAAGCGGCGGCGAAATCCAGCCGGGCAACCGTCCGGCCCGCGCTGCGGGCCTCACCGTGGGTGATCCGTACGCCTTCGGCGGTCATGGCATCGGCGATTCCGGCCCGGGCGAGGGACGCCAGGGCCGGCGGGTGGACACCGATGGCACGCGAATGCCGGCTGCGCCCGGTCCGCTGTTCCAGTACCTGGACGGTGATGCCCGCCTGCAGCAGCAGGACAGCCAGATAGGCTCCCACCGGTCCGCCGCCCACAATAACGACGTCGGACGCCGCCCGGGGAACGTGTGCTGCGGTCGCCTGCGGCGCCGGGGCGGGGGAGAGCTGGTGCACCGTGATCAGGACTCCCTGGCCAGCGCCGGGATCCGGGACGGCGGCGGATGGACCAGCAGGTTCTGCCACGGCCGGTGCTGCACGCCCTGCCAGCCGGCCGGAGTTACCTCCGCCAGTTCCGCCGCCGTGAAACTGCGCCGGATGGAGGTCAGCCCGTCCCGGCGGATGAATGAGCCGGGGAAAAACGGCCAGGTCCCCACCGAAAACAGCACGTACGCCCACCGGCTGCGCTCAATGTCGCTGTGCAGAATCAGCCTGGTGGCGAGTTTTTCCGAATCGGCCAGCAGGGCCTCCAGTTCCCCCGCACCGAGGTGATGGAGCATGTGGTTGGAGATCACGACGTCGTAGGACCGACCCTCCGCAACCAGGTCGGAGCTGAATGCCTGCCGGTAGGCGAGCCCCGGCACCGGGGGGCGGGCCGAGGCGAAGGCGTGCGCCCGCGGATCCGGGTCGATCGCCGTGATGTCCAGCGCGAAGCCGTCCCGGCGCGCCCAGCGGGCAAGGCAGCGGGGCACGTCCCCGCCGCCGGAACCGATATCCAGCAAACTCCCGCCGCCGCTCTCCCGGAACAGCGGGCGCAGGTACCGGACGTAGTTGCGCCGCCATCCCGATACAACGGCGTTGATCAGCCAGAAGCGGGCGTAGGTGCGTTCCAATTGCCGGGGATCGGCGTCGGGCCGGTCCATTTCTTCCACGGCATCCACGGCGCGTTCAGCCAGACACGGGAGCACACCCGTCATGCAGGGACGCCTACCGCCGGCTGCTCAGCGCGTTCTCCGGCCACCGCTGCCGCCGGCTGGACCGGCACGCCGACCCGGGTGAACAATCCTGTTTCCACGGTCAGGCCCGGGCCGAAGGCCATGGAACAAATCCGCTCGTTGCCACCTGCAGAGGGCAGATCCAGGATGCGTTTGAGGACAAACAGCACCGTAGCGCTGCTCATGTTGCCCACTGTGCGCAGCGTTTCCCGAGCCGGGAACAGCTGTTCCTCGCTCAGTTCGAGCTTGGCCTCCACCTTGTCCAGGATGCTGCGGCCACCGGGATGGATGGCCCAGTGCTCGATCTCCCGGTACGGCAGAGTTCCCAACGAATCGTCGTGGGCGAGCAGCGGGTCAAGGGCGCCGACAATGTGGTCGTCGATGATGTGCGGAACATAGGTGCCCAGCACCATCTCGAAGCCTTCGTCGCCGATGTTCCAGGCCATGGCTTCCTCACCCACCGGGGTAAGGATGGTCTCGAAATGGTCCAGTTGGATGCCGGGGCCCTCGGGCAGGTCATCGCGGGCAGTGATCACCGCGGCGGCGGCGCCGTCGGCAAAGAGCGAGGACCCCATGATGGCATCGGGGTCATTGGAGGTGCGCACATGCAGGGAGCAGAGTTCGGCGCTGACCACCAGCACCACGGCGCCGGGATCGGCCTCGCAGAAGGACTTCGCGGCGCGCATGGCCGGGAACGCGGCATAGCAGCCCATAAAGCCCAGGTGGTATCGCTGGACGGAGGGGTCCAGCCCGAGCGCCCGGACCACTTTGTAGTCCGGGCCGGGGTTGAAGAACCCCGTGCAGGAGACGGTGATGACGTGCGTGATGTCCGCCGCCGTCACTCCCGGGGCGGCCGCCAAGGCCTTGGTTGCGGCCTCGATGAAAAGCTTGGTGGCCTGCACTGCGAAAATGTCGTTGCGAACCTTGGTGCTGGGCTTCAGCAGCAATCCGCTGCGGGCGTCGTAAAACACCGGATGCTCGGAGGTGTCGGTGAGGGACAGCTCGGCCAGTGCCGTGCGGCGGGTGTCGATGGCCGCGGAATCGAAGCAGGTGCGGACCAGCCGTTCACCCAGCCGGGTCAGGCCCGGCTGGGTGGCGAAGCAGTCACGGACTTCAGTCTGCACCAGCACAGTGGGGGGAATTGCAGTTTCCAAGGACCTGAGGGTAACCGTCATAGTCCATTCTTAGGGGACTGTGACCCGGCACACAATGGTTGGAGTGCTGCAAAGGTTGCCGTGGGCTACTGGTTTAGCGGCTGCAGCAGGTCCTTTTCCAGTACAAGGTCCACCGACAGGGTCTTGTAGCCCTCCGCTTCAAAAAGCACCGTGACGGTCTCATCCTCGTAACTCATCACGACGCCGGGTCCCCACTCGGTGTGCGTCACCGGGGACTGCAGCGGGAACGGGAGGTCCGCCGCATCGTCCGGGGACAGCTCGGCCAGGTCTTCCGGGGCGACGTCCGCCGCGGCAGCGGCCTTTTCGCAGTTGTCGCAGTTCCCGCAGGGATCGGGCATATTCTCCCCGAAGTAGCCGAGCAGGAACTGGCGGCGGCAGCCCGAGGTCTCGGCGTACTGCCGGGCCATATCCACCCGCGACTGGTCGATGTTCTCGCGCCGTTCGGCGTACTCGGCGGCGGCGGATACCGCCTCGTCCGGGCTCATGGTGCCTGCCTTGTAGCCCTTTTTGCTGGCTGTGACGGCCCCGGCCTCGTACAGCAGGTTCAGCAGGCCAGCGAGTTTCCGCGCGCTGAGGTTCAGTGTTTCCCGCAGCCGGGCCTGGCTGATGGTGCCGTTCTGTGCCCGGAGCACCGCGAACAACTGCCGCAGGTCGTCGTCGCTGGGCCGGTTGCTGGCAAAGAAGCGACGCAGGCCCAGGTCCTCCGGCCGGTAGTGCAGGATGGCGGTGGCGGGTTTGCCGTCCCGTCCGCCCCGGCCGATTTCCTGGTAGTAGCTGTCCACTGAATCCGGGATCCCGGCGTGCACCACGTACCGGACGTTGGGCTTGTCGATGCCCATGCCGAAGGCCGTGGTGGCCACCACTACGTCCAGTTCGTCAGCCAGGAACCGGCGGTGGACGTCTTCCCGTTCCCCGGACGGCCGGCCCGAATGGAAGGCCGCTGCCCGCAGGCCCGCCTTTTCCAGGTCCTCGGCGTATTGCTCGGCTTCCTTGCGCGTTGCCACGTACACCAGGCCGGGGTGTTCCAGGTCCGGAACACTGTCCACCACGGCGCGCCGCTTGTCCTCGGACTCCACGTGCATGCGAACCGCCAGGTGCAGGTTGGGCCGGTCAAAGCCCTGGGCTATCAGGAACGGGTCCTTCAGCTGCAGGACGCCGGCAATCTCGGTGCGCACCGGCGGAGCGGCGGTGGCAGTGAGGGCAACCACGGGTTTCCCGAGGGTCTGGACCAGGGCGCCGAGTTGGAGGTAGTCCGGCCGGAAATCATGGCCCCACGCAGAGACGCAGTGCGCCTCGTCGATGACCAGCAAGGACACATCCAGGCTCTTCAGGCGTTGTGCCACGTCCTCCTTGGCCACCTGTTCCGGCGCGAGGAACAGGAACTTGGCCCGCTGCTCCTCATCCGGGTCCTCAACTGCGGCCCACGCGTCGTTGATCTGGGCTTGGGACTGACCGGAGTTCACTACATACGCACGGGTGCGGCCCGCGGCAGCGTTAATGGCGTCTGCTTGGTCGCGCTGCAGTGCGACCAAGGGAGAAATAACGACGGCGACACCCGGCAGGGCAAGCGCCGGAACCTGGTAGACGGCGGATTTGCCGTGTCCGGTAGGCATAACGCACAGGACATCCCTGCCCTGGGCTACGGCGGTCATGGCTTCGAGCTGCCCTTCGCGGGGCGTCTCCCAGCCGAAGACCTCCGACGCTGTCCGGATCAGGGTTTCCCTGGTGACGTTCATGAATGACCCTTCAGCGAACCGAACCGGCCAAAGCCGGTATTCAACTTAGTAAGCTTACTGAGGACCGGATATGGATGCGATTCGTGCCCGTGGGCGGGACCACTGGAACCACTGGCGGCATAGGAGCAGAACCAGCACCAGTTCCAGGACCGCACCGCCGTAGTACATCACCAGGGCGCCCTGTTCCGCCGCGGTCGCGCTCACGCCGGGCGGCGGATCAGCATAAATGCCCTTGGCCAGGATGTTGTGCGCGGCAATGGACAGGACCAGCACAATGGCCCGCAGCCGGTAGCCGGCCCGGTGCGGTGAGGGATCCCGGCCGATGATGGCGGCGGTAAACAGATACCCCGCAGCGAGCAGATGGAACGTCACCAGCCAGTGCACCGGCATGGACTCCTGCATGGCCTGCAGCAGCGGGGTGCGGAACATCAGGAACATTCCGCCGGTATTCAGCACGGCCGCGGTAACGGGGAAAGCCAGGAAACGGACAAACCTGCTGCGCAGCAACCGGGACAGCCGCCGGGCCGGAAAGACGTCAAGGCTGCGCAGCGCGAGCGTGAAGGGACGGGACAACACCAGCAGCAGCGGCGAGACCATCCCGGCCAGCAGGTGGGAGAAGCTGAGTATGGCGAAATCCGTATGCGCCAGTTCGGCCAACGGGTTCAGCACGGTCACCAGGACCGCCCCCACGCCCAAGGTGAAGCACAGGGTCCGGTACCAGGGCCAGCTGCCCGAGCGCGGCGAGAGCGCTCCGGCCCAGTAGGCCACCAAGGCAGCAACCGCGGGGATGAAGAACAACGTCTCCGCGGCGAAGCCTCCGCCGTGGTTATGCATCGGCCGTGGTTTCTGCCATGCCCGGGGGAACGGCGGCACGGGTACGGTACGTCAGCCATGCGCCGGCAACGATCAGCAGCACCGCCACCGAGTTCCACACGGTGTCATAGGCCAGCAGATCCACCTCGTACCGGATCTGGTGCAGGCCCATGAGTTTGTGCTGCACGGTGCCGTCATACAACTGGAAGGCTCCGGCGCCGAGCAGGACACCGCCAATCCAGCGCGGCCACAGGAGCTGGTGCCAGCGGCGGAGGTCGGCGAACAGGAACAACCCGGCCACCACGGCAAACCAGCCAAAGGCGTGGAACAGTCCGTCCGAGAACAGGCCCACCGAGGTGGTGGAGCGGTCATAGAAGTGGTGCCACTGCAGCAGTTGGTGGAAGACCACTTCATCCATGAAGGCAGCCAGCCCAATTCCAAACAGGAGACCGGAAACCAGATTGCGTGGGCGGGGAGACCTGCGGGTGTGGTGCTGCGTTGCCATCTTTTGAACATAACACCGACCGGGCGGCGGCTGCAGGCGTGCGTGACAAGGCCGGTGCGCTGCGGCAAGGATGGATACCATGTGGATCGGCGCGCTGGAACTGGACCTGCTCCTGGGGGATGTGCATTCGCTCAAGGGCAAACGCTCGGTGGTGCGGCCCATCCTCGCTGAGCTGCGGCGGAAGTTTGACGTCTCCGCCGCGGAGGTCGGGTCGCTGGACCTGCACCGCCGCTCGGGTTTGGGTGTAAGTGTGGTGTCGGCGGACAGGTCGCATGTGGTGGAGGTGCTCGATGCCGCGGAGCGACTGGTGGCGGCCCGGCCGGAAGTGGAGCTGTTGAGCACCCGGCGCCGGCTCTTCACCGAAGAGGACTAACCGCCCCGGCCGGCCGCTCGCCACAAGCGGGTGCATGGGGAAGAATTGGGCGGGTGAGTCTAAGCAGCGTAGAACCCGTCGCCCACCTATCCGCATCGGACGAGCAGGTCATTGCCCAGCTCGCCTCGGAACTCGGCGTTGCGCCGTGGCGGGTCCGTGCTGCCGTGGAACTGCTCGACGGCGGTGCCACGGTGCCGTTTATCGCCCGGTACCGCAAGGAGGCCACCGGCACCCTGGACGACGCACAGCTGCGGGACCTGGATGAGCGGCTGCGGTACCTGCGCGAACTGCAGGAACGGCGGCGCACCATCCTTGAGGCGATCGATGCCCAGGGCAAGCTGACCCCGGAGCTGAGGGCCGCCGTCGTCGGGGCTGAAACCAAGTCCCGGCTGGAGGACATCTACCTGCCTTACCGGAGCAAGCGGCGCACCAAGGCGCAGATTGCCCGGGAAGCGGGACTGGAACCGCTGGCGGATACCCTGCTGGCGGATCCCGGCCGCGTGCCGGAAACCGAGGCAGCAGCGTACGTGCGCGACGGCGTGCCCGACGCAGTAGAGGCGCTCGCCGGCGCGCGGGCCATCCTCATCGAGCGTGTGTCCCAGGATGCGGACCTGCTGACCGAGCAGCGCGAGAAGCTGTGGCGGCAGGGGCGGATGCGCTCGCAGGTCCGGCCCGGCAAGGAAACCGAAGGCCGCAAGTTCACCGACTACTACGACTTCTCCCAGTCGCCCTCCGGGATGCCGTCGCACCGGGTGCTGGCACTGCTGCGCGGGGAGAAGGAGGGCATCCTGGAACTGGCCCTGATCGAGGGGGACCCGGCGGATGCCGAGGCGCTGGCCGGCGCGCGGGCCCGTTATGAACGCTCGGTGGCCGCGCGCCTGGGGGTAGCGGACCGGGGGCGTCCGGCGGACGCCTGGCTGATGCAGACGGTACAGCTGGCCTGGCGGCGGATCCTGGCGAAGTTGTCCGTGGACCTGCGCGTCCGGCTGTTCACCGACGCGGAAACCGAAGCGGTCCGGGTCTTCGCTGCGAACCTGCGTGATGTGCTGCTGGCCGCGCCCGCCGGCAACAAGGCCACTATGGGCCTGGACCCGGGCCTGCGCACCGGGGTGAAGGTGGCCGTGGTGGACGGCACCGGCCAAGCGGTGGCCACCGACACCGTGTACCCGCATGCCCCGGCGCGCAGCTGGGACGAGGCCCTCGCAGCCCTGGCCGGGCTGGTGAAAGCGCACGGGGTGGAACTGATTGCGATTGGCAACGGCACGGCATCGCGTGAAACGGACAAGCTGGCCGCCGAACTGATCAAGCTGGTGACAGGCGTGCGCAAGCTGGTGGTCTCGGAAGCCGGAGCATCGGTGTATTCCGCATCCGCGCTCGCTTCTGCTGAATTGCCCGGCATGGACGTTTCCCTGCGCGGTGCCGTGTCCATTGCCCGCCGGCTGCAGGACCCGCTGGCCGAACTGGTGAAGATTGATCCCAAGTCCATCGGAGTGGGCCAGTACCAGCACGACGTGACGCCGGCCAAGCTGGAGCGCGCCCTGGATGCGGTGATCGAAGACTGCGTGAACGCGGTGGGCGTAGACGTGAACACCGCGTCGCCGTCGCTGCTGGCACGGGTGGCCGGCGTCGGGCCGCTGCTTAGCGAAAACATCGTGGCCCACCGGAACGCAAACGGTCCCTTTACCCGCCGCCGGGACCTCTTGAAGGTGCCGCGGCTGGGGGCAAAGGCGTATGAGCAGTGCGCCGGGTTCCTGCGCGTGAGCGGGGGATCGGAGCCGTTGGACGGCACCAGCGTCCACCCGGAGTCCTATCCGACTGCCCGCAGGGTCCTGACCGCCGCGGGTGCCACCATGAGTCCGTCCGGGGCGTCCCTGGACGGCCTGGATCCGGCGGCGTTCGTGGACGATCACGTGGGCCTGCCCACCGTCCTGGACATCATTGCCGAACTGCGCAAACCCGGACGCGACCCCCGCCCGGCCTTTGAAACAGCGGCCTTCTCCGAGGGGATCGAGAAGATTTCGGACCTGCGGCCGGGCATGGTCCTGGACGGGGTGGTCACCAACGTTGCCGCCTTCGGAGCCTTTGTTGATGTGGGCGTGCACCAGGATGGATTGGTGCACATTTCCGCCATGTCCACCACCTTCATTTCCGACCCACGGGAAGTGGTTAAGTCCGGGCAGGTGGTCAAGGTCAAGGTGATGGAGGCGGATCCGGAGCGCAAGCGGATCTCGCTGACCCTGCGGCTCGACGACGACCCTGCAGACCCGGCCGGGAGCCGGCCGCGGCGCGGGCAGGGAACGCAGGGACAGGCATCACAGGGACAGGCATCACGGGGGCAGGGCCCGCGGGCAGCAGTGCCCGCGCCGGCAGCGTCCCGCCCGGGGCCGGTTTCGGCATCATCACCAAAGGCCAAGGCATCCGAGAAGGGCGGCGCCAAGGCCACAGCCCAGGCAGCTCGGAAGGGTGCAGCGCGGGTTAGCAGGGCAGAACCGGCACCGGGCGGTGCCATGGCCGATGCCCTGCGCGCCGCCGGCCTGTTGAAGTAGGCCGGCAGCGGGCTGGCAGCGGAGCCCGATCCCTGAGCCCGATCCCGCTGGGAGGATCAGCCGGCGTCGCCCGGCCGGTCCTCATCCAATCCGCCGTCCAGTTCCGCGTCCCGGGGGTCACCAGACGCGGGCACCGTACCCGCGGCATGCGTGCCCTGGTCATCGCGGATGTTGCCGGCGGAGTGGGCCTTGTGGCCCGGAGTGCGGGGTTCGCCGGTGGGGCCGGGCTGGGGCGCGCTGGGACCGAGCGGATCTTTTGCGCCGTTCGCCGGTCCCTCCGAATCTGCCCGGCCGTGTTCAAGGGGTTCGCGAGCCATGAGGGGTCCTTCCTTGGCTGGGGTGGTCCTAGTCCTGGAGCAAGGTGCGCAGGAGGCTGTTCTCCAGGTCCGCAAGCAGTGCCCGGGGGTTCTCATAGATTTCTTCGGCTCCTGCTTCGAGCAGTTCGGCTTCGCTGGTGCCGCCGCAGGTGAGGCCGATGGTGGGAATGGAAAGCTTGCCCGCTGCCTTCACGTCCCACACCGAGTCACCCACAAAAACGGTATTTGCCGCTTCCAGTCCGCCGGACTCCAAAGCTGCTTCCAGAATGTCGGGGGAGGGTTTGCTGGCTTCGGCATCCCCGGAGCTGGTCGCACCGCTGATGGCCGAATCGGCGTCGATAACGGTGCGCAGGAACTTTAGTTCAGCTTCGGATGCTGACGAGGCCAGGACTACGGTGAGGTCCTTATCCGCGCAGGCCTTCAGGAGGTCGCTGGCACCGTCGAAGGAACGCAGTGCGGGCCACCACGTAGAGAAAATGGCGCCGTGTGTGGCGTCCATTTTTTCGTCCTCGTCCTTGTTGCGGTCCTCGCCCAGCAGATGTTCCACGAGCTTGTCCCCGCCCATGCCGATGGCCCGGTGAATGGCGGACATGGGCACATCGTGCTCCATTCGGCGGAAGGCCTGCCACCAGCAAACCGCGTGCAGGTAGTTGGAATCCACCAGGGTTCCGTCCACATCAAAAAGGACGCCCCGTTTGCCGTTAGCCGAACTGCCCATGCCTGCCGCCTCCGTAGTACTGGTTGCTGTAGATGTCTGTGGTCGAGTCTAGTGCCGTGTCTCGGGGCTCGGGGCCGGTGCTGCCCCGGGCGGGCCCAGAAAACGGCGCAATTGCTGCTCCAGGACACTCCGGTCACGGAGTTCGCACTCCCAGACCACCAGGGCCTCCCAGCCGGCCGCTGCCAGCCGGTCCCGTGCTGCGGCGTCGCGCTCCACGGTCCGGTTCCGCTTGGCCGCCCAGAACTCGCTGTTGGTTTGCGGAGCGTGCCGGCCGGCCGGGCAGGAGTGGAAATGCCAGAAGCAGCCGTTGACGAACAGGACTTTGCGGCGCCCGGCGAACACCAGGTCCGGCTTGCCGGGAAGGCGTGTTTGGCCGAAGCTGCCGTGCAGCCGGAACCGGTAGCCGGCGGCGTGCAGGAGGCTGCGCACCAGCAGCTCGGGCTTGGTGTTTTTGCTGCGGATGCGCGACATATTGCGGCTGCGCTGTTCGGGGCTGACGGTATCGGCCATGGTTCCAGTGTAGGAACCGGTTTCAGTTTGGTTTCAGGCTACGCGGATTTAGGGGAGGGGGAGTTGCAAAGCCCTAAGGTGGCTTACTATTAGAGGCACTGATAGACCCCTTACAAGGAGGTAAGTGATGTCGGGCTACTTTAAGCTGGTGGACGCCCACGAAGGCAGCTACCGGATCAAGCTCATTTCCGGCGACGGAACGTTGATGGCTGTGTCCACCACCTTTGACACAAAGCAGGACGCAGCGGCAGGAATTGCGCAGCTGCGGGAAATTGCCGGAACGGGCCCCGTGGTGGACCAGAGCCATGATGCAGATGTGCTGGACGCTGCGAAGAACTCAGGACGCAAGGCAGCGGCGAGTTAAGTTAACGAAGACACGGAACAGGCCCCTGCGCCTCCCCAAAAGGAGGTGCAGGGGCCTGTTCCGTGTCTAGGGTGTCCCGCTCAGCTCTGCCCTTCGTCGCCTTCGGCGGCTTCCTGGGAATGTTCGCGCTGTTCGTTCTGCTTCGTGCTGCTATCGCCCTCGGAGGCCTCCTGGCCGTGGGTCCGGTTGGAGTCCTTCTCCTCATTGGCGCCCTGTTCGCTCATGCGATTCTCCACTTCTTTCCTGGCCGGCACCGGCAGTCGCCGGTTCTCCTAGGAGCGGCCCTACCCTCCAGTCTAAGAACCGCGGTACGGATGCAACAGGTTGGGCTCATCCGGTGCGCCCCATGAGGGCGCCGGACACCGTGCCAAGCAATGCTGGCCTGTACCGGGTGCTGCCGGTAGCGTGAGCCGGATGCAGCCAAAAGACGCAGACGTCATTGTTGTTGGTGCCGGACTTGCCGGCCTGGTAGCCACCGCTGAACTGGTGGATGCCGGGCGCACGGTGATCCTGGTGGAACAGGAAGGCCAACAGAGCATAGGCGGACAGGCCTGGTGGTCCTTCGGCGGCCTGTTCCTGGTGAACTCGCCCGAGCAGCGCCGGCTCCGTGTACGGGATTCCGTGGAACTGGCCTGGCAGGACTGGCAGGGCACCGCCGGCTTTGACCGCGAGGAAGACTTCTGGCCGCGTAAGTGGGCCGAGGCCTATGTGCATTTCGCGGCAGGGGAGAAACGGGCCTGGCTGCAGCAGATGGGGCACCGGCTCTTTCCCGTGGTCGGTTGGGCCGAGCGCGGCGGGTACGGTGCCAGCGGGCCGGGCAACTCGGTGCCGCGCTTCCACATCACCTGGGGGACCGGGCCGGGAATCACCGCGCCGTTCGAGGCCAAGGTGCGCGACGGCGTCGAACGCGGCCTGGTGCGCCTGGCGTTCCGGCACCGGCTCGATGACCTTGTCCTCACCGGCGGCGCCGTGACCGGTGTGCGCGGCACAGTGTTGGAACCAACGACGGCGGAGCGGGGCACTGCGTCCTCCCGGGCAGCCGTTGGGGATTTTGAGTTCAGCGCATCCGCAGTGGTGCTTACTACCGGCGGGATCGGCGGGGACCACGACGCCGTCCGGGCAGCATGGCCGGACCGGATGGGACCGGCACCGAAGAACATGCTCAGCGGCGTGCCCGAACATGTGGACGGGCGCGGGATCGGCATTGCGCAGGCGGCCGGCGGGCGGGTGATCAACCCGGACCGGATGTGGCATTACGTGGAAGGCATCCGCAACTGGAATCCGGTGTGGAAAAACCATGGCATCCGGATCCTTCCCGGCCCCTCGTCACTGTGGCTGGATGCGGCCGGGGACCGGCTGCCCGTGCCGCTTTTCCCGGGGTTTGACACCTTGGGGACATTGGAACACCTGCGCCGCACGGGCTCCGACTACAGCTGGTTCATCCTTAACAAGGCCATCATCCGCAAGGAATTCGCCCTCTCCGGTTCCGAACAGAACCCGGATCTGACGGGAAAGTCCATTCGGGATGTGCTGAAGCGGGCCACAGCCGGAGTGCCGGCCCCGGTCCAGGCCTTCCTTGACTATGGGGAGGACTTCATTACCGCCAATTCCGTGGAGGAGCTGGTGGCGGGAATGAATATGCTGGCCAAGGATTCCTCCGCACAGGGCGAGGCGCCCCAACTTTCCGCGGACGCGGTCCGGCGTGAAATCGAGGCCCGTGACCGGGAGATCCGGAATCCCTTCAGCAAGGATTCGCAGGTGACGGCCATTGGCGGTGCCCGCACCTATCTGGGTGACCGGCTGATCCGCACGGCCGCCCCACACCGGATCCTGGACCCCAAGGCCGGGCCCCTGATTGCCGTACGGCTGTCGGTGCTGACCCGCAAGACCCTTGGCGGGCTGCAAACCGATCTGGAGTCGCGGGTGCTGGGCCAGGACGGCGCGCCGGTTCCGGGGTTGTTCGCAGCTGGGGAGGCCGCGGGCTTCGGCGGCGGCGGAATGCACGGGTACCGGTCCCTGGAGGGGACGTTCCTGGGCGGCTGCCTCTTTAGCGGCAGAGCTGCCGGGCGGGCTGCCGCCGGGTAGCTGCCGGGCCTCCGTCGGCATCGGTACCGGACTGCCAAGGCGCCACCCGGAGGAATAAGTGGTGTCGGACCGGGGTTGACCACTACATGCAAACGCATGTGGAGGAGGACCGGATGGTTGATCTTGTTGTGGTTTCGGGTGGCTTGGGCGTTCCGTCCTCGTCACGGATGCTTGCCGATTCCCTGGCTCAGGCGGCACGGGAGGAGATTGAAGCACGGGGCCGTCAGGTGACGGTCTCCACATTCGAACTCCGCGAATACGCCGTTGATATAGCCAACACCATGGTCACCGGTTATGCGCCGCCAAAATTGGAAGCCCTGATCAGCAAGCTGGTGGCCGCAGACGCGGTCGTGGCAGTGACGCCGGTCTTTACGGCGTCCATGAGCGGGCTCTTCAAGTCCTTCTTCGACGTCATCGACAACAAATCCCTGGACGGCAAACCGGTCCTCATTGCGGCCACCGGCGGCAGCGCCCGGCATTCCATGGTGCTGGATTACTCCATGCGGCCGATGTTCAGCTACCTGCGGGCACGGGTTGTCCCCACGGGTGTGTATGCCGCCCCCGGGGACTGGGGTGCAGGCGAAGCAGGTGCCGGGCCCCTGGATGACCGGGTGCACCGTGCCGCAGGGGAACTTGCCGCGCTGATGGGGAACGTCCCCGGAGGTACGGCCCAGCAGTCCGGGAACTCACAGCCTTCCCCGGTCTCCCAGCCGGCTCCCTCCCCGCGCGAAACCGCCCAGCAGTTGCCGGCGTCGCTGCCGTTCGAAGAGATGCTCGCGCAGATCCAGCGCAAGTAAACCGTTCGGGACCACAAACCGATCCGGCACCTGCCGGGGCGGTAGGTGCCGCGCCTATACTTCTGGGACTGTCAGCTCACGCGGAACGGGGTCCGTTCATGGAACCGAGCGTTGTTATCCTTCCGGAACCTAGGGACTACCTGGTCAATGCCGTGCAGGCCGGCGGCGGAGTGGTTGCACCGCTCTCGGAGGCAACCAGGGGGCTGGTCCTGACCGAAGGGCTGTCCCAGGATGCCCTGGAAACGGTCTTGGCCGAGCATCCCGGCATAGCGTGGATACAGCTTCCCCTGGCCGGGGTGGACCAGTACGAGGACCTGATGCAGCGCAACCCCGACCGCCAGTGGACCAGCGGCAAGGGTGCGTTCGGCCAGCCGGTGGGGGAGTTCGCCCTGGCGCTGGTCCTGGCCCTGCTGCGATCTGTGGATACCTTTGCCCGGGCGCAGAGCTGGGGCAAGCCGCAGGGCACCTCGCTGCACGGAAAACGCGTGGTGATTGTGGGGGCCGGAGGTGTGGGCAGGGAAATCCTTCGGCTGGTGTCGGCGTTCACCGAACACATCACCATCGTCCGCGCGCACCGCCAGCCGGTACCGGGGGCGGAGAAAACCGTCACCGACGAGGGTTTGGACGACGCCCTGCGGGAAGCCGATGTCCTGGTGCTCGCAGCACCCATGACGGCAGGAACCGAGCATCTGCTGGACGCCCGGCGGTTGGCCCTGCTGCGGCCCGACGCGTTCCTGGTGAACATCGCCCGCGGCCCGCTGGTGGAAACCGCGGCACTGGTTACCGCCCTGGCGGAAGGGAAACTTGCCGGGGCGGCACTGGATGTCACTGATCCGCAGCCGCTGCCGGACGGGCATCCCCTCTGGTCCGAACCCCGGGCTTTGATCACGCCGCATACCGGGGAAACACAGGACATGATCCGTCCGCTGTTCACTGCCCGGGTGGAGCGCAACGTACGGAACTTGGCGGCGGGGTTTGTCTTGGAGGGACTGGTGGACGTCCGCGCCGGTTACTAGGAACGCACGTTGCTAGGAGCGAATGTCCGCCGGACTCAGGTATCCACCCTCGGCCCGGAGGCGACGTCGCCGTCCCAGCCCAGGTTCCGGGCCATCCGTTGCAGCACTGCCAGCAGGGCGGTGTATTCCTCGGCGGCGATATCCTCCGTCATCAGCTGCCGGATCCGGTCCACGGCGCCACGCAGGTTCTCCAAGCTGCGGCTGCCCAGATCGGTGAGCTGGTACTGGCCGTCCTCAAGTGCCACCCAGCCGGACTCGCGCAGTTCTTCAATGAGTTCTTCGGAAGTGCCGGCCTCCACAGCAGGGAAAAACGGCCGCAAACCGTCCGACAGCTGTTTCTGGGTGGCCGGGCCATCCACCAGCAGGTTCATCATCTGCCACTGCCGGCGGGTGACGCCGTGCTCTTCGAAGCTGGCACCGAACTGGTCATCAACCAGCTGGTCGACAAGCTTGAGCCAGAATCCGATGGGACGCTCCTGAGTGGCCATCACTCCACTGTACAAATCAATGCCCGTCCCGGGAAGGACATGGGGCGGCCGGGGACCGCAGCACCTATTGCAGCAGAGCCCGGATGTCCTCGGCTGTGAGCGCTGAACTGAAAACGGCGTCGTCGTCCATCACCGAGGTGAACAGCTTCGCCTTCTGCTCCTTCAGCGCCATCACCTTCTCCTCGATGGTGTCCCGGGCGACCATCCGGTAGACCATGACATTGTTTTTCTGCCCGATCCGGTGGGTGCGGTCCACGGCCTGGGACTCGGCTGCAGGATTCCACCAGGGATCGAGCAGGAAAACGTAGTCCGCCTCGGTCAGGTTCAGGCCGAACCCGCCGGCCTTGAGGCTGATCAGGAACACAGGTGCCTCGCCCTCCTTGAAGGAGGCAATCAAGTCGGCACGGTTGCGGGTGGAGCCGTCCAGATAGGCGTATTTAATGCCTGCCTCATCCAGCCGTTCCGCTGCCTTCTTCAGGAAGGAGGTGAACTGGCTGAAGATCAGCGCACGGTGGCCTTCAGCGGTAATGTCGTTGAGCTGCTCGAACAGCACATCCAGTTTGGCTGACGGGATGCCTTCGTATTCCTCCTCCACCAGGGAGGCATCCAGGCTGAGCATGCGCAGCAGGGTCAGGGACCGGAAAACAATCATCCGGTTCCGGTCCATGTCCTGGATCAGGCCCATGAGTTTCTGGCGTTCGCGCTGCAGATGCGTCTCGTAGATCTTCCGGTGTTTGGGGTGCAGCTCCACTTCAAGGACCTGTTCCTGCTTCTCTGGCAGGTCCTTGGCGACTGCTTCCTTGGTACGGCGCATCAGCAGCGGCCGGATCCGGCTGCGCAGCCGGGCCAGCAGGTCGGGGCTGTCACCGCGCTCGATGGGCCGCTGGTATTCGTCCGCGAACTTGCGCGCAGACGGGAACAGGCCCGGGGCCACAATGGCGAACAGTCCCCACAGTTCCATCAGGTTGTTTTCCATGGGCGTGCCGGTGATGGCCAGCTTGAACGGCGCCGCCAGGTCCCGGGCACACTGGTGCACGCGGGTTGCGCGGTTCTTCACGAACTGCGCCTCATCCAGGATCAGCCCGTCCCATTCGGTCTTCCGATAGGCGGCGAAGTCCAGCCGGAACACGGCATAGGAGGTGATGACGACGTCGGCGCCTGCCACCACCTCGGCCAGCGGCACCTTGGACTTGGCAGTGGTGTCGCCCACGGTGACTACCTTCAGGCCCGGCGTGAACCGCGCCGCTTCGGATGCCCAGTTGGGCACCACCGAGGTGGGGGCAACCACCAGGAACGGACGGACCGGCTGCCGGTCCTGCTGCTCCCGGGATTGCTTTTCGCGGGCGTGGGCCAGCAGGGCCAGGGTCTGCAGGGTCTTGCCCAGGCCCATGTCGTCGGCGAGGATGCCGCCCAGGCCGTGGTCCCAGAGGAACGCGAGCCAGTTGAAGCCTTCATGCTGGTACGGGCGCAGGTCCGCCTGCAGACCCGCCGGCAGCGGCACCGGGTCCACGCTCTTCAGGTCCAGCAGGGCGGACACCGATTCCCGCCAAGCTGCGGCTTCCTCGGTTTCTTCCGCGAGCTCTTCCAGCTCCGCCCACAGCCCGGCCTGGTAGCGGCTGATCCCCAGTTCCCCGGTGTCCCATTCCTGCAGTCCCTGCGCCTCGTTGATCAGGGCATGCAGGTGCTCGAACTCTGGGCGGTCCAGGGACAGGTAGGTGCGGTCCACCAGCAGGAGCTTGGTTTTGCCCTGCGCGATGGCCTTGAAGATATCCGCGAACGGCACCAGCCGGCCTTCCACGGTGACCATCACGGACAGGTCGAACCAGTCCCGGCGTTCAGTTTCCACGGTGGTGATTTTCAGCTTGGGTGCTTCGAGCAGTTCCCGGTAGTCCGGGCGTTCGCCGAAGATGTCCACCCGCAGGCCCTCGATCTTTTCCAGGTCGGGAAGGACATGCTCGGTGAATTCCGCGGCTTCGATGCCGCGCAGGGTGCGGTTCCGCGGCACTGCGGACATGGTGCTGCCGGCTTCTGCCAGCAGCACGCCCTCGGCGGGGATATCGCGGTAGGTGGTGTCGGCGTCGTCCGCCGTTGCGGCTTTGCCGGTGAGCGGCAGCCGGGTCACGGTGCTGCCGTGCCGGTATTCCCACTCCCAGCCCAGCACCAGTTCATCGTCGGCGCCGAATGACGCCGACAGGACCAGCACCGGCGGAGATATTTCGGGAAACTCGACGGATTCATCGCTGCTGGTGACGGGCAGGACCTGCCGCAGCCGCGGATAGAACTTCTCCAGGAATACCGGGGCGTCGGCTTTGGGAACCGTGACGGGAGCTCCCTGCAGGAGCAGGCCCTTGTCCTGTTCGGTCAGGGTTTTGGCGGTGGGCGCCAGCGTGACGGTGTTCTGCGCGGACCGGACGTAGATGCCGTGGCTGCCGATAATGCCGGCGGCTTCCAGGGGAACCGGAGTGCCGTCGATTTCCAGGGTGGGCAGCAGCCGCAGCGGAGCCGGTGTATCGCCGCCGGCCGCACGGACGTCCAGGGACAGTACGGCCAGTTTGCCCACCCGGATGTCCATGTCTTTCTTGCTGCCCACAAACGGGATCCCCAGCCGTGAAGCTTCCTCCAGAAGCTGCCAGAGCAGGGGATTGGCGAAGTCGTCCAGGTACAGCCAGGAGTCGTTCTGCCCGAAGTAGCTCACGCCGTTGGAGCGGTGCAGGGCCGGGAACTGGGAGAACCAGCGGTGCTGGTCCGGGTCCAGCCGCAGGCCGTAAGTCTGATAGCTGATGTTGCTCCAGGCCAGATTGTTCTTGACCCAGTTGCCCTTGGTATTGCGCACCACCGGCCGGACCCCCAGGCGGAAGGGAGTGGCCCGGTGCCGGCTGCGCGGCGCCGGCGCACCCCAGCGCGAATCAGCAGCCGCCACTACGTTGCGCAGTTCAAATTGCAGTGCCAGCGGAGTGGTTTCGGCGGGCCGTGCTGCTCCGGCCAGGTCCGCGTCAATGAGGGTCTGCAGCGACTGCTGCCAGGCCGGGACGGACGGGGTCGGAGCCGGGGAGGATAGTTCCTGCCGGGCCAGCAAGTGGTCCATATTGCTTTGCAGGGCTGCTGCCGCCACATGCTTGCAGTCAAAGCCCAGCGGGCAGCTGCAGTGGTTGTCCAGCAGCCGGTAATCCCCTTGGCGCTTGGCGCCGAGCTGCAGCAGGGTCCGGTAGGGAACCGCTGCGGTGCCGCGTACCTGCGCGCGCAGCACTTCGCCCTGGGCATCCCATTCAAGGGCCTGCACGGCGCCGCTCCTGGCGTAGGTCTGGCCGCGCTGGAACGCCGAGCCGCCAACCACGCGGATGACGTCGGTGACGTCGACGAGCGGGAGGGTTTCGGGCATGGTTTTATCGTCTCACGCAGCACCGACGGTTTGCGCGGCCGGCCCCGCAGGCCGGTTTGGAGCCTTCCGGGGTGTCGTGCCTACGATATTGGTAACGCGGGTCACAATGGCGTGATCTGCGTGCAAAACATCTGACGGGGGACAGTGTTGTGGCTGGACTAATCAAGAACCTTCGCTTTGCCTTCCTTGCGGCCGCCGTCGTGGTAGCGGCCAGCGCCTGCTCGGCAGATGTAGCGGAGGACCCGGCAAGCCAGGCTCCGGCGGCAACACCCTCGTCCACGCCACAACCCGCCACCGGCCCGGTAAAAGCGGAATTCGGCGGCGTGGACGCTGCCGTCGGCGGGGACCTCGGAACCATGGCAGGCGCCGGAAACACCCAGCAGTGTGCCGTGGCCGTCAATCTCCGGGTGCTTTGCTACAGCTACGGCCTGGACGGCAGTGGGGCTGATTCCCTCCTCTTTGGGGGAATCCACGGGTTTGAGCAGTACCGGGACCCCCAGGCCTTGGATAAGAACCCGCCTGCCCCGCTCCAGGGACTGCCGGCCGAGGCCCGGATCGCGACTGTGGAACCAACCGACCGGGGCTTTGTGCTCGCCTATGGGGACGGGGTTCACCATGCCCTGCTCCACACGGATTTCAATGGAGCCACCCTGTGGACCCTCGAAACCGGACGGGTGCTGGACCTGACGGTCACGGACACGGCCGTCCTGGTGTCCACTGAAGCAGGTATGCAGGCTGTTGACCTGGGCACCGGAACAGCTTCTCCGGCCAGCGGATCCGTACTGCTGGGGTACAGCTACTCCCTCTCCGAATATGCCACCTACCAGCCCGCTGCCCACGGGCTCTCTGCCGCGGACGGTGGAGCCCTGGTGGATCCCCGCCCCATGTACCAAAAAGTGCTCAACGACTGCCTGAGCGCCGACTGCCGTGAACCGGCGATCCTCCTGGCCGACGCCGGCCACGTCCTGCTTCGCGTTACCGCCGCCGACGGCAGCGGAGAAGTGCAGGCGTATGACGCCGAAGGCCGGCTGAGCTGGGTACTGCCGGGACTGCCCTCCACCGCTGCAGGTTTCCAAGGTGCGTATGTTTTCGGATTTGATGACCCTGCGGTGGGGTTGCTGGCAGTCAACGCCCAAACGGGTACCGAGATCGGCAAGGAAGCGTTGGGCGGTCACGGCGCGCAGGTGCTCGGTGTTGTCGAGGCGGGGGTCTTGGTGCGTTTTGGCATCGATCCCGTGGGGAGCTATGACGCCCGTACTGCCGTGATTCCCTTGACGGTCACCGAGGGCCCGCTGCCGGCAGTGACCGCACCGTCGCCGTCGGCCCCCGGCGGGGAGGCGGGGCTCCCTGCCGGCTGGACGCAGTACGACGCCGAGGGGGATCCGTTCTCACTGGATCTGCCCCAGGGGTGGAGCATTGCGTACGCGCCGGGCCCCGGCGATCCGGGGCCCATGCGCAGCACATATGTTGTGAAGGACGCGGAAGGGGACGAGTCTGCGAGCATCATCACGGGGATGTCCGGATTGGGCGGGGCCTGCCCGTACTTTGTCAGCGGACCGGTTCCCGAGGTCACCACTGCTTTGCCGCACCTGAACAAGGTCGCCAAGCGGGTTGGGACTGCACCGGCGTACCTGGAAACGCAACGGCAGGACAACGGCGCATTGAGCCTTGCCGTGACGGACCGGCTGCCGCATCCGAACATTTGTCCCTTGTACACGGCCGCCGAGATCGGCGGTCTGGGGGCGGTAGGGTTCACCGGCACCGTGGATCCGGAGGAAGTGGGCACAGCGAAGGAAATGCAGCTGCGCAATGTGATGCTCTCGCTGCGCCGCAGCGAGGGCTGACGGAGGGGCCGGAAGGGCAGCGTTACCGGGCTGCACGGGCGCCCTGAACAAAGGCGTAAACATTGGCCGTGAACTCCGCCGGCGCCGCCAGCCGGACCTGGCCTTCGTAGGCTCCGGCCTCCGGCGGGGCAGCCTGCCCGACGACGGCGGGCAAGCTCTGGACCGTCACCCAGGCGGCAACGAGCAAGACCAGCACGGCGAAGATCCTGCTCACCAACCGGTCATCCAGCCGGCGGGACAGCCGTGCTGCTGCCAGTGAGGCTGCCACCGCCACTGCCGCGAAGGCCAAGGTCAGCGTCCAGTCCATGCCCAGGCCGGCCAGATGCGCGGAAAACCCCGAGGCGGAATTAATGGTGATTACCGCCAGCGACGTTCCCACGGCCTGCTGCAGCGGAACCCCCAAGAACATGGGCAGCGCCGGAATGAGCAGGAACCCGCCGCCTACCCCGAGCAGGCCGGTGAGGAAGCCGACGGCCAGGCCCACTGCCACTCCGCGGAGCAGCGGACCCCGGACCGGCACGGCGGCTGGCCGGGCACCGGGAATCCTCCGCCCGGCCAGCAGCATCCTGATCCCCGCCACCACCATGAGGGCCGCAAACAGCAGCATCAGCGCATCGGGGTCCAGCCGTTCGCTCAACCCAGCACCGGCCCAGGACGCCGGAAAACCTGCAATGCCGAGTACGGCCACCAGGGTCCAGTTGATCCCGGTGTGCAGACGCGGCAGCAGCCCGGCCAGCGAGGACAGGCCCACCACAATCAGGGAGGTGGGCACGGCGTCGTCGGGCGGCAGGCCCACCAGATAGACCAGTGCCGGAACAGCGATGATGGCCCCGCCGGCACCGACCAGGCCCACCACGGTTCCCACCACGACGGCGACCGCCGCTCCCAGCACGAACATGGAGTCCACGCTCCCACGCGCGGCCCGGCAGGCACAGTAACCGCCGTCGTCGGGCCGGACGCCGTGCGATCTTATGGAGGATAGATGTGATTTAGCCGGCGGTTCGGTGTTCCCCGGGCACGGCTAAACCCCTTCCACCGCACGGAGCCGCCCGGATTGCACGGCGGAGGCGAAGGCGGAGTAGTCCTGTTCGTTTTGGGCGGCGTACCGTGCGCAGAAATCGGTGACGGCGTCGTCGAACTTTTCGCTTTTGCCCAGGTAGGCGGCAATCGCGATGGGATCCCCGGACCTGGCATGCGCCCGGGCCAGGGTCCAGCCGCAGGTGCGGGCGTAAAGCTCCATGCCGAAAGGCTTCATCGCCTCGACAACTATCGAACCCTTCATATCCCGCAGTTGGCGCCAGTAGAGGTAGCGGTTGTCCTGCACGCCCCGGGTCCAGCCCAGGAAAATATCGCTGGCTGCCTGCATCATGCGCTGGCCCTGCACCACCCGGGCACCGGGCTGCCGGTACTTGCTTTTGGGCAGATGGTCTTCCAGGACGGACCGGGTGGCTTCCTTGACCTGGAGAAACAGTGGATCACCCGAATCGCGGCCCTGCAGCAGGACGATGAAGCCCCGCGTGCCCACGCTGCCCACCCCCACTGCCTTGCGGGCGACGTCGACCACCTCGAAGCGCTCGAGGAGCCGGCGCCGATCCTCCTGCAAACTCGCCCGGTAGGACCGCAGCTGGTCCCGGATGGCGGTTTCCATTTCCTCCGCAGTCAAACCCCAGGAAACTTGGAGCTCCCGAAGGGGAACGATAACCGGCGGCTGGCTGAGAATCCGGTACGTCCCGTCCACCTCTTCAGCCAGCTTCGACTGTGCCTGCAGGCTGTCCCGGGACCGTGCCTTCCGGATGGTCTCTTCCGCCGTCTTTCGGGCGTGTTTGGCGGCCTTCTTATCCGCCTTGCCCTTGCCGGCACCCGCCGCCTGCCGGATCGTTTCCAAAATGTCCTTTTCAGCAAGGTGCGCGTACCAGATATCCATCGTGTCCATTTGGGCGAAGTCCCGCATTGCTTCCCGGTAGGACCGGACCGCTGCACGGGTCACCGTGCGGGTGTCTTCTGCGGAGAACCCGTTGTTTTGGGCTGCGATGGTGAAACTCGCGGCCATCCGCAGGACGTCATACTCGAACGGCCCCGGAAGTGTCTCGTCGAAGTCGTTCAGGTCGAACACCAACGCCCGCTCGGGGGAGGCGAAGACTCCGAAGTTGGACAGGTGCGCGTCCCCGCACAACTGGACTGTCAGGCCCGCGCGCGGCATGTCCTTGAGATCGGTGGCCATGACCTTGGCCGCGCCGCGGTAGAAGGTGAACGGCGAGGCGAGCATCCGGCCGTGCCGCACCGGCACCAGATCGGGGTCACGGGTGCGGTTTTGTGCTTCGATGAGCGCCACGGGGTCCGGGCGGCCGGAAGCGGGACCCCACCCCTGATGCGTTGAGACGGGGACCGTCCTTCGGTGGTCCTTGCCTGCTGCCGCACGTTCCGCGACGGTTGGACGCTGGGTTTGGGTGCTTTCCATGGTCGGCGACCTCTCTGCAGCGGTTCGCTGCGCCCATCGGTCAGGTCCTGCGGGGTCAGGTTACCCGTCCGCTGTCTTCCCCGACCAGCACCGGTGCGCCGCAACCTCTGCTGCCCGGGATAGTATCGCCGCGTGAACAACATCAGTGATCTGCAGAATTGGTCCGCCGCACTGCTCGCGGGCGAACGGGTCCGCTTCCGCGAGCTGCGCGAGCCGGACCTGCCGCATCTGGCCGAGTGGTGGAATGACCCCTCCCAGTCCGTCCTGCAGCAGAACCGGGTGGCCGCACGGCCGGAGGAGTCGGCGGCGGCCATGTTCCGGACCTGGAGCAAAAACGATTCACCCTCGGGGTTCGGCTACAGCATCGTGAACCCCGCCGAACGGCTGGTGGGGCACATCAGCGTCTGGGGCATCTCCGTTCCCGAGCGGATTGCCACCATGGCGATCATCATCGGTCCGGAATTCCAGAACCAGGGGATGGGCCGGGAAGCGATGCAGCTGGGCCTGCGGATTGTGTTCGAGGAAATGGGAGCGCATAAGGCGGAACTGCAGACCTGGTCCTATAACGAGCGGGCGCTGCACCTCTACACATCACTGGGGTTTATCGAAGAGGGCCGCCGCCGTGCTGCCGTGTTCCACCGCGGAGCGTTCCACGACCAGGTGCTGCTGGGCATGCTGGAGCAGGAATACCGGGCATCCGCCGCCGGGTAGCGGCTAGCGGAGGAGAGCGGGCGACGGCGCAGGGATGCTGGCCAGCCAGTCGTCCACGAGCGCCGCAACCACTGCGGGACGCTCCATGTACACGTGATGCCCCGCGGCGTCGAGCACTGCGAACGTGCCGCGCACATAGTGGTCCCGCAGCGCCAGACCGTCCTCATACCCGGTCACGTGGTCCTGCCGCCCGAAGATATGCAGCGACGGCGCCTCGAACGGTTCCGGATACGCAGCCTCCGGTTCCCGGCGCAGCGCGTAGTCCGCGGCAATCCGCTCCGTCATCTGCTGATTCGTCCCGCGAAGGCCGGGAAGGACAAACTCGTTGAAGGCGGCAAGGGTGCCCGGAGTCTGGATCACCGCTACGTCCCGGAAATCGTCGTCGACTGCATGCTCTGGAACATCTGCACGGATAACGGCGCGTGCCGGGAGCACCCGCTTGCTGTGGTCGGCCGTGAACACCGCCCCCAGAGTGGCCAGCCCGAGCACCTGGCTGCGCATCGTGTGCGCCGCATGGCGGGCGATCATGCCGCCGAATGAATGCCCGATGATCGCGAACGGCTCCTCTCCCAGGCGGTGCCGAAGTTCATTTACGACGCCGTCGGCCACGTCCTGGGCACTGGCGGCAGATCCCGGAACCGCCTGTTCGGTCCACGGCAGGTCTAGGTAGATACGCCGCCACGAGCTGCCGGCCAGCGAGGCTTCGAGGGGCAGCATGCTGCGGTGGTCCAGCTCGAACCCGTGCACCAGTACCAGCGGCCTGCCCTGTCCAACCTCATGTGCTATCACCGGATCATCCTAGGGCAGTGGCGGAAAATCCCGCGGTTCGTCCGTCCATACACTGCCCGCTTCCTCCATGGTGCGGCGCATAATCTGGTCCATGGCAGCGCGGGCGGTCTCCGGATCGCCGCCGGAAATCGCCCTCCATAACCTGCCGGTAGCCACCCGTTTGTTCCCACTCAGCGGGCGGCGTAAACCATTGAGTATTTACGGCCGCAGCCATAGCGTGACCGGAACAAACCCAGCTCGAAAAAGGAGCCGTTCCAATGTCCACTGACAATTCTGAGCTGTACGGCGTTTTCGCCGCCACCGGCAAGCAGGGGTCCGCCACTGCGCAGGCCCTGTTGGAGCAGGGTGTCCGGGTGCGGGCCCTGGTGCGGCGGCCGGAGTCTGAACAGGCCGGGGACCTGGCGGCCCGCGGCGCCGAAGTGGTCCTCGCGGACCTCGACCGGCCGGAGACACTCGGCCCGGCGATGGACGGGCTGGACGCGCTCTGGTTCATGACCACCATGAATACCCCGGACGGTCCGGCCGGGGAAGCGCCCATGGCCAAGGCGCTCGGCGACGCCGCTGTGGAGGCCGGCGTCGGGCGCCTGGTCTTCAGTTCAGTAGACGGTGCCGAGCGGAACAGCGGTGTCCCGCATTTCGACAGCAAATACGACGCCGAGCAGTACCTGCAAGGGCTGCCGATTGGCCTCACTGTGGTCCGGCCGGTCTTTTTTATGGAGAACCTGCCCTACCTCGCTGCCGTCGAGGACGCCGAAACCGTCCTGCGGATGCCGTTGCCGGACGGGATCCCGCTGCAGATGGTGGCGGTACGCGACGTCGGCCGGGTTGCGGCGGCGGCACTGCTGGATCCGGCGGACATTCCCGGCGGTGCGGTGGGGGTTGCCGGGGATGAACTGACCGGCACCGAAATCGCCAGCGTCTTGGGTGCCGCTGCCGGAATGCCTGGCCGTTATGAGGCCCTGCCATTGGAAACCCTGGCGGGACAAGCAGACTCGCAGGCAATGTTCCGCTGGTTCGGGCAGTTGCCGGCCTACCAGGGGGACTTCGAAGCCACCAACACCCTTGCCCGCGGTGCCCTGGACCTGGACAGCTGGCTGGTGTC
The DNA here is from genome assembly GCF_020907365.1 of Arthrobacter sp. zg-Y750. Classification (NCBI taxonomy): domain Bacteria; kingdom Bacillati; phylum Actinomycetota; class Actinomycetes; order Micrococcales; family Micrococcaceae; genus Arthrobacter; species Arthrobacter sp. zg-Y750. Next base: position 245,864 of record NZ_JAJJOC010000016.1, on the reverse strand, counting down.
CAACGCGGTGCGTCCCTAGCGGGCCGGGTCAGGCTCCGGCTGCGGCGTTGCCCTGCGGCCGGACCACCGGGAAGCTGCCGTGCGGCTCCTCGTCCTCCTCGAAGTGGCTGGAGGCGCGACCCACTATGAGCGCATCCGGAGCATGCGCCACGGTCTTGTCCTTGTTCGGATAATCCACCGTGTTCAGCACATGGCGCATGGCCTCCAGCCGGGCACGCTTTTTGTCATTCGACTTGATCACCGTCCACGGGGCGTCTCCGGTGTCGGTGTAAAAGAACATGGCTTCCTTGGCCTGCGTGTAGGCGTCCCACTTGTCCAGGCTCGCCAGGTCGGTGGGGGAGAGCTTCCACTGTTTCACGGGGTCGGTTTCCCGGGCAGCGAACCGGGCAACCTGCTCGGCCCGGCCCACCGAAAACCACAGTTTGTGCAGCAGTGTGCCGGAATTGACCAGCATGCGTTCCAGTTCGGGGACTTCGCGCATGAACTCCAGATACTGCGCCGGCGTGCAGTAACCCATCACGCGTTCCACCCCGGCGCGGTTGTACCAGGAGCGGTCCATCATCACTATCTCCCCGCCGCTGGGCAGGGTGCGGACATACCGCTGGAAGTACCACTGAGTGACTTCTTCGGAAGTGGGCTTTTCCAGGGCCACCACGCGGGCGCCGCGGGGATTCATGTGTTCATTGAACCGTTTGATCGCGCCGCCCTTCCCGGCGGCGTCGCGCCCTTCAAAGATGAGGAGCATTTTCTGCCCGCTCTCTTTGACCCAAAGCTGCATTTTCAAAAGCTCTATCTGCAACAGCCGCTTCTGCCGGTCATAGGTCCGCCGGCTGAGCTTGGTGTCGTAGGGGTAGTTCTGCCGCCAGGCGTTCTCATCAACCTTGATCTTGACCTTCTTGGCCTTGCTGTTCAGCTCCTGGAGCTCGTCCAGTTCCTGGGCGTAGTCCTCCGTGACGGCCACCCGCTGGCCGTTGCCCTCGGCCGCGCCCAAGCTGCGGCCATCCCGTTCGGCCAGCTGCTCGGCCAGTTCCTTAACTTCTTTGGTGCCGTTCTTGTTGGTTGCCACGACATCTCCCATGACATGTGCCCTGTGGGTGACCTCTGCCCTACGGGTTCGGTCCTTCCGAAACTACGCGCACCCGCGGGCATATTGGAAGAGGGTTCCGGCACCCCGCAGCGCGGCTCCTGCGCAGTTCGGCGCGGCTCCGGCGCGGTTCGGCACGCGGCGCGCCTGAGCCGATGCCGGGAGGCCGGCGCCGATAATGGAGGGCGATGACTTCACTACGCACCAAAGTCCTGTCCCTTCTTGCCCTGCCCGCGGTCCTGCTCGGCGCCGCCGGCTGCACCCCAGCCGCGGATGCCGGTCCAGGTGCCTCGCCGTCGGCAGCAACTGCCACGGCCACTGACACCGCTTCCGGCGTCCCGGCCCCTGCGGAGCCCGCCGCGCCGCCCGCCGCATCCGATTCCGTGGTTGCCGCCGGAACAGCGCTGGAACAGCTGACATCAATTCCGATCAAGGGCCGCGCCCCGAAGACCGGGTATGACCGCGAGCAGTTCGGCCCGGCCTGGGCAGACGTGGACCACAACGGCTGCGATACCCGCAACGACATCCTTGCCCGCGACCTGGTGGACGTGGTTTACAAGGACGGTACGCAGGAATGCGTGGTCGCGTCGGGCACGTTCCAGGATCCGTACACCGGCACCACCATCAGCTTTGTCCGCGGCAACACCACCAGCACCGCGGTGCAGATTGACCATGTGGTGGCGTTGTCCGATGCCTGGCAGAAGGGCGCCCAGCAGCTTTCCGCCGAGGAGCGCCGGATGCTGGCCAACGATCCGCTGAACCTGATGGCGGCAGACGGCCCGGCCAACGGCGCCAAGTCCGACGGCGACGCCGCCACCTGGCTGCCCGCCAACAACGCCTTCCGCTGCGAATACGTGGCCCGCCAGACTGCGGTCAAAGCCGAATACCGGCTGTGGATGACCCAGGCCGAGCACGATGCCATCGCCACCGTCCTGTCCAGCTGCCCGGAGGAGCCGGTGCCGGTGCGGGCCGGTACCGCTGCGGTGTCCACCGGAGCTGGGGCTGGTCCGGCCGCAGACGAGGCCGCCGCTCCCGCAGCGCCGGCACCAGTTGCGCCGGCGGCAGGGCCCGGCACCGGGTACGCCAACTGCGCGGCGGTCAAGGCGGCAGGGGCGGCACCCATCCGGGTGGGCGACGCCGGCTGGGACCCGAAGTTCGACCGCGACGGCGACGGCGTGGGCTGTGAGTCCTGACTCCGGGCGGCCCGCCTCCTGTACAGGCAATGCGGCCTGGCGGGCCTGTGAACCGCATCAGCTGTACAGAAGGTGCAACGGCCTCTCCGTGTGGCCGCATCAGCTGTACAGAAGGTGCAACGGCCTCTCCGTGTGGCCGCATCAGCTGTACAGAAGGTGCCCCACTAAGCCCGGGCGGGGTCCTTCGCTAGTCCCTTTCTTCGCCCAGCGTCAGGGCAGCCGTGATCAGGGCCAGATGGGACAGGCCCTGAGGGAAGTTGCCCAGGAAGGCGGAGTCTTCTTCGGCGATCATCTCGGTGTACAGGCCCACATCGTTGGCCAGCGGCACCAGCTCATCCATCAGGGTGGCGGCTTCCTCCCGGCGGCCGACGCAGTCCAGGGCCGCAGCCATCCAGAAGGCGCAGGCCACAAAGGTGCCCTCTTCCTTCTCGGCTCCGCTGAACCTGTACAGCAGGGGCCCGCGGCCCAGTTCACCGCGCAGCGCATCCAGGGTGGAGGACATCCGCTCGCCCCGGTCAAAACCGCTGATGGCGTGCAGCAGGATGGAGGCATCCAGCTGGTCGGTGCCGGGGTACCAGACGTAGCTGCCGCGTTCCTCGGACCAGCAGTTGGCATCCACCCAGTTCCGGATCCGCTCCATCTCGGCCCGCCAGCGTTCCGGGTTACCCGGAATCTGGCCCAGATCCGCCAGATGCGAAGCGCAGCTCAGCGCGTGCCAGCAGCCCAGCTTGGAGGTGGTGTAATGCCGCTCCTCATCCAGCTCCCACATTCCGGAATCGCGCCGCTGCCAGACGTCGCAGGCCAGGTCCGCGAGGTCCGCCAGATAACGGCCGGTGCCGGTGTCCAGCACATGCCCGGCGTCCACGTACATCTGGACAATGTTGAACAAGTCCCCGAAAACGCCCATCTGCAGCTGAGCGGCGGCGTCGTTCCCGTTGACCACCGGTCCGATGCCGCGCCAGCCGGGCATATCCAGCACCTCGGCGTCCTCGGCACGGCTGCCGTTGAGCCGGGTAAACACCTTCAGGTCCGAGCCCTGTTCCCGCACGCTTTTGAGCATCCCGGACACCGCCGCGTGTACTTCCTCGCGCAGCCCGAAGCGGATCATGGCGTGCAGGGTGTAGGCCGTGTCCCGCACCCAGGCGTACCGGTAGTCCCAGTTTTTGCCGCCGTGCACGTTCTCCGGCAGGGACGTGGTGGCAGCAGCGGCAATCGCGCCGGTGGGGCTGTGCAGGAGCAGTTTGAGGGCAAGGGCACTGCGTTCCACCGCGTCGCTCCAGCGGCCCTCGTACTGGAACTCCCTGGACCAGTCCTGCCAGTTGGCGATGGTGCGGTCCACGCCGCCGTCGATGGTGTCCGGGTCCGGCAGCGGCAGGGGTTCGTCGTGGGTGGAAATCACGGCCAGCAGGTGGGGTGAGCCGGCCCGGGCGGTGAAGGTGCCGCTGATGTCCCGCTCGGACGTTTCTTCCGTGCCGATGTCCCGGCCGCGGACGGCAATGGTGGTGCCCTGCACCTGCAGCACCGGGCCGTGCACCGTCTGCTGCACCCAGGGGGAGGCGGTGTTGAAGCTGCTGCCCGGGGTGACGGCCCAGCGCATTTGGACTTCGCCGTCGAGTCCCTCGATCCGCCGCGCCAGCTCACCCCACGGCAGCCGGCCGGCCACGCCGGTGTTCAGTGAGTCGGTGACCCGCACGCTGCCGGTGCCGGTGGTGAAGGTGGTGGCCAGGACGTTGGTGCCCGCCACGTAGGCGCGCTCCACGGTGAAGTCCGCCACTGGACGCAGCTCAATCTGCCCGCCGTTTTCCGCGTCCAGGAGGCGGGCGAAGGCGGGTGTGGAGTCCAGATCGGGGGTGGGGTACCAGTCGATGGAACCGTCCAGGGCCACCAGGGCCACGGTCCGTCCGTCGCCGATTGCCCCGTAGGAGCGCAGGTCCACGTAGCCGTCCGTGCGGTCCGGGTGGGACATGCTCATGTGCTGCTCCTTGCTGGTTGGGTGGTGGGGGACGGCTAGGGATTCAGCCGGGCGGTGGGTCCGGCGTTGGGCCCGGCGGTGAAGATCCAGGGTTCCCTGGGCAGGCTCGCCGGGTTGAACTCGGCCAGTGCCGCCTGGAGGTTTCCGGGCAGGCCCAGGGAGGCCAGGATCAGTTCACGGGCGGCGTCCTCGTCCATGCCGGCGGCGGCCAAATCGGGAAGGGTCACGGCGCCGTCGCGCTTGGCCAGCCGCTGCCCGGCGGTATTCAGGGCCAGCGGCACATGGGCGTAACGCACCGGGGGCAGGCCGAGCAACGAGCCGAGGTACGCCTGCCGGGGCGCAGAGCTGAGCAGGTCATCACCGCGCACCACCTGATCGATGCCCTGCAGCGCATCATCGAGCACCACGGCAAGGTTGTAGGAGGGCACACCGTCGTTGCGCAGCAGCACCAGGTCATCCACGGCCGAGGTGTAGTTGCCGTGCAGCTCATCGGTCACGGTGAACTCGGGAACCTGGGCGCGCAGGCGCAGCGCAGCGGGCCGCTCCCGCCGTCGTACCGCGCGTTGTTCCTCTGTGAGGTGCCGGCAGGTGCCGGGGTAGGCGCCGGGCGGGGCGTGCGGGGCGGAGGCGGCCTCGGCTACTTCGCGGCGGGTGCAGAAGCACTCGTAGACCAGGCCGTCTGCCCGCAGTTCCGCGATTGCCTCCAGGTACAACTCCAGCCGTTCGGACTGCCGGATGATGTCCCCGTCCCAGTCCAGCCCGACGGCGGCGAGGTCACGCAGCTGCGCTGCTTCGGCACCGGAGCGGACCCGGTCCAGGTCCTCCATCCGCAACAGGAACCGGCGGCCGGTGCTGCGGGCGAAGAGCCAGGCCAGCAGGGCTGTGCGCAGGTTGCCTACATGCAGTTCCCCGGTGGGGCTGGGGGCGAAGCGGCCGGCGGCGTCGGAAGTAGGCACCCTCTCAGTCTATAAAGCCGCGCGGGCGGTCCGTGGTTCCGGGCGCTTCCGGACACCGTACCGGAGGGCTTGTGATTCCGGACCGGGGGTGTCCGCAAGGGCATGGAAAGGACCTTCGCGGCTGCCTAGCGTGGCGGGTATGGGACTCATGGAAGTGGAACTTGCCTTAGCTGAACACCGGCAGCGGACCCGGGAAATGGAGCGCTGGCACGGCTTCCGGCGGGCGGCCCGGGAACGGGCGCAGCTGGGGCCGGCCCGGGTACAGGAAGGAACAGGGCAGGAAGGGATCATGCGGCCCAAGATCGACTGGCCGGTTTTCACGCTGCGGCTCGGGCCGCTGCGGCTGGCGCTGTTCCGCACGGTCCGGTTGCCCGCGGGCACTGGCCGGGATTCACACGGGACACCCAGAGTTCTCCCGGGTTAGCCGGAGTACGGTTTTGGGCGACGAGGCTACCGCCGCTCCCGTGCTGGGCGGGACGGCGGCCCCGGTAGGGATTGATGCCATGACTTACGCGGGACGCAGCTCATCGGGTGGAAAGCGAACGACGACGTCGGGCGGCTCCCGCTGGACCATCGTGGTGGTGGGGGTGATCATGCTGCTGCTCATCATTGCCCAGGGCGTGGCAACCGGCTTTACCGGCCTGCTGGGTTCGGCGGGCCTGATCGCCCTGTGCACCGGGCTCTACACGTTCCTGACCAACCGGCCCTCCTGGCTGGACCTGCCCAACCGGATGATCGGCGGGATTCTCGCCGTGGCGGGTCTGCTCGCGTCGGCCATCGCCACCGCCATCCACTGGGGGTAGGGCTGAACCCGGAGCCGGTTACGCCCGGTCTACGCCCGGTCCGTGAGTGCGCCCTCGGTCTGGGTGGTGGACGTGGGCACCCCGGTCTCATCCGCGAGTTCGGCGCGCTTGAGCCCGTCGCCGCGCACCCACAGCCGGTAGGCAGCGAACAGCAGCACAATCCAGGCGGCGCCCACAATAAGGGCCACCCGGGTCTCCGGGATGATGCCCAGCAGCACCACAATGAAGGCCATAAAGGCCAGTGCGGCGTAGGAAGCAACCGGCCAGAACGGCACCCCGAATTCCGAGGCGGGCAGGCTCCGGCGGTTGATGTCCCGCTTCATCGCGATGTGCGAGAGCAGGATCATCAGCCACACCCACACGGTGGCGAACGTGGCGATCGAGGCGATGATGGTGAACAGCGACTCGGGCAGCAGCGCGTTGAGCACCACACCGGCCAGCAGCACCACGGCCATGGTGGCCACGGTCATCCACGGCACGCCGTTCCGGGAGATTTTGGCGAACGACGACGGCGCCTGGCCCTCCTGTGCGAGGCCGTAAAGGACGCGGCCGGCACCGAAGATGTCGGAGTTGATGGCTGAGATTGCGGCCGTGATCACCACGGCGTTAAGGATGTGCGCGGCGGCCGGGATGCCGAGTGAGTCGAAGATCTGCACAAACGGGCTGGTTTCACCGTTGATGTCCTGCCAGGGGAAGATCATCATCAGGATGCCCAGCGCGCACACATAGAAGAGCAGGATGCGCACCGGCACGGTGTTCACTGCGGCGGGGATGGCCTTCTTGGGGTTATCCGCCTCGCCGGCGGTGATGCCGATGGTTTCAATGCCGCCGAAGGCGAACATCACAATGGAGAAGGATGCCAGCAGGCCCCAGAATCCGTTCGCGAAGAACCCGCCCGAGCCGAGCATGGTCTCAAAGCCCGGGTTCGCGCCGTCGGGCAGGCCGAAGCCGAACACCACAATGGCCGCGCCGCCCACAATCATCGCGATGATGGCCGCCACCTTGACGATGGATAGCCAGAACTCGGTTTCCCCGAAAACCTTCACCCGCATCAGATTCAGTGCCGCGATCAGCAGCACCACCGCGAGGATCCAGATCCACCGCGGCACGTCCTCGAACCAGAAGCCCATGTAAATGCCGAACGCGGTCACATCTGCAATGGCGACAATGGCCATTTCAAAGGCGAACGTCCACCCGGTGATGAACCCGGCGAACGGGCCCAGGTAGCGGCTGGCGTAGTGGCCGAAGGAGCCGGACACCGGATGCCTGACGGCCATCTCGCCCAGGGCGCGCATGACCAAGAACACAGCCGCCCCGCCGATCATGTACGCCAGCAGCACGGCCGGGCCGGCCGACTGGATGGCGGACGCCGAACCGTAGAACAGGCCGGTGCCGATGGCCGAACCAAGCGCCATGAAGCGGATGTGCCGGACATTCAGCCCGCGGGCCAAGGCCTGGGTAAAGGAGGACTTCAAAGAAAACGCACCTTGGAGATTGGGGGGATCAGCCGAATAGTCGGCCTATCCATGGTACGCCCGCCGCCGGCACGTCCATTTTCGAGGCTGGCGAGGGCGGGTGCGGTGTTCAGCGCCGATGGCCCCCCGTCCGGGCAGCGGGGATAACCCCTCGGGCAGAAATGTCAGTGCCGGAAGATACGTTTTGCGCGGGAACGAAATCGGACCCTGGCGCGGGTCAAACCGCGCTCAGTACGTACTCGCAAAAATGGGGAGAAAACCATGGAGAACACCGCATATACACCTAACCCGCCGGCGGGGCAGCCGGCTCCCGGGCAGGGCGCACCCGGCCCCGGATTCGGAGGCCCCGGATTCGGCGCTCCCGGGCCCGGCAAGCCCACCAACCCAGAAGCTGGCAAGGGCCTGGCGATCACCGCCCTGGTCATCGGGATCGTTTCCCTGCTGCTGTGCTGGGTGCCGTTCGTGAACAACCTGGTCTTTGTCTTGGGCCTGATCGGGCTGGGCTTCGCCATCCCCGCCCTGGTCATCGCCGTCAAGAACCGTTCCCGCGCCAAGGGCATGTCCATTGCCGCATTGATCCTTGTGGTGCTGTCCCTGGTGGGCGTGCTGGCAACCCAGGCCTACTACGGCCGGGTGCTGGACGACGTCGCCGAGTCCATCGAAGACGGGGCCGACGGCGTCGTCGACACCTCCGACGAGGAGCAGGAAGCCGCAGCAACAGACGCGCTGGCCATCGGCACGGCAGCCACGGTGGGTGACTACAGTGTCACCGTGACCGGAGTCAACACCAACGCAGTTGACGCGATCATGGCAGCTAACGAGTACAACGAAGCTCCTGCAGGCCAGTACGTGCTGGTGGACCTGGCCGTGGAATACTCCGGGGACAGTGAGGGCAACCCGTGGATTGACCTGTCCACCAAATTCATTGGGTCCGATGCCCGGCAGTACGATTCCACCACCTGCATGGCAACCCTGCCCAACCCGGCCTACAACGTTCCCACCCTGGAAAAGGGCGGCGCCGGCACCTTCCAGATCTGCATGGATGTCCCGGCCGAAGCGCTGTCGGATGCCAAGATCTTCGTCCAGCCGACGTTCACGCTCAGCGACAACGACCGCGCGTACTGGAAGGCGCAGTAGGCGAACGGCAGGGCTTCCCGGTTGGGGAAGCCCTGCCGTTCAGACCAGCGCTCACTGCTGCTCAGAGCCGTAGCTGATGCGTGCCCCCGGCGGAATCAGCGGGGAGCCCGCACGGACCTTCATTTCCTGCACGGTCCAGGAGTTGCCGTCCGGATCCGCGAAGCCGAAGAAGGTCCCGCCGTCGCGCTCGTCGAAGACGGTGACCTCGCTCGCGTCGACGCCGCGGTCCAGCAGTTCCTGGCGGGCCAGCTGTGCATCCGGGACCACCAGTTGCAGGCCGCGGAGGGACCCGGGAACCATGCCCTGGCCGGCTGCACCGTCGCCCACGAGGATCGAGCAGCCGGAGCCGGGCGGAGTCAGCTGCGCGAAGTTCATCTGGTCGTTTGAAGTCTGGTGGTCCAGGTTAAAGCCCAGTTGGTCGCGGTAAAACGCTATTGCCCGGTCCTGGTCACTGACCGGGACAACCACCAACTCAAGAGTCCAGTCCATGGTTATGCCTGCCTTCCGATTCCGACGGATGAGAGCAGGGCATCCAGTTGGTCATAACCGTCAGACATGCCATCTTCCATGCCGTTGTCCAGGAAGCCGTCGCGGGCTTCCACCGACGGATAGAGCGAGCGTCCGGTGAGCCGGCACCGGCCATCGGGCAGCGCCGTGAAAGTACTGTATTCAAGCGTCACCACCTCCGGAGTGCTCTCAAACTCGAAGGTCTGCAGCACAAACTCGTCCTGGCGCACCGTGTGGAAGACGCCGCGGAAGGCGTACTCGTCCTCGCCCCTCGAGTGCACAAAGCGGTACGCGCCGCCGGTGCGCGGTTCGAACTGGTCAATGCGCGTGGCCACGTCCTTCGGTCCGATCCACTGGGCAAACAGCTCGGGATCGATATGGGCGTTAAAGACGGTGCCTACCGGGAAATCGAACTCACGGGAAAAATCCATAACGGGCTCGCCGGCGGGCGCGTTCAGCGTCAACGGGTTGCTCATCATGCGCCCCTTCCCTGCAGCGCCTCCGGCTGCAGCTGGGCCAGGAGCTCGTCCATCCGGTCAAAGCCTTCCGCAACTCCGGCTTCCATGCCGGAAGCGGCCATCCCGTCCCGTGCCTCCATGGAGGGATAGACGGAATGTGCCGTGATCCGGGTCCGGTCGCCGTCGAGCGCCTCAAGCGTCATGAATTCCAGGCTGGTGATGTCCGGATAGCCGGAGAACTCGAAGGTCTGGATGGCGGCTTCGTTCTCCCGCACGGTGTGGAAGATGCCCCGGAATTCGTAGGGCACCCCGTCCGGGCCGGTGTGGATGTAGCTGTAGGAGCCGCCGGTACGGAAGTCGTAGTGGTTGATGTCCATTTTCATTCCGCGCGGTCCCAGCCACTGGACCAGCAGGTCCGGCTCCGCATAGGCCCGGAAGACCTGGTCTACGGGATAGTCCACTTCGCGGCTGAAATCGATGAACGGAACGCCGTCGGGGACGGTGAGCTGCAGTGCGTTGGTCATGGGGGATCCTTTGCCTGCGGGCCGCCTGTCGCTGCGGCCTGTGCGCGAAGCACGGCATCAAGGCTGCGGAACTGCTCCTCGCGGACCAGCCGGTACTGGCCGATCCAGGCGGTGAGCGCCTCCAACCGTGCGGGGTTCAGGTGGACGGGCCGGCGCTGCGCGTCACGGCTACGCGTGACGAGCTTGGCATGCTCGAGGACCTGGATGTGCTTCGAAACCGCCTGCTTGGAGATCTCGAAGGGTTCCGCCAGTTCATTGACCGTTGCCGGCCCCTTGGAAAGCCGGGCAATGATGTGCCGCCGGACCGGGTCTGCCAGGGCCAGGAAAGCCTGGTCCAGGTTCTCCGATGAGGTGTCATCGCCAAGTGGGTCCATGCGTTCGGTCAGCTTCTGTGTGTCCGTAGTGGTGCTGGTAATCAAGGTGCCGGTTGTTCAACCTTGCGGTTGATTACGAAGCTACGCGCGGGCCGGACAGCAATCAAGAGCTTTGGCGAAAAACGTTGAAGGACATGGGCCGGCAGGTAGTGTGGGCCGCGCGGGCGCACGGTCCTGCTGGAAACGTCACGGGGGTGGGGCATGGATTATCCAAGCGGGCACGAAGAAACGAGCGGATCGGGGACATCGGTCGCCAGGGCTGATCAAAAGCGCCTGCGGGGCAGCGATGATCCCGCAGTCCGTCCAGGCTCCGGCATTCCGGTGGACGCAGGGATGAAGGGCCTGCTAATCGTGGGCAACCTGCTGTATCTCCTCGCGGCCGTTCCGGCCCTGTTCATGTTTTTCGTTGCCACTGATTACTCGGAGGCAGCCAACGGGCCGGTCTGGCTCTTGCTAACCGCGGCGCTGGCCTGGCCGGTTGCCTTAGTTGTCTCCTGGGTTCTCTTCCTTTGGTTCCACCGCAAGGGTGCAGATTGGCTGGGTGGCCTTCTTTTCATGACCGTTTTTGGATTGTGGGTGATCCTGGCGTTTTCCAACCCCATGATGGCCTGATTCCGGCAGCATGAGAGTCGCGAGCGCAGCACCCGGGTTAGGGTGGTGGCGCATGCCGGAGAGGAGAGAACCGTGAAACGAGCCGGATACACCCTCACCGAACCGGCTGCAGGAATCTTCTTTGTGCAGGGACCGGCGTCGAACTGGATCATCCTGCGGGAGGCTAAGCGGTTCACCCTGGTGGACGGCGGCTACCGCGGCGACCTGCCACTGGTCCTGGCCTCCATCCGGGAAGCGGGCCTGGCGCCGGACGACGCCGTCGCCGTCCTCATCACCCACGCCCACGTTGACCACACCGGCGCCGCAGCACATTTCGCCCAGCACTACGGCACCCCGGTGCTCTGCAGTTCCGGCGAACTAAACCACCTGCGCGGCGAGGAGAAATTCTCCGTGACTCCGCTGCAGATAGTGCGGCGGGCCTGGCAGCCCCGGGTTTTCCGCTGGGCGGTGCACGTGCTGCGGTCGGGGGGAGCGGCAGGACACCCCGCGCCGTCGGCGGCGGCCTGGGACGATGCGCTGCTGGCGGGTCTGCCCGGCTCTCCGGTCGCGGTCCCGACGCCGGGACACACACCCGGGCACACCGCCTTTTACCTGTCCCGGGCCAAGGCCGTGATCACCGGCGACGCACTGGTCACCGGCCACGCGATCAGTGCCTGGAACGGTCCCCAGCTGCTGCACCCCATGTTCCACCACGACGGCGCGCGGGTAGACAGTGCGCTCGCGATCCTTTCGAAACTGGATGCCTGCCTGCTCCTGCCTGGACACGGTCCCGCCGTCCGGACCGGCATCCGCGAGGCGGCGAATACCGCCTGGCGGCAACGGGCGACGTCGGTCAAGGCACCCCGGCCGGTGCTGCTTCCTGGCCGGAAGGGCGGCCTTGCGGGCGAGCCGACCTACGGACGGGTGGAACATTCCGGCACTGCGGTGCCCGGGGCGGAATAGCTCTTCCTGCCCTTCAACCGGCCGCCGTACACTGGCGGCGGAAACGCACCCCCGTGGAACGGACAGGCCATGGATGAGCAGGTTACCCCCAATGATCCGCCAGCCGCGGGAGCGTCGGCACGCTCCGGGGGTAAGCGGGGGCGGAAACCGGCGGACCCGAAGCGGGCCGCCATCCTGGGGGCCATGTTCCTTATGGCCACCAGTGCCATCGGCCCGGGCTTCATCACGCAGACCACGGTCTTTACGGTCCAGCTGGGTGCGGCGTTCGCCTTCGCCATCCTGGTCTCGATCCTGGTGGACATTTGCGTCCAGCTGAACGTGTGGCGAATCATCGGCATTTCCGGCCTGCGGGCCCAGGTGCTGGGGAACAAGGTCCTGCCGGGGGCCGGCTGGGTACTGGCCGCCCTGGTGTTTGTCGGCGGACTTGTGTTCAACATCGGCAACGTGGCCGGGACGGGGCTGGGCCTGAACGCCATGCTGGGGCTGGAACCCCGGATTGGAGCGGCGATCTCGGCCGTGCTGGCCATCCTCATTTTCCTGTCCAAACGGGCAGGCCTGGCGCTGGACCGGGTGGTGGTGGTCCTCGGCGCGGTGATGATCGCACTAATGCTCTACGTGGCCGTCATCGCCGGACCACCGGTGGGCAGCGCCCTGAAGAACACGGTGCTGCCGGACACCGTGGATTTCCTGGCGATCACGACCCTGATCGGCGGCACGGTGGGCGGCTATATCACCTACGCCGGGGCGCACCGCATGGTGGACTCGGGCAACTCGGGGCTGGAGAACATCCGCCCCATCACCCGCGCCGCACTGCTGGGCGTGATCGTCACCGGCGTGATGCGCGTGCTGCTGTTCCTTGCCGTCCTGGGCGTGGTGGCCGGCGGTGCAGTGCTGACCGGCAGCAACCTCGCTGCGGACGCCTTCCGGGTGGCGGCCGGCGAGATCGGGATCCGGCTGTTTGGCGTCGTGTTCTGGGCCGCGGCGCTGACCTCGGTCATTGGTGCGTCCTATACCTCGGTTTCCTTCATCACCAAGCTCACCACCAGCACCCGGACACGGAACCTGCTCACGGTAGCCTTCATCGCTGTCTGCACGGCCGCCTACCTGCTCGCCGGACAACCACCGCAGACGCTCCTGGTGTTTGCCGGGGCCTTCAACGGGCTCATCCTGCCGCTGGGCGTCGCCATCCTGCTGTGGGCTGCTTGGCGGCGCAGCGATCTGCTTGCCGGCTACCGGTACCCTCGCTGGCTGCTGATTGCCGGGGTGCTGGCCTGGCTGCTGACCCTGTATCTGGGCTGGAACTCGCTCGCGGGGCTGATCGACCTTTGGGCCTAGGCGCAACCGACGTGTAACCCCGGTGTTAACAATCCCCGGATCGTTCAACAAAACGCTTGCGGATTGTTGAACAACCTTTAGACTGCTGGAAGCCCTTGTGGCCCACCCCACACCTTCCAGCGATCGGAACCAGCATGGACAGCACGGCCACTAAGGCAAAGGTCCGGCCCAACGCCAAGCGCACCGCACTGCTCGGTGCCATGTTCCTGATGGCCACCAGTGCCATCGGACCAGGATTCATAACCCAGACCACGGTCTTCACCGTCCAGCTCGGCGCAGCCTTTGCCTTCGCCATCCTCGTTTCAATCCTGGTGGACATAGCCGTCCAGCTGAATGTCTGGCGGATTATCGGGGTTTCCGGCCTGCGCGCCCAGACCCTGGGCAACAAGGTCCTTCCCGGCGCCGGCTGGGTCCTTGCCGGGCTCGTCTTCATCGGCGGACTGGTGTTCAACATCGGCAACATCGCCGGCACCGGCCTGGGCCTGAACGCCATGCTGGGGCTGGACACCAAAATCGGCGGCGCCATTTCCGCCGCCGTCGCCATTTTCATTTTCCTGTCCAAAAAGGCAGGCCTCGCCCTGGACCGGATTGTTGTGGCCCTGGGCGCGGTGATGATCCTGCTGATGCTCTACGTAGCCGTCAGCGCCGCACCGCCGGTGGGGGAGGCATTGAAGAACACCGTAATGCCCGCGCAGGTGGACTTCCTGACCATCACCACCCTGATCGGCGGAACCGTGGGCGGGTACATCACCTACGCCGGCGCGCACCGGCTGCTCGACTCCGGCACCACCGGCCCCGGCTACGTGAAGGACATCACCAAGGTCTCGCTGCTGGGCATCATTGTCACCGGCATCATGCGTGCACTGCTGTTCCTGGCCATCCTGGGCGTCGTCGCCGGCGGAGTCACTCTGGCCGGCGACAACCTCGCCGCCGACGCCTTCCGGCATGCCGCCGGGGAAATCGGGCTGCGGATGTTCGGCATTGTCTTCTGGGCCGCGGCCCTGACCTCAGTGATCGGCGCGGCCTACACCTCGGTGTCCTTCGTGACGACGCCGGAAACCAAGGACCGCACGCGCAGCTGGATTACGGTTGGCTTCATCGCCTTCTGCACCGCCGTCTACCTCCTGCTGGGCCAGGCCCCGCAGACCCTGCTGGTCTTCGCCGGCGCGTTCAACGGGTTGATCCTCCCGCTGGGCTTCGGCATCCTGCTGTGGGCAGCATGGCGGCGCCGTGACCTGCTGCAGGGATACGTATACCCCAAGTGGCTGCTGATCATCGGTGTGCTGGCCTGGGCGCTGACGCTGTTCCTGGGCTGGAATTCCCTGTCCGGCCTCGCCAAGCTCTGGCAGTAACCAACTCCGGAAAGGACAGCCGACAATGGAGACTCCCACCGGCATTACCGCCTCGCCCACCGTACCTCCGCACCCCGCCGGCCTGGCCCCGGCGGAAGCCCGGGCGCTGTTCCGGAATGGACTGGTCACCCCGACGGCGGGCTGGTCGGCCGGCTATGCACAGGCCAACCTGATCATTGTGCCCAAGGAACAGGCCTTCGACGTCCTGCTCTTTGCCCAGCGCAACCCGAAGTCCTGCCCGATTCTGGGCGTGCTCGACGCCGGTGAAACCGCCGGCCCGCTGCTCGCCGGCGGCGACATCCGCACCGACATCCCCC
This sequence comes from Arthrobacter sp. zg-Y750, assembly GCF_020907365.1. Taxonomy (NCBI): domain Bacteria; kingdom Bacillati; phylum Actinomycetota; class Actinomycetes; order Micrococcales; family Micrococcaceae; genus Arthrobacter; species Arthrobacter sp. zg-Y750. Next base: position 230,823 of record NZ_JAJJOC010000016.1, on the reverse strand, counting down.
GCTACACGGTGTATGAAAACGGTGTGAAGGTTGCCGAACCCACTGATATCAGCGGGTACTGGCGTGATGACCTGGTGACCTTCATTGTCGGCTGCAGCTTCACCTTCGAGGCCGCCCTGCAGGAGGGCGGGATCCGGGTGGCTCACATCGACCAGGGCACCAACGTGCCGATGTACCGCACCTCGGTCCGCTGCGAACCGGCCGGGTCCATGGCCGGACCGCTGGTGGTCTCGATGCGGCCCGTGCCGGCCTCGCAGGTGGCCGACGCCGTGCGGATCACCTCCCGCTACCCGGCGGTGCACGGCGCTCCGGTACATGTGGGCAACCCGGCCGAGATCGGCATTGCGGACCTGGGCCGGCCGGACTTCGGGGATCCGGTGGAGATTGCCGAAGGCTACGTTCCGGTCTTTTGGGCCTGCGGCGTCACCCCGCAGGCCGCAGTGATGGAATCCAGGCCCTCGCTGGCCATCGGCCACGCACCCCGCCACATGCTCATCACGGACGCCCGGGACAGCTCGTACCTGGTGCCCTAGCCCTTCCCTCGTTGCGTCGGCTGGGTACCCGCCCGCTGCACCTACGGGTGCATGTGTGCGAGCAGCTCCGCCTCGGCGGTATCCAGGTAGGACTGCAGCACCTTCGCAGCCTTGGCGCGTTTGCCCGTGCGGAGCAGCTCCACCAGGCGGGCGTTCTGCTCCACGTAGGTGGAGTGGAAGTCCGGCTGGCTGCTCATGGCGTGGAAGACCAGGCGCATTTCGGCCAGCACCCGGCCCATGACCTGCTGCAGCTGCTCGCTGCCTGACATTGCAACAAGTGCCTGGTGGAAGGCCTGGTTGGCGGCCGCCATTTCGCCTACGGCCCCGCGCTCCTTCGCGCCCCGGGCCCGGGCGATCACGGCGTCGAGCCGGTCCAGGTCCAGTTCCGGACCCCAGAGAACGGCCGAGGGTTCCAGCATCCGCCGGACCCGGTAGATTTCCCGCACTGCGTCCGCGCCGGGGGCGGCCACAAACACGCCCCGGTTGGGGTACCGGGTGACGGCGCCTTCAATGCTGAGCATGGTGAACGCCTCGCGCAGCGTATTGCGGGAGACCTGCAGCGACGCGGCCAGCTGCTGTTCGGAGAGCTTGGTGCCGGGCAGCAGTTCTCCGGCGGCAATGCTGCTGCGCAGCACATCGGCCACCCACACCGTGGTGTTGGCGTGGTCGGCTCGCTCGGTGGCTTCCCCCAGGTTCACAGGCATCTCCCTAATCTAGCCGGACGGCGGCGGTGCCGCCGCCAGAGGCGGAACCCGGAGAACCGGCCGCTGGGGGACGGCCGATCCTCCGGAGCTTTTAGGGGCGGATCTCGCCCAGGGCGTCACCGCGTCCGACGGCGGTGCCCGGTTCGGTCGCAGCCCGCGTGAAGCTGCCGGCCCGGTGGGCGCGGACGGTGGTTTCCATCTTCATCGCCTCCAGCACGGCAACCGGATCGCCTTCGGCCAGCTGCGCGCCGTCGTCGGCCACCCATTTCACCAGGTTCCCGGCCATCGGCGAGGCGAGCACAGCCTCGTCCGCCGCCGCGCCGGCACCGCCGGACCCGGCAGGCGCAGCGGCAGTGCCGCCGCCGGCGCGCAGCGCGTTCAGCAGCGCGGCCGGCACGCCCAAGGCCACGGCCTTGCCGTCGACGTCGATGGTCAGCGTTTCCCGTTCGGCGCCAGGCAGTGATGCGGCGATTTCCGGGGACGCGGCCAGCGGTTCGGCGAATTCGGACTCGATCCACGTGGTGTACACACCCAAGGCGTCCTCCCGGGTGAAGGCCTCGGAGCGGACCACTGCCCGGTGGAACGGCACCACGGTAGGCACCCCGCGGATCACCAGCTCATCCAGGGCCGCGCGGGCCCGGCGCAGCGCCTGCGGCCGGTCCTCGCCCCACACGATCAGCTTGGCCATCAGCGAGTCATACTCGGCGGGCACCACGGACCCGGACCGGACGCCGGAATCCATCCGGATGCCCGGACCCGTGGGCGGTTCGAAGGCTTCCACCGGGCCGGGGCCGGGCAGGAACCCGCGGGCGGGATCCTCGGCGTTGAGCCGGAATTCGAACGCGTGCCCGTGCGGCACCGGGTCGGAGGTGTTGGACAGCGGCAGCCCGTCGGCAATGCGGAACTGCTCGCGGACCAGGTCCACGCCGGCGGTTTCCTCGGTGACGGGGTGCTCCACCTGCAGCCGGGTGTTCACTTCCAGGAAGCTGATCAGCCCGTCCGGGGAGACGAGGTATTCCACGGTGCCGGCACCGGTGTAGCCGGCTTCGCGGCAGATGGCCTTGGCGGAGGCATGGATGGTGGCGCGCTGCTCTTCGGTGAGGAACGGGGCGGGGGCTTCCTCCACGAGTTTCTGGTTCCGGCGCTGCAGCGAGCAGTCCCGGGTGCCGACGACGACGACGTTGCCGTGCGTATCAGCCAGCACCTGGGCCTCCACGTGCCGGGGCTTATCCAGGAACCGTTCGGCGAAGCATTCACCGCGGCCGAAGGCGGACACCGCTTCGCGGACCGCCGATTCGAAGGCGTCCTCCACATCTTCGAGCCGACGGGCAATCTTCATGCCGCGGCCGCCGCCGCCGAACGCCGCCTTGATGGCCACCGGCAACCCGTGTTCCTCGGCGAAGGCACGGACCTCTTCGGCACTTTGAGCCGGGCCCTTCGTTCCGGGCACCAGCGGGGCACCGGCGCGGACGGCGATCTCGCGGGCAGTGACCTTGTTGCCCAGGTCGCGGATGGCCTGCGGGGAGGGACCGATCCAGGTCAGCCCGGCGTCGAGCACAGCCTGCGCGAAGTCCGCGTTCTCGGACAGGAACCCGTAGCCCGGGTGCACGGCATCCGCGCCGGCCCGCCGGGCAGCGTCGATCAGTTTGGGGATGTTCAGGTAGGTGTCCGTGCTGGCGGAGCCGTGCAGCGGGTAGGCCTCGTCCGCGATGAGGACGTGCAGCGCGTCGGCGTCGGGGTCCGAGTACACGGCAGCCGAGGCGATGCCGGCGTCGGAGCAGGCGCGGGCCACCCGCACGGCAATCTCGCCGCGGTTGGCTATGAGGACCTTCTTCATGGGGTTCCTTCCGTGAACAGCCCGGCGGTTTCCTCCGCGGACAGCGGGGCCAGGGTGTCGGGGTTCGAGAAAACAAAGCGCACCGGGTGCCCGGGCGGCAGTTGGGCGGCCACGGGCAGATCCTGCGGCACGACGACGGCGATCACCGGGTAGCCGCCGGTGACGGGATGGTCGGCCAGGAACAGGACGGGCAGGCCCGACGGCGGGACCTGCAGCGAGCCCGCCACCACGCCTTCGCTGGGCAGTTCCCCGTCCCGGATGCGTTCCAGCGGGGCGGCGTCCGGGTCCTGCGGGTCGGCGGCCAGCCGCACACCGATCCGGTTGGACTCGTTGGTGGCCAGCCAGGTGTGTGCGGTCAGGGCAGTGGCGGCGTCGGGGCCGAACCAGTCCTGCCGGGGGCCGGCCGTGACCCGCAGCAGGGTGGGGGTGCCGCCGTCGCCCAGGCTGCCGGGCGCGGTGCCTGTCGGCAGGGAAGAGGGTTCAGCGGTGCCCACCGGTGCTGCGACGGACACTTTCCCGACGGGCAGGACGGTGCCGGCCTCGAGCGGTGCCGGGCCGATACCGCTCATCGTATCGGTGCTGCGGCTGCCCAGGACCGGGTCCACGGCCACGCCGCCGCGGACGGCCACATACATACGGACGCCGCGGAACGGGGTGCCCAGGGTCAGGGTTTCGCCGTCCAGCAGGGCAAAGGGGGTGTCCAGCGGTGCGGGCCGGTCCCGCTCGCCGCCGGGGGAAACGACGGCGGCCGGGACCTGCGCCCCGGACAGGGCTAAGACCGTGTCCCCGCGGGATGTCAGCTCCAGCCCGCCGAGAAGGTTCTCGATCACGGCAGCGTCGGCCGGATTGCCGACCAGGCGGTTCGCCTGCCGGGCGGAACGGGTATCCGCGGCACCGGCTATGGAGACGCCAAGGTCCGCATAACCGGGGCGGCCGAGATCCTGGATGAGGGACTGGAGGCCGGGCGCTTTGACTGCGAGGGAGGGGTGGTTGGCTTGGGTGGGCGGGGACACCTCATCGTCCCTTAGCGCTGCGGATCCACCCTCCTCCTCGCAAGCTCGGAGAGGGGACCCTGATCCTTCGCTGCCTCGTCGTTCCTCGGTCGGCGATGCGGGACTCACGAGGTGTCCCAGCCCCTCGTTCGTTCCCTCGCTCGCGGGAGACGCCGGGTCTTCGGTGCCCGTGCTCGGAGCCTCGGCCTGAGGACTTGAAGTGGTGGTGATCAATTCACGGACGGGATGGAAGATTACTGAATCGCCAGGACGGATGAGAGCAGGGTTTGGGCGGGAGAGGTCCCATAAAGGGGCGTTGGTATGGCCGATAAGTTGCCAGCCGCCGGGAGAAGTGCGGGGGTAGATGGCTGAATAGTCGCCGGCCAGGGCCACGGAGCCGGCGGGGACAGCTTTGCGGGGCGAAGTGCGGCGGGGGACGTTCAGGGCAGGGTCGCCGCCCACCAGATAGGTGAAGCCGGGGGCGAAACCGCCGAACCCGGCGGTCCACGCTGTGCCGGTATGGGCGTTGACCACCGCCTTTTCGGAGAGGCCGGTGAGTTGCGCCACCTCGGCCAGGTCCTCGCCGTCGTACACCGTTTCGATGGTGACCGTGCGGGCGTCCGGCAGCTCGGCATGGGAGAAGTCCAGGTTCTCCAGCAGTGCGGCAGCGGCGACCGTTTCGCGGCGGCCGGCGAACCGGACCAGCACGGTCCCGGCAGCGGCCAGCGCGTCCACCTGTCCGGGCAGCGGACTGGACTGCAGCTGTGCGTGGAGGGCGACGACGTCGGCCAGCGAACCAAGCTCAACCAGCAGCGCCCTCGTCCCGGCGGGACGGATGCCGCGGATGTGCCCGCCCGCGTCCGTCGCCACGGGGGAACTCATACGAAACTCTGGATGGTGACGCCGGCCTCTTCGAGCCCGGCACGGACGGCCCGGGCCATGGCCACGGCACCGGGGGTGTCACCGTGCACGCAGATCGATTCAGCGGACATCGGGATCTCGGTGCCGTCGACGGCGGTGATGACGCCCTCCGTGGCCAGGCGGACCATGTTGGCGGTGACCTGGCCGGCGTCGTGGATCACCGCGTTGGCTTCGCGGCGCGAGACCAAGGTGCCGTCGGGGTTGTAGCTGCGGTCGGCGAAGGCTTCGGTGACGCCGCGCAGGCCGGCGTCGGCGGCGATGTCCAGGGCCACCGCACCCGGGAGCAGGAGGACAGGCAGGTTCTTGTCGAAGGTGCGGACCGCATCGATGACGGCGCGGGCGTGCACCTCATGGCGCACGATGGTGTTGTACAGCGCGCCGTGCGGCTTGACGTAGCGGATTTCCGAGCCGGCCGCGCGGGCCAGGCCCTGCAGGGCGCCGAGCTGGTAGAGGACGTCGTCGAACAGCTCGGTGTAGGAGCAGTCCAGGAAGCGCCGGCCGAAACCGGCCAGGTCCCGGTACGCCGGGTGCGCGCCGATGGTGACGCCGGCGGCGACGGCGTCGCGGCAGGTCTGCGCGATGGTGGAGGGATCACCGGCGTGGAAACCGCAGGCCACGTTGGCGCTTGAGACGGATTCGAAGACGGCGGCATCGTCGCCCATGGTCCAGTTGCCGAAGGACTCGCCCACGTCGCTGTTCAGATCAATGACCGTCATGGTTCTGCCTCCGCGCTCGGGTGATGCAATGGTGTTCCTACAGTGTGCCCCGTCACGTCGGATTGTTCAACAATCAGTGTGAATGTCGTGGGTCAGGGCTCCGAAGTTCCGGCGGTGCATGGGTACTTCTGCCCATGTCCGGCGATCAGCACATGCCATAGGCTGTCCGCGACAAGGGGGAAGTTGTGAATGATATGGCTGTGCCAGCTGACAGGCTGAAAGTACGGGCAGCTGCGCTTGTTGCGTTTTTGGTGGCGGTCCTCTGCGGTTGCGCGGGCGCGGGCGATGCCGCAGATCCGGCAGAGGGCACAAACCATTCGTCGCAAGCGTCTACAAACAAAACGTCCCGGGAGTCGTACGACGAGTTCAGGGCGCAGCTGGATGAAATCCTGGCGGTGACCGGAGAGTCCGCAGGCTGGACCACTGAATTCGGCAAGCCGTGGGACTCTGACCTGGATATCGTCCTGGTGCCGCGGGCCTGTGATACCGAGAACTGGGAGGACTCGCCGCAGCGGCTGCAGCTGACGGTGATCGGACCGGGAACGGAGGACCCGCAGACGGACCGCGCCGCCATAATCCAGTATATGGAGGACAAGGGGCTGACGGTCAGTGGTCTCTTCGGTGACCCTTCCTATCCCGACGGTGTGTCCTGGGATGCTTCCGGCCTCGGTGAAAACGGCTTGGAGATTACTTACGGCACGAGCTCCCAGTCACGGGTGATAAGCCTGTACGGGGAGTGCTCCAGCCACCCGTCCATGCAGAATAAGGTCTCCGGGGACACGCCCTAGCCATGCGGATTTCCCGGCGGCTAGTGATGATGGTGTGTGCTCTGTCCGTCGTGTCGGGCGGGCTTGCCGGCTGCGGAATTGGCGCCCAAGGGCTGGAGGATGCTCCTGCCGGTTCCGCCGACAAAACGTCCCGGGAGTCGTACGACCAGTTCGTAGCCCAGATGGACGAGATCCTGGCCGTCACCGGAGCAACCACGGGATGGACGTCTGAATACGGGTATGCATGGCCCCCGGAACCGGACAAGGCCCTGATCCCGAGGCCGTGCGACAGTGAAAACTGGAAGGATTCACCGCGTCAGATAACGCTCCAGCTCCTTGGACCGGGGACGGAGGACTTTGAAGCTGATCGGGATGCAATGATCCGGTACATGGAGGGGCGGGGTATGGAGATCAGCGGCGTCCTCGGGGATTCGTCATATCCGGAGGGGGTGGCCTGGAATGCCGTCGGCCAGGGCGCGAACGGGCTGACGATTGACTATGCCACCAGTCCGAGCCACCGGGCCGTGACTCTGTACGGAGAGTGCTCCAGCCATCCGTCCATGCAGGAGGGTGTTTCCCGCACCGCGCCCTAGCCCGCAACAGCAACGGCTGCCGAGCGAGCGGCAGCCGTTGCTGTTGCAGAACCCGTTTAGCAGGGACGCCAGGACTTGCCACCGGGTGCGTAGCAACGCGGACCGGTGTAACCGGCATACGGGTTGCTCTGCACCGGCGGGGCAGGCGCAACATACTGCTGGGTCTGGCGGTTGGCCTCCGCCTGACGGTTTGCTTCAGCCTGGGCAGCGGCAACACGGTTGGCCTCGGCCTGCTCGGCCGCAACCCGGTCCGCTTCGGCCTGGGCAGCCTGCGCGGCCTCAGCGGCAACCCGCTGCGCTTCGGCTTCCGCCGCTACACGTGCTGCCTCGTCTTCGGCGGCCTGCCGTTGATCCTGCAGGGTGACGAGCTGGTCGTGCCGGGTATGGATGGTGGACTTGGCCGCAGCAGACCGCGCCTTCAGTGCGGTGCGTTCCGCCTCGGTCAGTGCCTTCCACATCAGGTTGTCCCCGGTCTTGAGCGCGGCTTCCACGGCGTCAGCCGTTTCATCCGCAATGTTGACCAAGGCGTACACGGCGGCGACGGCGGCGGCGGCCTCATCCGCAGTGGAGCCCGTGCCGGCCGCGGCAGCGTCGGAAGCTGCTTGCTCCGCGGTTCCGACCATGGCCGGCACCGTGCATTCAATGGTGGTGCTGTACAGGCCAACCTTGTTATCCCGGGCCTCCTGATACGCCGCATCCACCGGCGGCCGGAACTTTACGTTCTTCCCGAAGGTCACCGGGAAGCCCAGGCCCGCCCGCGCCACTTCGGCGTTCATCAGTCGGTCCTTGGCGTCATATACCCCTGCAAGGGTGCGTCCGTAGCGGTCCTCGCGCTCGACGTCGTACTCCAGTTCCACGGTGCTGCCGGCCGGAAGTGCCTTCTTCAGGAATTCCGTGGCCTCCGGGCCCAGGCACTGCACGGGCTCGTTGGGGTCCTTGGTCTCGGGGGTGTCCACATTCAGCAGCCGAACGGTGACGTCCTCGTCGTCGAGGTCCACCACCAGGGTGTCGCCGTCGATCACCCGGACCACGGTCGCTTCGTCGCGGGGCTGGACCTCTGCATCGGCAGCGGCCGGCGCGGAGCAGGAGGATCCTGCCAGAACAACGACGGCGGCGGCCGCGACGGCGGCCGCCTTTCTTTTCAGTGCGGAGCGGTGAACTCCGACGGTAGTGCGATACAAAATGTTCCCCATCTATAGAAATAACCGGTAGAACTATCGGCACAAACCGTCGAGGGGGTAGCAGTAGGGCTGGAGGTGCACGGCATCGACTGAGCACATAACGGGCTATTGGCGCCCGGGGAAGCCCGGGATCTGCTCAGTAGAACGCTTCCAAAAGAGATTGTGGCCACTAAGGGTGCTGCCAACGGGCATTGCGCGGCGCAAACCTGAAAGAATGGGCAAAAGCCGGCTCGGGGGAGTTCAGCTGAAGAACCCGTTGTGGAATTCCCCGTGCCGACGCGCCACCGTCAGTCTCATGCAGGAGCCCTCCATGTCATCCGAATCATCCGCCTCGCCCTTCGCCATTGCCGACGGCGCCCGCGTTACCGTCTACGGTGCGCACGGCCGCCCTGAGCTGTCCGCGTTTGTGCCCGCCACCGCGTTCCTGGCCGAGGACAGCGGACGGTTCCCGGCCGACGTCGTTGTCCTGTTCGTTTCCACGGCGGCGGACCTGGCCCACGAACTGGCCACCGCGGCGGCCTCGGTGGAGTCGGGCGGCACGCTCTGGGTCTGCTATCCCACCGCAGAGGTGGACGGGGTGGCCCCTGACCTGAACCGCGACACCGTGGCGTCCCTGTTCGAGACGAATGACTGGGAACCGGTGGGAGACACCGTGCTCGACGGCGCGTGGTCGGCAGTGCGGGGACGTCCCGCCGGGGAGTAGTGCAAGTAAACCGGTAGGTAATCTGCTCCGTTCGAGTAGGTATCTGCTCAATTTCTCTTGTCGTAACCGCCGCAGGGTGGATATGTTGTCTGCGCCTACAAATAAGTTGACGGCCTCGGCCCTCAACGGGCGTTACAGCGTTGTATCCGCTCGATCCAGCCGCCGGGCCAGCCGGGGCCCCCTCCGCCGTGTTCCCTAGGTGCCGGGTACCCGAATTCCGTCAGCAGGATCCTTTTCGAAGGTTTCAGCATGAGCAGAATCAAAAATGTCTCGGCTATCCTCCTCGCTTTCGGCCTTGCCAGCGGCATGGCCGCGTGTGCCCCGGCGGGAACTTCGGGAGACGGGGAGGGGGAGGGCGAGGCCGCTTCCTGCAACGTCGGCATCTCCATGCCCACCCGGAGCCTGGAACGCTGGATCAATGACGGCGAGGGCCTGAAGGAAAAACTCGAGGCCAAGGACTGCACCGTGGACCTGCAGTACGCCGATGACAAAACCGACCAGCAGATCAGCCAAATCCAGAACCAGATTGCCGGCGGCGCGGAGATCCTGGTGGTCGCGGCCATCGACGGCGAGGTCCTCGGCCCCACCCTCGAGGACGCCAAGTCCCAGGACATCCAGGTGATCGCGTACGACCGCCTGATCAACGGCACCGACGCGGTGGACTACTACGCCACCTTCGACAACTACAAGGTGGGCCAGCTGCAGGGCGAGTTCATCGAGGAGCAGCTGGGCCTGGCCGACGGCAAGGGACCCTACAACCTCGAACCGTTTGCCGGCAGCCCGGATGACAACAATGCGGCGTTCTTCTTCGCCGGCGCCTGGGACGTGTTGCTGCCGTACGTTGAAAGCGGGCAGCTGGTGGTTCCCTCCGGCAAGTCCCCGGCCAGCAACGAGGACTGGACCTCCATCGGCATCCTCGGCTGGAAGTCCGCGGATGCGCAGGCGGAAATGGACAACCGGCTGCAGTCCTTCTATACGGGGGACAAGAAGGTTGACGTGGTCCTCTCCCCGAATGACAGCCTGGCCCTGGGCATCGAATCCTCCCTGGATGCCGCCGGCTACGAACCGGGCACGGACTGGCCGGTGATCACCGGCCAGGACGCCGACGTCGCCAACGTCCAGGCCATGCAGGGGGACCGCCAGTCAATGACCGTCTGGAAGGACACCCGCGAACTCGGCACCCAGGTGGAAACCATGGTGGACGCGATCGTGGCCGGTAACGAGGTGGAGGTCAACGACACCGAAACCTACGACAACGGGGTGAAAGTGGTCCCCACCTACATCCTGGAACCAGTGGTCGTCACCAAGGACACGGTCCAGGAGGAACTGGTGGACTCCGAATTCATGTCCGCTTCCGACGCCGGCCTCTGACCCGGCGCCCCTTCCGGACTGATCCCGTCCCTCCTCCGGCCAGGACCAGGGGCACGACGACGGCGGCCGCCTCCCGCCGTCGTCGTACCCCCTGGCCCGCGTAAGCGATAGCGAGAACGCGTATGAGTGACGTCATCCTGCAAATGGACGGCATTGTGAAGGAATTCAGCGGGGTCCGGGCGCTCGACGGTGTCTCCGTGGACGTAGAACGCGGCGGTGTGCACGCGATCTGCGGCGAAAACGGCGCCGGGAAATCCACCCTGATGAAGGTGCTCAGCGGGGTGTACCCGCACGGCAGCTTTGACGGGACCATCACGCTGGAGGGCCAGCCGGTCAGCTACGGCTCGATCAATGATTCCGAGCGCGACGGCATTGTGATCATCCACCAGGAGCTGGCGCTGAGCCCGTTCCTCTCCATTGCGGAGAACATTTTCCTGGGGAACGAGGTGGCGCGCGGGGGAGTGATCGACTGGCACAAAACCAACCTGGAAGCAGCGAAGCTGCTGCAGCGGGTGGGGCTGGCGGAGAACCCGGCCACCAAGATCGTGGAACTGGGCGTGGGCAAGCAGCAGCTGGTGGAGATTGCCAAGGCGTTGTCCAAGGAGGTGAAGATCCTGATCCTGGACGAGCCCACCGCCGCCCTGAACGACGACGACTCCGCCCACCTGCTCGGCCTGATCCGGCAGCTGCGCGACACCGGGATCACCTCGATCATCATTTCCCACAAGCTCAAGGAAATCCGTTCCATCGCGGACATTGTCACCGTGATCCGGGACGGGAAAACCATTGAGACCTTCGACGTGCAGGACAGCGACGAAATTGAAACCCGGATCATCCGGGCCATGGTGGGCCGGCCGCTGGACCACCAGTTCCCGGAACGCGACCCGGAAATCGGGGCGGAGAAGTTCCGGGTGGAGGACTGGACCGTGCACCACCCCATAGACGTGGACCGCGTGGTAGTGGACCGGGCGTCCTTCAACGTGCGGGCCGGGGAGATTGTCGGGTTTGCCGGGCTGATGGGCGCCGGCCGGACCGAGCTGGCCATGAGCATTTTCGGCCGCTCCTACGGCAGCGGCATTTCCGGGCGGGTCTTCAAGGACGGCGTCGAAATCCGCACCCGCACCGTGGACGAGGCGATCGGCCACGGCATTGCGTACGTCAGCGAGGACCGGAAACGGTACGGGCTGAACCTGATCGGCAGCGTCACCGTGAACGTGTCCGCAGCGGCGCTGGGCAAACTGGCCCGGCTGGGCATCATCGACCGGAACCGCGAATACGGGGTGGCCGATGACTACCGCAAACGGATGAACATCCGCACCCCCAGCGTCTCGTCCCTGGTGGAGAACCTCTCCGGCGGGAACCAGCAGAAGGTGGTGCTGAGCAAGTGGATCTACTCCGGGCCGGAAGTGCTGATCCTGGACGAACCGACCCGGGGGATCGACGTCGGCGCCAAGTTTGAAATCTACGGAATCATCAATGAAATGGCGGCGCAGGGCAAGGCAGTCATTGTCATTTCCAGTGAACTGCCCGAACTGATCGGGCTCGCGGACCGCATCTACACCATTGCCGAGGGCCGGCTCACCGCCGAAGTGCCGCGGGCCAAGGCCACGCAGGAGGAACTGATGCGCCACATGACCGCCGACCGGACCCAAGCTGACCGGACCCAAGGAGCACAAGCCTCGTGACCACCACAACTCCAGAGCAGGCCATGGCCCCGCTGCCGCCCAAGCCCGGAAAGACCGGCAAGAAACGACGCCGGGTGGACCTGCGCGCGTACGGCATCCTCGGCGCGCTGGCCGTGATCATCCTGCTGTTCCAGATCCTCACCGGCGGCCGGCTGCTCTACCCCGGCAACGTCAGCAACCTGTTCCAGCAGAACGCGTACGTGCTGATCCTGGCCATCGGCATGGTGATTGTCATCATCGCCGGGCACATCGACCTGTCCGTGGGGTCGGTGGTGGCCACGGTCGGGGCCATTGCCGCGCTGGCCATGAACAACTGGGGGATGCCCTGGTGGGCGGCGGTGCTGCTCTCCCTCGTCGTCGGCGCCGTGATCGGTGCCTGGCAGGGGTTCTGGGTGGCGTTTGTCGGGATCCCGGCGTTCATCGTCACCCTGGCCGGGATGCTGGTGTTCCGCGGCACGGCCCTGATCCTGCTCACCGGCGGCACCATCAGCGGCCTGCCCCGCCCGTACACGGCAATCAGCAGCGGCACGCTGCCGTCCACCGGCACACCGGACCTGGTGACGCTGGGCATCGGGGCGCTCGCGTGCGTGGCGCTGGTGGTGCAGCAGCTGCGGGGCCGGGCGGACCTGCGCCGGCTGGACCTGCCGCGCGAACGCAACGGGTCTTTCATCTTCAAGATCGCGCTCGCCGTGGTGGCGATCATGTACCTCTGCTACCTGCTCGCCTACAGCCGTGGCATGCCGATCATCGTGGTCATCCTGGCGGTGCTGGTGCTTGCCTATTCGTTCCTGCTGAACCGCACGGTGTTCGGCCGGCACGTCTACGCGATGGGCGGGAACCTGAACGCGGCCATGATGTCCGGCGTGAAGACCCAGTGGGTGAACTTCTTTGTGTTCGTGAATATGGGGTTCCTGGCCGGGCTGGCCGCAGTGGTCAGCACCGCCCGGGCCGGCGGTGCCGTGGCCTCGGCCGGCGGCGGGTTTGAGCTGGATGCGATTGCCGCCGTGTTCATTGGCGGGGCGTCGGTGCAGGGCGGCGTGGGCACCGTGGTGGGCGCAGTGATCGGCGGCCTGGTCATGGGCGTGCTGAACCAGGGCCTGTCCATCCTGTCCGTTGACGCCGCCTGGCAGCAGGTGATCAAGGGTTTGGTGCTGCTGGCCGCGGTGGCCTTCGGGTTCAGCCGGCGCAAGGCGCGGTAGGAGGTTTTTGCCCTTTTCGCCGGCGGGGCGGGAGGCCTACTCTGGCGAGGTACTGTCCGCGTAAGGAACCCCGTAAGGAACGCCCGCAAGGAACCCCCACAAGGAGACAGCTATGCCCAGCCAGATGAATCCCTACCTCAGCTTCCGGGACAACGCCCGGGAGGCGATGGACTTCTACCAGAGCGTGTTCGGCGGCACGCTGGAATCCAGCACGTTCGCCGACATGAACATGGCTGACGACCCCGCCGAGGGCAACAAGATCATGCACTCCGCCCTGACCACCGACAACGGCTTTGTGCTGATGGCCTCGGACACGCCGTCGGGCATGAACCTGAACGAGGGCAGCAGCTACTCCATCTCACTCAGCGGCAACGACGCGGAGGAACTGCGCGGCTACTGGGATCGGCTGCTCGACGGCGGCCAGATGGACCTGCCGTTGGAGAGGGCGCCGTGGGGTGACCTGTTCGGGATGCTGACGGACCGGTTCGGGACGAGCTGGATGATCAGCATCGAGGGGCAGGACTCGTAGGGCCGGCTGCTCTACTGGATCGGAGTCTCGCGGTAGAGCACGAGGTGCTCGTGGTAGAGGACGCCGTCGCGGATGTCGCCGGTTGCGGTGAAGCCGGTGTCGTCCCGGTAGTCCAGGTGGGCTCCGGTGACCGTGTAGCTGCCGGTGTAGGCGCTGGCCCGGTCGCCGCGTGCTTCGTCGTAGCGTCCGTTGGGCAGCAGTTCCTGCCGGATGTAGCCGTCTGCGGTCACCCACATACCGACGACGTCGAGGTCCTGGGTCTTGCTGCCGTGCGTTGCCATGCTGAGTTCTCCTAGGGGTCGTGCCGGGAAGTGCCGGGAGTCGGGAAGAATCGAGGTAGATCCCGGCAGTCTTGGTTTCGAGCCTAGGGAGAATCCCGTCGTCGAGCATGGGTGCGCTTCACCCACCCTTGGTGGCAATCGATAGGCTGGTGACATGGGGGAAGACAATCTGGGGGCGTTCCTGCGGGCCCGCCGCAACGCTGCGGACGCAGCTTTGTATCCGTTCGCCAGCCACACCCGACGCCGGGTGCCCGGGCTGCGGCGCGAAGAAGTTGCCGAACTGGCGGGGCTGAGCACCGACTACTACCTGCGCCTGGAGCAGGGCCGCGAGAAGAACCCGTCCGGGCAGGTTCTCACCGCCCTGTCGGCGGCACTGCAGATGACCCGGCACCAGGACGAGCGCCTGCACCTGCTCGCCGGGCGCTCGCCGCAGCGGACCTCGTCCCCTCGGGCGGTGGATCCCTCGCTGGCACACCTGCTGGAAACGTCCACGGATTCGGCCGCGTTCATTCTGGATTCACTGCTGAACATCACGCAGCTCAACCCGTTGGCGGAGGCGCTCTTTAGCGGCTTCGCGGACGAGGGGAACTTTGCCCGGAACGTGTTCCTGGACCCGGCGGGCCGGCACTTCTTCGCCGACTGGAACCGGGCGGCCGAGTCCTGTGTCGGCGCGCTGCGCACCACCATGGATTTCCACCCCGATCGGCAGGAACGGGAGGCGCTGATCGCCGAGCTGCGGACCGACTCGGAGTTCGACCGGTTGTGGCAGTTGTTTTCGGTCGAGCCGAAAACACGGGAGGGCAAGGTCCTGCACCACGAGCGGGCCGGCACGATTGCCGTCACCTTCTATACCTTCCAGGTGGCAGAAGCACCGGGGCAGCAACTGGTGGTGTACGAGGCCGAGGCCGACGGTTCCAGCCAGCAGCGGATGAAATCACTGCTGGCTGTGCGGTCCTGATGGCCGCGCGCCCCTAAAAGCCGCGCGGCCCTAGCCGGACTGCTCTGCCGCCCATTCCGCGACCCGGCGGGCGCTTTCCTCCTCGGACTGCTCTGCCGCCCATTCCGCGACCCGGCGGGCGCTTTCCTCCTCGGACAGGTCTTCCACCCGGCTCATCACGGACCAGCGCACCCCGAACGGGTCGCGGATACTGGCGAACCGGTCTCCCGAGACGAAGGTGCTCAGCGGTTCCCGGATGGTCGCGCCGGCGGCTTCGGCCCGCGCCACGGTCTCGTCTGCGTTGGCGCAGTAGAGGCCCATGGAATAGCAGTCCTCGTCGCCGGACGGCATCGGGACCAGCCCGAACTGCGCGTTCGGTTCGCCCAGCTGGAGCCGCCCGGTGCCGAAGTCCAGGTCCGCATGCACCACCACCCCGCCCATCTCGGTGATGTCGACGGGCCGGGCGCCAAAGACGTCCCGGTAGAAGTCGATCGCGGCCCGGGCATCCGGGACGGCCAGGAACGGGGTCAGGGTGGTGGCACCGTGCGGTATGCCGTTGGTGGTGTGGGTTCCGGTGACGCCGGCCGGGGTCTTGCCGGTTGTCCCGGTGTTCGGTGTGCTTGAATTCGGTGTGTTTGTTGTAGTCATGGTGCCAGCGTAGGCAGCGCGGCAGGGGCCGGGCTTGAAGATTCGCGACAGGGTCCGGGCAACCGGTTCAGGAAGTTCATTGCGGGGATAGGGGAGCGATGGTCGAGCAATGGCGCGGCACCTTGTACCCGGCACGGCTGCCTGAGTTCCACCGGATCCTGCCGGCGGAAGAGTTGGCGGACCGGGTCCGCTGGGTGTGGATTCCGGAATGGAACCTTGCTCCGGGGCGGGTGTCCCGGCAGGAGGTCCTGCCCTTTCCAGCGTTGAACCTTGTGGTGGACAAGGACGGGGTCACGCTTTCCGGTCCGGCCACCCGGCGGTCCTTCCGCGACCTGTCCGGCCGGGGCTGGGCGGTGGGCCTGCTGCTGCGTCCCGCCGCAGTGCCGGTATTCACTGACGATCCGGGCAGCATGCGCGACACTGAAATCCCGGTCAATGCTCCGGACTTGCTGGCCGCGGTGGTGGAAGCGATGGCCGGCGAGCCAGAGGGGGACGACGACGCGGCCGGGGCCGACCGCGAAGGTGCCGGGGCCGGCGTCGTACCGCATGCCGCCGTCGACCCCGCTGAGGTGCGCCGCACTGCCGCCGTCGCCACGGCCGCCCGTTGGCTGGAAGCACACGTTCCCGCTCCCGACGCCGAGGGGCAGCTCGCGAACCGGCTGGAGGACCTGATTCCGGCGGATGCGTCGATCACCCGGGTGGACCAGCTTGCCGGGCAGCTCGGCGTCTCGGTGCGGACGGTGCAGCGCCTAGCCCGGCGATATGTCGGCTTGCCGCCGCTGGCCATGATCCGCCGCTACCGGCTGCAGGAGGCGGCGGAACGGCTGCGGCTGCATCCGGAAACCGCCATTGCCGACGTTGCCGCCGACCTGGGCTATGCCGACCACGCGCACCTGGCCGCCGACTTCCGTGAGGTGCTCGGCTTCACACCCAGCGGCTACCGCCGCTCCGCGGCTGAGTCCTAGCGGCACCGCCGGCGCTTTTCGGAATTGACCGAGCCTGCGATAAGACTTAACCCGTGATCACCACTGCCATTACGCCCTCACTCGTTCGCGGCGCCGCGGAACTCGAAACCGCCGCCCGGGGGCTGCGGCCGCACCGGCTGCCCGCATCGGTGCGTACACGTTTCCCCGATCCGCAGCTGATGATGGCCGAGTCCCAGCCCTCCGGCGTCCGGCTGGTGTTCACGACGACGGCGGAACAGGTCGAGCTGGTCACGCATCCCACGCGTGTGGTCTACCTGGGCGCGGACCGGCCGCGGGGATTCGTTGACCTGCTGGTCGACGGCGAGCTGGTGCACAGCGACGAGCTCACCGGCGGTTCGTACACCGAGGTGAACATGTCCACCGGGGCGAGCCGGCATGTGGACGGGGAGTCGCACGTCAGCGCGTTTTCCTTGCCTGCGGGATCCAAGCTGGTGGAGATCTGGCTGCCGCACAACGAAGCGGTGGAGCTGGTCGAGCTGCGGTCGGACGCTCCGCTGGCGGCGCACGACTCCGGGCGGCCGGTGTGGCTGCATCACGGCAGCTCGATCAGCCACGGCTCCAATGCCGCGACGCCGTCGGGCATCTGGCCTGCGGTGGCGGCGCGGCTTGGCGGGGTGGAGCTGCACAACCTGGGCCTGGGCGGCAGCGCCCTGGTGGACCCGTTTACCGCGCAGGTGATGCGGGATACCTCGGCGGACCTGATCAGCGTGAAGCTGGGCATCAACGTGGTGAACATGGATTCGATGCGGCTGCGTGCGTTTGTGCCGGCGGTGCACGGGTTCCTGGACACCATCCGCGAAGGGCATCCGGAAATCCCGCTGGTGCTCATTTCGCCGATCTTCTGCGGCATCCATGAGGACACTCCCGGGCCCGGTGCTTTCGATCCGTCGTCGTTTGGGACGGGGCAGGTGAAGTTCATTGCCACCGGTGCGGCGGAGGGTGTGGCTGCGGGCCAGCTGACGCTGCGGGTGATCCGCGAGGCGTTGGAGTCGCTGGTGGAGCGGCGCGCGGAGGATCCGAATCTGTTCTATCTGGACGGGCTGAGTCTGTACGGGGCCGGGGATGCTGAGGAGCATCCGTTGCCTGATGCGTTGCATCCTGACGCCGCTACGCACCAGCTGATCGGGGAGCGGTTTGCGAAGTATGCCTTTGCGGCTGAGGGGCCGTTTGGGAAGGTGGCTGAAGATACAGATTGTCCGGCGCAAGCCTGATACTCATACTGACTGGTGGAAGTACGGACCCGGCAAGTATTCGATGGGGCTAGCGGGAGCAGCTGCATGCCGTTAGAACGCGACGAGCGACGAAAGCGTTCGCCATTGTATTCTGCGGGGCCGGTTCCATCCGACGGTTATGCTCAGTAAATGACACTGGGGGAAACAGGTAAATCGTGGAGCGACGCAGAGATCGTTCTGACCATTGAAGCGTATTTCCGGATGCTTCGGTCTGAGCTGGAGGGGAAGCCGTATAACAAGCGCGCGGCCAATCGAAAGCTCCAGGAACAGATAGGCAGAAGCCCCGGAGCTATTGAGTTCAAGCACAGCAACATAAGTCACGTACTGCGTGAAATGGGCTCGCTGTATATCGAGGGATACAAACCACGAAGTAATGTTCAGGAAGCGCTGCGCAGCGCTGTGCAAGCGGAACGCCAGAGCAATTACGACCTCGACTCCCTCATGCTGAAGGTGATCGATACACCGGAGATCGGGCCCACTGACTACCTCTTGGAGGAGGTTGCCCCACCGGTGGTCGAAGTCTCCGAAGAAATTTTTCACGGGCATTCCGCTGGACGGATTGATTTTCCGAGAGTTGAAGCGATGAAGAGAGCGCTAGGACTTGCCGGAGAAGAATCAACCGTGGAGTTTGAGCAGCTCCGGTTGCATGCCGCTGGGCGTATGGATCTGGCGAAGAAAGTTCAGCATGTGTCCGTGTCTGAAGGAGACGGTCTGGGGTACGACATTCGTTCGTTCAATACCGACGGAAGCAGCAGGTTCATCGAGGTCAAGACTACTCGCAGGTCAAAGGAGTGGCCCTTTTTCGTGAGCCGCAACGAGTTGAGGTTCAGCAGGGAAGAGCCAATGAACTACTACTTATATAGATTGTTCCAGTTCGGCAAGCCAAAGCAGGCGTTTTATACCCTCCGAGGGTCACTTGAGGAAAGCTGCGTCTTGCGGCCGTACGACTATTCCGCTGTACCTCGCAGTTCCTGAGCAGACGAGATCTCGACCAGAGGGGGCAGTCCATGCCTATATGGTTACCGTGGTGTCCCAGCGTCTCCGACATCCTGCTGTTCCCCGATGGGTGCGTAGGCGCCGCCGTCATCGACGGCGGCGCCTCATCAACTCGGATCTAGCACGACACCGGTGAGCTCCGAGGACTCGGGAACAATCTTGGTGGAACTGGCAGAGGAACAAAGTCGCGTCATCTTTATCCAGCCGTCTACCCAGGGGCTCACGAGGTGCCGACAGACCGTGGGCCAGAAATCAGCGTGCTTCTACGGTCGGTTCATCTCGGCGGTCGGGTACCAGAACGCTGAAGCCGGCCTTGCCCTTCGGCGCAGCAGCATGGGGGAGGGCCCACGAGAAAAGTGTCGCTATATCTTCGGGACTGACCACATCAGGATTCAAACCAGCTGGGTTGGAGAATGGTCCTTGGTCGCCCCACTGATCTGCAGCAAGGGTCACTATGACGGCACCCGTCGTGCGGGAAGACGAATCGTTTGGTTCTTTCTTACTAGTGAAATTTTTCTCAAGAGGCTGTCGCGTCCACCGGGATGATCCGGAGAAATCGCCGCGTGCACGTCTCTTTCGCTCAATGATCGGGAAGTCAGTGGCCCCCGTCTCATCAAGATCGATCATTCGAGTGACTACATCCTTAGGTATTGGCATTACGACCTTGAAGTGCGTGATGCTTCCCTTCCCAATTGATTCTTCAACAAACTTAATATCTGCGTCAGCGAGGCCAGGCTTACTCCAAGCGAAACCGCGTAGGGCGTCAACAACTAGTTGCGCGGGGACAAGTCCGGCTCGCGCCTTATAAGAAGATAGTTCCCCGGTTACTGTCTTGTATTCGAACGACTCCCTATTCGTGAGTAGACGCAGGACGGGGGCGATGGCTTTCAAGTTTTCGCGATTTCGGTTTTGCTTCGGATGGCGAGGAGGGAGATAGAAAAAATCCTTGAAACGATCGCCCTTTGCATATTGAACAATCTGGGCGTTGTACATTCGACTGCGAGCTGTGGGTCGGAGCCATGGCAAACTCTGTGACACCAGCGGTGGTATCTCAATTGGACGCACCTGAGGCTGGCCGTTTTCATCGAGCTCAGCAAACTGCTCAAGCTGATCACGAAATTCTTCCTCATCACCAATAATTGACTCGAAAGCCTCATAGAGATCGTAGGTCTGAGAGCTCTTAGCTGAAGCTGGAACATTGCGCCCGATGTATAGCCGCACGAGATCCCGATAGCCAGGGCGGTACCCGAACCAACGGCCCATCTGCATCAGGGTGTCCGCTGCCAGTGCTTTGCGTGAGTACCAAGTTACCGTGAGCCCTTCGATTGTGTAGCCGCGAGAGAGCTTGGCTCCACCCACGAGTATTTTCCAAACGGGCCCCTTCTGGAAATCCGCTCCAGCCTGGGTGTACTCACTGTCTTTATCGCCGTTCACGACAGCAATTGGCCGGAGGCCGTTCTCTACACGCTTTATAACTTCTGGCAGATAAACTGCAACGTCATCAAACGAGGACGGAATTAGGTGCATTCGTGGATCGGGTAACTCAATATCAGTCCTGCATGCCAGATCCTGCATTACGATGGAATAATCATCTTCCCAGAGCTTCGCCAAGCGGTCATATCCGTCAAACCCAAGATAATCCGACCGCTTCCATAGCCGATGGATTTCGTCAGCGAGAGCATTGTGCTCTACCTGCTTCACCGATTCGTGAAAGAGCATCGTGTGGTGCTTGAAGTCCCCCCGGCTGCCTCTTGCTTCGCGCCATAGTTTGATTACTCCGGAGAGAACAAATGAATCTACGGACCGCTGCATTTCGCATTCTCGGTCTTCGGCCATATCCGGCGTTGAACGAATATCCCTCACATATGCCGCCTGATTACTGGTTGCGGGGGTCTTTTCCTCGTCGGGACCGAGGACTAACTGACGGTCATGAAAGGACCTACCGCCCATGTAGGCGTCGGGAGGAGTCAAACTGAAAATAAAGTCCTTGGGATAGATATCATCGACGTCTGACGCATCGATAAAGACGTTTGCAAACGGGGTTGCGGTGTATCCGACGTACTGGGAGCGCGGCAATATACCCAGCAGTTCCGACAGGAGCTTGTTGATTGCAGTGCGCTCCCTTGTTTGTTTATTTTCTTCCTCCTGTTCTTCCTTAGATAGCTTCACGGGAGGTTTCTTGGTATTGATGCCAGCCTGGTCGGCCTCATCGTCAATAATCAAAGCCGGATAGTCTTGAGTGTTGCCTCTAATCTGTTTGAGATCTTTGATTAGTTTGCGCAGGACTGTGGCGTTCTTCTTGATCACAACCAGACGAACGGGGGTGTCCCACAGGTTGTCTGGATGGTAAATCTTCTGCTCCGGATTACGGATATGGGATTTATAGTCCAATGTGCTGAGGCCCGCGCGAAGAGATTTATAATCGTCACTGCTTTTCGTAAGGCGAATAATATGCGGGACACCCGGAACGCTCTCTGGGTCGTAGCCGAACTTTACGAACTTGTCGCCCGCTAGCCAGTCGGCGTCCTGGTTAGCAATATAGTCGATGGTTTCGCGTGCGAGCATTTCGTCCGACAGATCGATTCCGCCTACGATGTTCTCGAAGCCGACCAGTTCCTTATCGAGCCGGCGTTGGGTTTGGCTTCGAAGGAGCTCGAGAGTGCCGGTCAGGACGATGATGAGGCGGTAGCCAGCATCGATGGCTTTTGCCACTGTGCCGGTAAAGTTCGCTGTCTTCCCGCTTTGGACATGACCTACGACGAGGCCTTTTGCTTGGTAGGTTTCGTCCCACGTGGGGTCCGCGAACCTGCTGACTATCTGGGTAGTTGACTCATCCAGTGCGACGATGGCATCAGGATCGAAACCTCGGCGTTTGAGTATCCCCTGATATACATCCCAATAGTGGCTACGTGCTCGACGGTCTGACGAATACCATGGCCATCGCCCATCCGTGGGATTGGCGACCATGACGCCAGCGTTGATGACGGGGTAGAAGGAGTTGATGGCCTCAAAATCGTGCTCGGAAAAACCGAGTCTGCTCAGTACGTAGGCCCGGCGTTCCCTGCCTTTTGGCTGGATGGCTGCTTGCGGTGCCTCGCTAAGCCAATGGGAATCTGTTGTTTGATCCCACCGGGACAACGCCAATCGGAATTCGACCTGGGTGGAATCGTTCGGATCACCTTCCGCCGTGAGGAGGTCAGTCAGTTCCTCACGCGTGATCGTCTCCACGCCGTCTTCCTCCAGAGAAAAATTGACACGACCGAGGAGGGGTTTGGGTCCTTTTTCAGCAATCATCGCGATGGCGCTGGTGATTGCGTCTTTTTTGGTTTCGGTTTGGAACATCAAGACCTCCGTAAAAGCGTATCGGCATAAGTGGAGAATCCACTTAGTGTTTCAGGAACAGTTGCCGAATCTAGGTGTGAAACATCCGTCCGGTATGAAATATCTGACAAGTGCTCGTAGTTGAGAATTACTCGGCGTAGAACAGCATCCTGGAGAGAGGGAAATCGGTCGTCCACGGGGTAGAACGCCGGGTGGGACCGGAGCATGTACTTACGGCGATATGATTCGACGTCCGATGCCCGCCATCCAAGGTGGGCCATGTAGCCGTTAAAAGCGAGGTCCTCATACCCAAGGAGGGACTGAATGTCTTCTACCAGGTCTACAAGGCTAAATGCCCTGTCTGCGCCGCCGGCAGCGGTGACTTGAATGGACAGGAACATAAGAGGGCGGTTTGCGGTGGGTTCAAGTTGAGTAGCTGACCCGATGCGGTGAATGCGCCGTTCTAACCTGGTGGTTTTAACTTCCAAGTCAAAAGTATTGAACGAGAAGTCGTGTTGCTCTGCCTCCGGTCCTAGCCACGAGGCAAGGGCCAGCCCCGGGTCTATGGTGCAGAGATGCCTCAGGAGCAAAAGTTCCCCCAGGAGTCCTGTTTGCTTCTCTGGACTCAGCAGCTTGCGGCTCCGAAGGAGTAACTCATATTCGGCGATACCGTGTGAGATTGCGGTGGCGAAGAAATGTCCGTGTTGTAGTTCCTCGACGATTTTGGCGATAAATGTGTATGCGGCGTACCGCATTCCGTTAGCTGCGAGACGGAGTATGAAACAATTCCGATCCGGGTCTGTGACATAGTCAATTTCGATGTTCTCGAAAAGACTTAGATCTGGGTAGGATCCGTCGGCAGGGACGCGTAGTTCCATGTATTCCGTGGCAGGTTCGATGCGGAGTTCGCACCTGGGGCTTTGGGAGAGCAGATGCACGACGGTATTTGGGGACCTGAAGTATCGCTCAATAGTTTCGGGGTCAAGTCTCCGGCCCTCTTCGGATGAAGGCCAAATCATTTGCTAGTTCCCCCACTCGGCACTTCGTTTTGGTCTCGGTACTGGCCTATGCAGCCGAAATCCTCAGCGAATGCACGCAAGAGCACGTTATTCAAGATATGATGCCTGTCTTCCCGCACGCCGGTCCACCTTTTCTCAACTTTAAAGTCCTCTTCCAGGAGGAAGTAGAGGAAAGTCTTTAGGAGTTGTCCGTCTCGGTTACTCAGCCTGCCCACGGACCCATAAACTTTTCGGATAACTTCCGCATTAACGTCGATGCGGCGGGCGATGCGATCTGCGCGAAACAACTCCGTGGACGGGAGTGTGACGAAACGCAGGTCGATCGGGTCAAAATCAGCAAATTCTTGAAGATCTCCGAGGTCTGATAGGACGGCTGGATTCAGACCTACAGCGGGTTCTACTAGTCGTATCGCTTGGCGCTTCGATTTCTTCGAGACTTTGTAGTGACGTTGAAGATCGTCAAAGTACGAGTCCAAATACAAAGCCGAAGGACCCGAGGTGCGGGCACTAACCATAGCCTTGGTGAAATCGGCTGAGTATACTGGTGTCACCTTCTCAGGGTTCAGCGCTATGTAATGCTCGTTGTCCGGACCTAAGTCGATTTTTATCCTGCCGAGCCCTAACTCTTTCTTTTGGAGACGGAGGCCCGCCCAGTTGTGTCCCCCGGACAAAAGACGGTCACGTCGGTACAGATAGATTCCCTGTCTGGCTTCTCCTGGCTCGCCATACAAATCGAAGGCAGGAGAGCTCAAACGTGGAGGAAACACATGTGCCTCGATCACGCACGATGCTCCGTTGGGGAGTTCGATGACGAATTCCCGCGGATAACCCTCCTGCTTCAGGGAATCCTCAAAGGGGTCGATAGGGTCGACTTGCAATGGAGGCAGGGTTCTTTCGCGTTCGACATCGAAAGTGTCTAAGTCAATTTCAACGCTGCCTCGCTGCAGATGGCGGTGAAAGGTCACACCCAGATGTTCGCGGATCGAACGAAGTTTAGCGTTTCTCCATTCAACCAGTTCGCCTTGATCGGATGTGTGGATTATATCTTTGAGGCCGCGCCACTCCACCAACGTGCCGCTCGTCAGGTCAATGCCTGGGACGGCATCGAGCCGTTCGGATGCCGCACCTGGATCCATTACACCGACGCTGTAATCCTCGCTCACCGTCTGATCCATTCGCCGGCCCACGGCCGGGGCCCATTTCTGACGAGAGTAGATTTCGAAGGCGGTGGCCTGCGAAAGGGACGCTGCCTTTAGACCGAGTCCGAAGTGCCCAAGGTCTTGAGACGAGTACTCGCGACGGGCACCAAACGTCATTGCCCGTTTGACCCCCTCAGCTGTAAGGCCTTTGCCATTATCGATTATTTGGAGTCCGAGAATGGCGGTGCCCCGCTGGATGAACCGAATCCGAATGCGGCTGGCTTTGGCATCAATGGAGTTGTCGACTAGGTCGGCGATAGCGCTCGTGAGGTCATGGTGCGTTCCTATCGCCGCAATTGTGGAGGGAGCCGGCAAGACGGTCTCGATGGACCATTGCCGTTCGTCCAGCCCATATCCATTCATGTCTCTAGTCCTCGAACTTTGCTTGACCTTGGAGCTTCGAAATGTTCTCTACAACCATATTGACCGTTTCACTTGCCATGCCCTGCGACGTATCCACCTCAAAGTTCAGTCGGAGGTCAAATACATTTGCATCTGGAGTGTCCAAGTAGCGGAGGACCGCTCGTTCGATTAGCTTCATTTGTTCCGTGAGATTCCTTGACGCGTCCAACGGGATAAATCCGGTGACGTGCGTCTTGAGCCGCTCAACCGCTGGTTCGAGCTCTGGTTCCTCCGTCGGTGGTGTTCGATGTATCTGCGCCAGTCTTCGCATCTCTGCTTCGACGTCGGCTCCACGGCGGGAACTGCCAGCATCCTGCAGTAGGGCTGTAAGCAACCGGCGGCTTGACAACGAGGAGGAATAGTAGAAATTGGACCCGAGCCGAAGCGTCTCATGTTGTTCCACGTCTTGCTCGTCGGCATAGCTGTTTGAACGGACGGTGCGCAGCGACAGGCAGGGGATGCACTTGGTGCTCCGCTTAATTTTCGACTCGACCTGGTGAAGGAAGGGATACAGAGCGCCAACCGTGGAAACTTCACGCTCATTATCGGTGTCGTGCTCGAAAGCGCTAAAAAACTGCACTTTGAGAGACTTGAGTTTCCACTGCTCTTCAAGGGCTTCAGTCAGCTCTGCTGTTCCTGTATGAAGGACAGGGACCTTCGCCTTTTGCAGAAGGAATTGATATGTGTCGCCGTCTTCGGCTACCGCGATGAACTCCGCTGGGTATCGGGTAGTTGAGCCATCTGGCTGTTGGACTAGTAGCTCCTTAGGTCGGCTAACTCCAAGTTTTGCCAGTAGACCGTATAGCTCGTGCACGCGCCCACAGGGGAGTTTCTGCTCCGCTAAGGGAAGCGCGAAGCCCCAGTTGACCGCGCCAACAGAGTCTGGAAGCTGCAGCTTTTCAGCGTGTTCGGGCCCGGGGTAGGGAAGGAACCCTATAGGAATTCCTTCCACTGCGCCTACACAGTACTTGACGTCCACTAAGTCAAGCCTGGTTTGTAGGACACCGTAGTTCCGAACCCACCACATATCAGGACCCTCGACGAGTTGTGGTTTCTTGTAGGCCGTACTGTACTCCACTTTAGTTTTGTATTGACTGTTTGAGAGTATCTTCTGCGTAACCTTCTCCCGTGTGCGGGGGGAAGCCTTGGAGAGAAGATGAAGGCCATCAGTTGTCAATGCGGGACCGAAACGCAGAGACGCTTCCGACACAGGTACCGGTGAGCTTTTCGATTCTGCAGAAAGGCGTGCAGACTCGGCTGATTTCCATAAGTCATAGGTGAGCCCACTCTTTGCAGTGGTGGGTTCCGGAAGTGTGGTCCTTACCTTCAGGTTCTTCAGCAGTGTGAGGTCATGCCGATGAAAGAGATCGTCAACGATAAGGTGTTCGTCGCCGCTGCTGTTGCTGGGAATCAGGCCATTGGGCAGCCAGACATCAGTTGTCGGACGCCATCGACCGTCCTTTGCACGAACGCGGAGTTCGCTGACGTCGATCCGGTTGCCAATGATCGCCAGCATTTCCGGGACTGGTAGAGACCTGGAAAGACGCCAAAGCGATTCGGCTGCGCCTTCGTCCTCGTAATCCCTTGCCACCTGGCGGGCGATGCGGTCTACTTTCCCTCGGTCATCAAGGGCCTGAAAATCTAGTGCCTTTAGGTGCGTGCTGGCGTCGCCGTGATGCAGTAACTCGTAGGAGACGAGATTCTCTCCGATGTCATGTTCGTCAATCGGCAGGAAGACCTTGGTAGTGATTGGCGCACGCGCGCTTCCGTCTTGCATGAGCACGATGCGACTTCGGCGCATCGCGGTCCGATGGTCAGGATGACGCTTGTCGATCTCGACTGCTAGCCGTAGGGCATTTTCAAAGTCATCGAGTTGTTTACGGTATGTGATTTCCTCGAGCCACTGTTCTACGGCGGTTCGCCCCTTGTTCGCTAGCGAGAGTAAACGCCGCACGATTACCCGGCGTTCCTTGGACGCGGAAGCCGATCGATGCAACCACGGCCGATCCTGCCCGACCCAGTTGTCCCACATCTCCTCAAGTCGTGTCGCTTCCTCCAGCTCCGGCGGGAACAACAGATCAGATATAGGCTGCAGATCGCCCGCTCTGTCGGGCAGGGATGGTACGGCTGCAAGGGCAATAAAGACTGGTTCGTTAATGGTAGCGTCAGCCCACGACAGAGGCTCGCGTCCACGTGCGGGTAAAAGGTCCAAATAGCTCGCAGGGTCGGATTCGTCTTGGAATGTTGCTATTGCGCCCGCAACCATCATTGGGACAGCTTTTTGCAGGATTTCCTTGTTATAGACCGTGTGCAGCATGCTGTGGCGGTCTTCGTTCATCTTGAAAGCCGCATTCACGATCCCTCGTAGAGAGGTCTTGTAACTGGTTGGGAAGTAGTTCCAAAATTGCCCAACCTGACGTCGGGGGTTGCCTACCATTGGAACAGCCCACGTTACGTCCACTGTCTCCCGTGCTGCAATCGACCCTGCCTCAACGGCGGCCTGGGGACTGACGTGATGCCGGTGCCGGAAGATCTTCCATTCCTCTCGCACATCTCCGTTCTCCAGGAGGACGTCTGAGCCATTTCGTCTCGCGGACCACGCGGTCACCGATCCTTCGACTCGATCGTCAAATTCAAGAAGACCAATATTTTGCGAAAACAATAGGAACTCATGCGGAAACTTTCGCATCTCTTCACTGAGCCAAGCAGTCTGCTGAACCAACGGAAGTTTCACAACCGTTGTCGCCCAGGACATGAGTTCGTCCAGAATGGAATCTGCGTTGGCCGCTTCAACAGGGCTCACCGGCGTAGCGATTCGCAAGACCGGGTACGAACTCAATCCGGGCATTAGCGGCGCCAACAACTCCGTACTATGCGTACGGTCCCACCTGACCGAACCACTCGTACTAAAAATCTGAGGCGAGTCAGATATTTGTATAACGGATTTGAATCCGAGCCCGAAACGACCGATCTGGTCGTCCCGCTTCTCCGATGAATGCGACAGCATTAGCGTGCGGTACCCGGCTTCAGTAAAAGGTGAACCCTCATTGGCGCAATACAATGCTTCAGCAGTCAGAACCACGCGTATGCGTCCATCTGGGACGTCAACAGCGTCTGCAGCATTTTGAATTAACTCGTTGAGCTGCTTGCGCCCATAGCCGCTCTCAGTAATTGCCTGTTCAATATTGCTATGTTCGCGAACAAGATCCGGGCGGGCTCGATAAGCATTCAGGGCTTGGTGTGTCTCACTGGCAACAAAGCGACTTAACTCGCTCTCTATGTCAGCCCAAGAATCATGTGGCAAAGTTTCCCCCCAAAGGATTGCTGTATGTCGACGCTACGCTGCTGTTGATCAGTTTTATCAAGGCTCCATGCGCTGTCAGCGCGGTGTTGACTGGGCCTCCGACTCCGCTACGCCGCTAAAGACTCCACATCAGCAACGCAGACCTCGCGACTGAACTGGCCAGCTATTAGGTCTGCCAGGTGCTTGGCGAGCTGCACAGGCACCGCGTTACCAATCTGGCGAGCGATGGAAGTCTTTGAACCCGCCCATTTATAGTCGTCCGGGAATCCCTGAAGCCTCGCGGCCTCAAAGTGCGTTATAGCCCGGTGCACACTAGGGTTGGGATGCAGGTACCTACCCTTTTCCGGTTTGAAAAATTCGGTGCGGATAGTAACTGATGGCCGGTTGCTTCGTAGACGGCCCATGACATCGCCGGATCCCGTCTTGTGTTTTTTCCAACACTCAGCGAGCAACTCATCAGGGATGTCGAAGCGATTTCCTCCTGCCGGAATCGCTTTAAATCGATCAAGCGAAAGTTTTGTATAGTTCCTGGTCACATGAAGTTCGTGGGAGTGATACGGCCCAGGCATTTGCTGACCATTGTATTCGAACGACATCTTTGGGAACTCAGTTGCTACTACGTGTTCGCTAATTGACGCGAAGGCTTCGCCTACCGTTCGATGAGAGCCAACAAACGGGCCCTGAGGATCTGGTACCGCTGGGAGTTCCCTCAGCCGGCCAATCACTATGCTCCGCACCCGTGATTGGTATGCACCAAAATCTGCGGCATTGAGGAGATACGGCTGCAGAGTATATTTCTCTAAAGGCTGTCCCTGCTGTGTCCATTGCTCGAATTCTTCATACTGTGAAGACTTTAAGAACTGTCGGACGTTTTCAACGACGAAGTATTTGGGTTTCGCCGCTATTATAGTTTCGGCATATTTTCGCCAGAGGAAATTTCGCTCATCCTGGACGTCCTGCTTGCCTAGGGCTGAAAAGCCCTGACAGGGTGGCCCGCCTATGATCACGTCTGCTTCGGGCACACGCCCCTCCGCAAGCCAATCTTCAATTTTTCCTGCGTACACCCGTTCGGCTTTCTGATTGAGGGCATACGTCGCTGCGGCGTGCTGATCATGCTCCACTGCGACAACGGTCTCGAATTTTCCGGTGGACTCAAACCCTTCGGTCATTCCGCCTGCACCGGCGAAGAGATCAATGAGTCGTAGTGGTTCTGCCATGTCTAGGATTCTAGCTGGCTTCTGCGCGCATCCCGTAACAACCACTCCGGCATTGTGGGGATGGAATCATGTCGGTACGCATGCGGGTAGTCACCGGCGAGCGCCTCCCCATCGCAGCCTCCGCCCGATTTCGGTCTCTGTTTATGCGCCCGCGTGATTCAACGCTACCGCACCTCGCAACCGGCTTGCCTACCCCTTCCGGGACCGTACGCTGGCCCGCCGCCGTACGCAGCCTGGCGGAAAGAAACCTAGAAATGACTCGATCTCTGGAACGTTTCCCAGCCCGTTTCGGGGCGGCTTTCCACGTCGGTCTACCAGTCGCCCTAGGGCATGGTTTCAGTGACACTTGCAGAGAGATGGGTGTTCAGCGGAGAGGGGTCGTTCAGGAGAGGGCTGTTAGGGCCCCCACCCCTCCGCCCGCCCCTACGCCAGTTCGACCTCCCTTCCGCCGGCCTCCGCAATCAACTCCGGATCGCCGACCGCCACTACCTAGTCGAGTGCCGCTCTACAAACCTGCGGCTGACGATTCGTTTGAGAGGTTCTCGAACATGCGAGCAGCATTCGCGAGGCGCTCACGCTCAGCTTTCGTGACATGTTCGTAAACCTTTTGTGCATCTTCAATTGTATAAAGAGCGACAGTGCCGGAGCGGTTGGAATAGGTCGCTTGGGGGAAATCAGTGTCACGCGACTGTCGATTCGCGAATGCCTGCGAAGACATCCCAAGTGCCTTAGCAATGTCGGACTTGGACAACAGGTTGTGATTAGTTTGGGGGCTCTTTGAGTGTTCCATCCGGCATTCCTTGGGCATGGGTGTGTTGGCAATATAGGCATAAGAATCGCAATTGGTGCGACTCACCACTTCTGCAGCGATACCTTCGAATGCACGCGTTTATCCTATATTTGTACCAGTATAGTGATGGGTTTGATGCGGCTAGGACAAAGTTTCACAGTACGCTCCGCCGAAGCTGTCTTATGATGCCTGCTCCTGCAGCTCCTCATAGATCAGCCCGCTCAACGTCGCTAGCAGCGCCCGCATCTTCGTCTTCTCACCCAGGGCCTGCAGGCTCAAGTTGTAGTGACTTTCCATCGAGTTCTGAACGGCATCGTTGACCGCGTTTTCAAAATGAGGACTGCTGCCGAAGTGGGTGCGAGAGTTATTGCGCGCCTGGGTTTGAAGGGTCTGATTTTTCACCAGCTCACGCCGCACCCCCTCCACGAAGTGTGCCACGGCGTCCAGCTCTTCGCCTTCGAAAGGCAGATTCGCCTGCTGGATAATCTCCTCCCACGTCGCAAGCGCTGGGTCCTTCGTCTGACCTGAACCTACGTCGAGCGCGGGTTTCAACACCGCGTCGTTATCGCTCAACTGCAGCTGCGCCTGCCCCTTGTCTTTCAGCGCGTACTTGGCCAGGACAACGCCGGACAGGTCCAGTGCCACCGGGGCATCGTTTGCCCGTAGAACTGGCAGCAGGTGCTTGTAGTAGATGGAGCGCTTCTCGAGGTCAGGATCAGCAAAGTTCACGATCTGCGAGAGGAAATCATAGGCCCGGACAAAAGAACCCAAATCCTTGCGGAACAGGTCCAGCTCGTCCTGATCAGTTTTGTCCCCGGCAGCCACACCGGCGTTATACCTGGTGTTGAAGCGCGACTTGGCAGGCGCCACCCAGCCGGAGAGAGCGTTGTTGCCCTCTTCGCGGATATACGCCCAGACCGTCCACTTCGGAATCCAGATAAATCTGCGCGGCGTCCAGCTTGTTTTGCAGATCGTGCACCATATTGGGATCCGAGGTGCCCTCCAGCCGCACCTCACGGAAATATGGCTTGAAGGACGCCAAGATCACGGAAAGCATGCCGGCTTCCTTGGTGGCGGGTTTGTTTAGCACTTTGCACAGCCGGTTCAGCAGCTTGTGTTCTGCCAGGATGCGTTCGGCCGGGGAATCACCGGGTTTGAGGACCTTGGCCAGCTCGTGGGGCTGGGAGTCCTGCAACCAGCCGATAATGTCCTTAGGTACGACAGCGCGTCCGCGGTCAGCGTCACGGGTATGCGTCTAAACTATGCCCGTTTCCCTAGAGATAGACACAGGCGTCCATGGCACATAACTCAGCCTTTGACCGTCCACCAAATGCGCCTCGGGGCAGCTGTGCCGCCCTTTTTGTTACGCCATATCGACATGCGGTTAGAATTACGCTCTTCATAGTTCATACAGGAACGCCGTGCCTAAAAATCTCCGAAACCGCGGCTGTCCGTAAATTGCATCGGCCGGCTGAGGGTCGGAAAGGAGGGGCGTTGCAGCCTGTCGACATCGAGTTAATTGTCGGTATATTTGCGACGGCGGTGGGCTCGGTAGCCACAATTCTCAGTATGTCAAGCCGCAAATCTCGGGCTTTTTCCCTGGCTACAGAGTCTTTTGCGTTAGCTGAAACGCTTAAAATGCAAACAAGTGCCGAAGAAGATGAAGCACAGCGGGTGGCGGTACAGCTACACAGAGAGCTCTTGGCCAGAGGACATGAAGCGTGTCAGGATTTCCTATCCCGTACCGCTCCTAAGAGGATGAATCTGGTCGAGGTCTTGGCAGTGTTGCTCATATGGATTCCTCTAAGTTTCAGCTTTTGGATCATCGATAACTCGACAGTTCCTTGGATGGTGCTGAGATGGACCTCCGCTGGTATCGGCGTCCTGCTTATCGGCGTGCTTTGGAACACGAACAAGAAAATCGATATTGAGGAAGCACTAGCATTGAAAAGAGCCGTTCCAGGCCAGGGGGCTGATTCCCGGGAGGGCCAAGACGTTACCGCGCAGGTTTAGTGCATCCACAAGATGCCCGCCGCGCGACTGCAGCTGAGGCGCGACTTGCTGGGTGGGTCCCAAGTCTATGGGGTGACCCAGAAGCAGCGGGGAACGTCAAAGTGGGTGCAAAGGCATGGGCATTATTCCGACCGCGGCATAGAAGTACTTGGCGTCTATGACATCCGCTCGGTCGTCCCCATATGGCCCCGACCGATTCGGTCCCCGCCCCTCCATCTGGAA
This sequence comes from Arthrobacter sp. zg-Y750, assembly GCF_020907365.1. Lineage (NCBI taxonomy): Bacteria > Bacillati > Actinomycetota > Actinomycetes > Micrococcales > Micrococcaceae > Arthrobacter > Arthrobacter sp. zg-Y750. The sequence goes on along the minus strand of NZ_JAJJOC010000016.1, from coordinate 198,525 downwards.
GGATGCTGCTAAGCCTGCTGATAAAGGAGTCACCCATGCCTTCCCCCGCCCCCGCCGCCGCACAAGGACCCGCCGCCACCTACGGGGTGCACTCCGAGGTCGGAAAACTCCGCAAGGTCCTCGTCTGCGCTCCAGGCCTCGCCCACGAACGGCTTACCCCTACCAACCGCGAAGACCTGCTCTTCGACGACGTGATGTGGGTGGAGAACGCCCAGCGCGACCATGCCGACTTCGTCACCCAGATGACCGACCGCGGCGTCGACGTCGTCGAACTTAACGACCTGCTCGGCGCCACCATGGACATGCCCGAAGCGCGCACCTGGCTGCTGGACCGCAAGATCATCGCCAACCGGGTCGGCCTCGGCCTGGTCGCCGGCACCAGGGCTTTCCTGGATTCGCTCACCGGCGCGGAGCTGGCGCGCTACCTCATTGGCGGGCTGACGACGTCGGACGTTCCCGACGACTACCTCGGCAGCTACGTCGCCCTGGTCCGCGAATCCACCGGCCGGCCCGAGTACCTGCTGCCGCCGCTGCCCAATACCCTCTACACCCGGGACACCACCTGCTGGATCGGCTCCGGGCTGACCCTGAACCCGCTGTACTGGCCGGCACGGCACGACGAAACCCTGCTGATGCAGGCCATCTACCGGTTCCACCCGGACTACGTAGGCGCCAAAATCTGGTGGGGCGACGCGGAAAAGGACTGGAGCCAGGCTTACCTGGAAGGCGGCGACGTGATGCCCGTGGGCAACGGCACCGTGCTGCTGGGCATGGGGGAGCGGACCTCCCGGCAGGCCATCACCCAGCTCGCCCAGGCCCTGTTTCAGGACGAAGCAGCAGAACGCATCGTCGTCGCCGGCATGCCCAAGCTGCGCTCGGCGATGCACCTGGACACCGTGTTCACCTTCGCGGACCGGGACCTGGCCACCATCCACCCGGCCATCGTGGACGGCATCCACCCGTTCACCATCCACCCCTCGGACAAGGCCCCGGGCCTGGAGGTCCGCGACCACCGGGACCGCCGTTTCGTGGACGTGGTCGCCGAAGCCATGGGCTACAAGCAGCTGCGCCTGGTGGAGACCGCCGGGGACTACCACGCCAGCGAACGCCAGCAGTGGGACAGCGCGAACAACGCCGTCGCCCTGGAGCCGGGCGTGGTGTTCACCTACGACCGCAACACCCAGACCAACGCGGCGCTGCGCAACGCCGGCGTCGAGGTCATCCCGATCGTCGGCGCCGAATTGGGCCGCGGCCGCGGCGGCGGGCACTGCATGACCTGCCCGATCATCCGCGATCCGCTCGACTGACGACGACGACGGCGGGGGGCGGGGGCCGCGGCTGGCATGTGACCGCGGTCCCGGCCACGGTTTCGACGTGGACTCCAGCGAACGCACGGCCTTTGACGGGTACACGCCTTTCCACTGCAAGGACCCCTTCGGCAACCGCCTCCGGGCGCTGGCCACCGATTCGGACCCCGTCGTCTCCTTCTGAGAGGATTGTGGTGAGCCGCTGACGGAGGAGCCTCCGGAGGAAGCGGTCCGTCACCTCCACAGATGTCTAAGCGGTGTTGCCTCAGTGGCCGCAACATCCGATTGGAAAAGAAACGTGTCTAATGCGCCTGCTTCAGGGGACAAAGCCCCAGCGGCCAAACTCTCCCTGCTGACCCTCACCACTGTGGTGATCGGGTCCATGGTCGGGGCCGGGGTGTTTTCCCTGCCCCAGCGCTTCGCCGAGGAAACCGGGGTGTGGGGTGCGCTGGTCGCCTGGCTGATTGCGGGTTCCGGCATGCTGATGCTGGCTTTCGTGTTCCAGCGGCTGTCCATGCGCAAACCAGACCTCGATGCGGGGGTCTTCGCCTACGCCAAGGCCGGCTTCGGGAATTACGTGGGGTTCTTCTCCGCAGCGGGTTACTGGGCCAGTGCCTGTGTTGGAAACGTCACTTACTGGGTGCTCACCATGTCCACGCTGGGAGCCCTGTTTCCGCAGCTGGGCGCAGGGGACACCCTCCTCGCCGTCGTGCTGTCCTCGGCCGGGCTGTGGGGATTCTTCTTCCTGATCAGGCGCGGCATCAGGGAAGCCACGGCCATAAACCGGATAGTCACGATCGCCAAGGTTGTTCCCATCCTGGTCTTTGTGCTGTTTGCTGTCTTTCTGTTCGACCCCGCCGTCTTCGCGGGAAACCTTAGCGGGGCGGACTACACGGGGCCGCTGTTCGAGCAGGTCAGGGACACGATGCTGGTGACGGTGTTCGTGTTCCTGGGTGTTGAAGGTGCCAGCGTGTATTCGCGCCATGCCCGACGGCGGGAGGACGTTGGCAGGGCGACCATCCTCGGCTTCCTGAGCGTCTTTGCCATCTTTGCGTCGGTCACGATCGTCTCCTACGGCGTCCTGCCGATGGAACAGCTCGCCGAGCTGCGCCAACCATCCATGGCGGGGGTCCTGGAAGCGGGAGTGGGGACCTGGGGGCTGGTGTTCGTCAGCGCAGGCCTGATCATTTCAGTGATGGGGGCTTACCTGGCTTGGAGCCTGATGGCAGCGGAGGTTCTCTACGTGGCAGCCACGGAGAAGGACATGCCGCGGTTCCTGTCCCGGGTCAGCAAGGACGATGTCCCGGTCAACGCCCTGCTGCTGAGCACACTGCTCAGCCAGCTGGTCATGGTCATCACCTACTTCTCCGGGGACGCCTTCGACTTCGCACTGGACATGACCGCGGTCCTGACGCTGTTTTCCCTCCTTTTCGCGGCGCTCTACGCCCTGAAGCTCGGCTGGAGCGGCGAGACGTATGAAGGAGCCCCGAGCCGCATTCGGCGGGGCGACCTGGCCATTGCCGTCACTGCCACCATTTACTCGGTGTTCCTGGTCTACGCCGCCGGGCTGTCCCTGGTGCTGTTTTCGATGCTCTTCTATGCCCCCGCCACCGTCCTGTTTGTGATCGCGCGCCGTGAACAACGGCAGCGCGTCTTCCGGGGAGGGGAAATTATCCTTTTCCTTCTTACCTTGGCCGGAGCTGTCGCAGGCGTGCTCGCCCTGGCCAGGGGCTGGATAGAGCTCTGAGCCAGCGGACTGGCGGGCTGGCCACAAAGCAGAACCGTACGCTTTCCACAACCGGCACCGGTAGGGGCACGTCCAACGGCGTGCACTCTGAGGTGGGTAAGTCACGAGGGTGGAGAACGCCCAGCGCTCCCGCCAGCGTCGCCGGTCCTAACCGGTCAGGACCCGTAGATGGATACCGTCCGTTCCTGCAACAGCGGAATGATGCGGCCTACGCCTATCTGCTCGAAATGATCGCTTGCCCGGTGGGCGTCAAAATCGGCAGCCGTGCGGTAGGACTCCAGAATGACGACCTTGAGCGGGTCTTCCACTCCGCGGAAATACTCATAGCGGAGGTTGCCGTCCTCATTCCTGCTGGCTTCAGCCAGCAGCCGCACCTGCGCAAGTACTTCGTTCTCGGAACCGGGCTTGACGGTGTACATGGCCACGACGTCGAAGGTCTTCTCGGGCACGGTTACTTCCTTAGTAGTCGAAGAAGAGTCAGCAGCCCCTCGGGCCGTACCCGAAAGCACGGCCCGAGGGGGCAGTGATACCGCCGGAGCCTATTCGGTGCCGGTATGGACTGAAACAGTCGGTTCCAGACGTTCTGCACCGACGACCTCGGCCCAGGCCTCCACGCCGTACTGGAACGAGACGATGCCGGCCTCGGGCAGCGAGATCTCGATGGCCTCAAGGATTTCCTGAGGGGAGAGGCCCAGACTCAGGCCCACCTGAATGTGGCTCTTGAGCTGCGGTTTGGGGGCACGCATGACGGTCAGGCTGAGGATGAACAGAAGTTCCTTGGTTTTGCGGTCCAGCAGCCGTTCGCTGAGATAGGCGGCCTGGACCAAATCATTGGCCGCTTGAAGGGCAGGGAAGTCGGCCGCGGCCATTACCTTGTGATAGTCGAGGACATATCCCCGGCTGGTGGCCATCTGGTCGATGTATTCCTGTGCTTCACTCATTCTTGGGTCCTTTCGTCGTCCCCGGTGTTACTGATTTTGATGGAGGTGATGGTTTCGTAGTACCGGGCCAGCTCGGTGTGGTCCGGATGCTCTCCGAGCAGGGGACGGTTCTCTTCGGCAACGGTCAGCGCCCGGTCGGTGACGGGTGTGGTGATGCCCCCGGTGAGGCCCTGGGCGATCCGCAGGTCCTTGAGCATCAGGTCATAGGCGAATCCCGAGTCGAAGGTTCCGGTCAGGATGTGGTTCGGGTACTTCACCTCGCTGGCCTGGCTGCGCCCTGTAGACGCGTTCAGGACAGTCACCATGGTCTCGGGTGCGATGCCGAACTTCGCCGCTGCGGTGATGACTTCGGCAGCGGCAACGATGTTTGTTGCGGAAAGCAGGTTGTTGAGGGCCTTCGCAGCATCTCCGCTGCCGGCAGGGCCGATGTGGTGGACGGCGCTGCCCATGGACTGGAGCAGCGGCTTGGATCGTTCGAACGCCTGATGCGTACCGCCGGCCATGATGGACAGTTCGCCGGTTACGGCTTTGCGCTGGCCGCCGGAGACGGGGGCGTCCAGATAGTCGATGCCGCGTTGTGCCGCGGCCGCAGCGAGGGACTTGGAACTTTCCGGTTCCGAAGAACTCATGTCGATAACCAGCGACCCCGTGGCGAGCCGCGCCAAGAGACCGTCCTCACCCTGCAGGATCGATTCAACGATCGCGGAGTTCGGCAACATGAGTACAACGGTGTCTACGGACCTCGGTACGGACGCCAGCGTGGAAAGTCCGGACACGGATAAGTCCCGGGCCAGCTTTTCCGTCACGTCCGGGCGCACATCAAAAACCGTGAGCCTATCGCCGGCATAACCGTGCAGGTTACGCACCATGGGCTCACCCATGGTGCCAAGCCCAATAAACAGGACTGTCATGTATTTGCTCCTAAGAACCACTTATGGATAGTTGCTGTAATGCTTTCTGCAGATACCGGGCAAAGCTGCGCGGTGCCTCCGCATGGGGAAAGTGGCCCAGATCCTCCATCAGGATGAATTCGGCGTTGGGGATCCTGGCCGCAAGGTCCTTCACTTTTTCCGGGGGGACAGTGGTGTCGTAGGCTCCGCCAAGCAGGATTATGGGCAGGGTTGACTCGTCCAGGGTGCTGAGCTCGTTACTCAAATCCCACGCCACATAGCTCTTGATATCCGCGGGATAGGTGCCGTACCCGCCGCTGGTGTAACCCCACCACACGCGGTCGCGCCAGAATTTCGGGGACGACGGCGACATGGCGCCGAAGGTCCATTCGGCCGCGGCGATGTTCTGGTTCACATCCATGGCATCAAACCAGGGCGCTGTCCGATTGCCCACCTGCACGCAGGTTTGCGCCGCAATCGCACCACGGAATACATCGGGGTAACGAATAACTGCCCGGACTGCGGCGGCGCCGGCCATGGATGCACCCAAAATGACAGGGTGATCCAGATCCAGCGCCTGCGCCACGCTGACCACGGTTGTCAGGTAATCGTTCTCGCTGAGGGTGTAATCGGTTCCTGTTCTGCCCCAGGCCGGCTGCGATTTCCCGTGCCACGGCAGGTCCAGGCAGATCAGTTCGATCCCCTCCGGCAGGCACCCCGCAAGTCCGTGGAACTGCGTGGTGTCGCTGCCCGCCGTGGGGACGCACAGTACAGGGATACCGCTGCCGGCACGCTCCACGAAAACATCGCATGTCCCGTAGGTGCTGTGTTCGATGCGGTGGTAACTGCCTTGCAGGGGCGGCGGCGGGGGAACCGGTTCATCTGCTGACGGCGCGCCGCGAAGGACCTCGTGGGCACGGCGGACTATCTGCAGGTGTTGTTCCAGAACCTTCCGGGATCCCGTCAGGCTCAGATCGCCGCGCAGCAGGCAGGACAACACGGACTGCCACTGCGGTTCCGGGGCTGGATCCAGCAGCCGCTGCCAGGTTCCATCGGTGCCGTGCAGGGAAAAATCGACCTGGCCGGGCTCGGCGTCCAAGAGCTTACCCCCGCTGAGGTGAACGGTGAGGCCGCCACAATCGGAGAGCAGTTCAAAAGCCACCTCGGCGCCGCGGGACAGTGCCCCGAACTCGACGTCGTCCCGCAGGGCCTGGATGCCGTTATCCCACATAATGAGTAGCTTTCACTGTGCTGGCGAATGTCCCCAGAGTGCCTTCCAGCCGCTCGTGCCGGTCCAGCTCGCTGATGTCATGGCCGCTGATGACGCCGGCGTAGGCGCTATCCCGGATGCGTTCCAGCACCCCGTAGGAGGTGGGCCAGTCCGCCATGGATTTGAAGAGCATGTCCTTCTCGATCTCCTCGTGGAAATGCCCGGCATCGCTGGCCAACAGCACGGTTCCCGACGGGGTATCCACCTCGACGATGCTCTGGCCCGGGGTATGCCCGCCGACCGGAATCATGCGGACGCCGTCCGCGACCTGGACAATCCCGTCAACAAGCTCAAGCGTTCCCGCGTCATGAAGCTTGACCAGTTCAGCGATTTCCCGAGGCTCGGCGAAATTGGCGAACAAGGGCTTCCCGGCGAGCGGGCCGGTCCAGAACTCATACTCTTTCCGGGCGATGTAGGCACGCCGGGGCGAGACCCGGTCCACGTTGCCGATGTGGTCGTAATGCGCGTGCGTGAGGATTAGGGCGTCGGGACTGGTTGTGACACCCAGGTTCTGGAGCGCCGTCAGCGGATCCACCAATATTTCGCGGTTCCGTGCCAGCGCCGGGGCGGCCGCGTAACCGGTGTCCACGAGGATGGTGGTCTGCGCGCTGCGGATCACCCAGAAGTAGTACCCCATGGCGTACTCGGCGTCGGGTTCGCTGTACCAGTCGTAATTCAGGTACGCGTCGCTGCGTGTGGTGGTGCGTTGTCCGTGCCGGACAATCAGGATTTCCCATTCCTGCCGTGTCATAAACGCGCCCCCTCAGGCTCTGGATATTCGGTTCCGGATAGGCTCTCAGGGGTTTCGCTCCTCAGGTGTGCCAGGGCGATGTCCCGAGCAATGTGGACGTGGGTCCTGGCGCGTTCCAGCGCCCGGACCTCGTCGCCGTCGACCACCGCATCCACCATGGCCTGAATCTCTTGGAGCATCTGCTCGCCCCTACCGGGGGAGGAGAGCGTCAGACGCCGCAACTGGCTGATGCGTGTCTGCACGTTCTGCAGCATTTCCCCGATGGTGTGGTTGCGCGAGATGGACACCAGCAGTGCATAAAAGCGGTCCTTGATGGCCGTGATGTCCTCGACGTCGGCATGGAGCGAATCCCGCAGTTCGACCATCAGGGTCGCCATGTCCGCAATGTCCGTGCTGTCGCGGCGCCGAGCCGCCAGCCGCATGATGGCGCATTCCAGGGCTTCCCGCACTTCGTAAAGTTCCGTGGCTACCTCCACGGTGAGGCGTTCCACGATCGGGCCCACATTCGGTTCAATGCGCACGAGCCGCTCCGATTCCATCTGCCGCAGGGCCTCACGGATCACGGTCCGGCTGACGCCGAACTTTTCCATGAGGTCCTTTTCCTTCAGACGCATTCCCGGGCGGAAGGACCCATTGATGATTTCCCGCCGGATGGCCTCGACGATCTGCTCTCGCAGAGGTGCTGCAGTCTTTTGGATGGTCATAGCGTTATTCCTTACCCGGTCTTTTCTTCGAAGTGCATCTGCGCGGAGCAGACACACTCAGTCTGGTGCCTTTGCAGTGGGGACATCCCACTGACCCGCGAGGGGTACCGGATTATCCAGCCATGTGACCGGAGACTTCGGCTGGCGGTCCACGCGCAGCTGGAAAACATCGGGGCGTCCGTAGTGCCCCACCACATCCATGTCGAGGTGGGCCCTTGTCTGGTCAGCCAGGTCAATTTCGGCGTAGAGGATACCCTCTTCGTCAAAGAGCGGCCCGGCCAGCAGTTCGCCGAGCGGCGAAATAATGGCGCTGCCGCCTCGGAGGGCCAATTCCTGCTCTTGGGGCAGCTCGGGCTCCAGTTCAACCGGGATGTCCCGTTTCCGCAGTATCTGGCAGGCACTGAGCACATGCACCCGTCCTTCCAGCGCAATATGCGTCATGGTGGGCAGCCAAGTGGGGCGGTCGTCCACGGTGGGGGCGCAGTACAGTTCGATCTGCTGGGCGTACATGGCACACCGCAGCAGTGGCATGTAGTTCTCCCAGCAAATGACCGCGCCCACCCGGCCGACGGGCGTGTCCACGACATCGATGGTAGACCCGTCGCCGAATCCCCAAATGAGCCGTTCGGATCCGGTGGGCATGAGCTTCCGGTGGATATTCAGTATCCGGCCCGAGGGGCCGATTGTGACGGCCGTGCAGTAGAGGGTGTTGCCCAGGCGTTCAATCACGCCTATCACGACGGTGGTCTGCCCTTCCCGGGCAGCCTCTCCCACCTCTCGCAGCTCCGCTCCGTTCAATTCCACGGCGGACTCGAAGTAGCGGCGGAACAACTCCCGTCCCTGCGGGGTACGCCGGCCGACGTAGGAGTCCAATCCCGCACCCTTCGGATAGCCCCCAAGGAAAGCCTCTGGAAAAACGACGAGCTGCGCGCCGTTGCCGGCGGCTTCCCGGATGAGGGACACCGCCCGGCCTACGGAGGCCGGCGTATCAAACAGTGCTGATGCTGCCTGCACTACGGCCACTCTTTTAGTCATGGAGGTTCCTGTGTCGCGTCTCGGGCATCAGGGGAATAAGGATCGCACCGCAGACGACAGCGACGGCGATCAGGTAGTACGACGGCGCGACGGGGCCTTGGGAGGCGACCAGCCAGGTGGCGATCAGTGGGCCGGGGCCGGCCAGCAGGGCATAGGAAACGTTGTATCCCAGGGATGATCCGGTGGAACGGATTGAAGCCGGGAACAATTCGACCATGGCGACAACACCCATCACGGCGATCATGGATTGCAGCACCGCCCAGATGATGAGCGCTGCGAGGACCACCCAGAACTCACCGGTGGAAAGCATCAGGAAGAGTGGGTAGCCCAGGACAGCGAAACCAACCGTGGGAATGATGACCATCGGGCGCCGCCCGATCCGGTCCGAGACCATGCCCGCCACCGGATTCAGGAGGGCGTAAATGACCAGGCCGATGATGGAGACGGTCAATGCCGCGATGGTGCTCATGCCTGCAACCTGCTGCAGGTAGTTGTTCATGTAGGTCACCACGTAGTACAGGGAAACCCCGAAAATGCCAGCGATGGCAAAAGCCATGAGGAAGCCGCGCCAGAAGACACTCTGGGAAGTGTGGATCACTTCACCGGCGTCGCGGCGGATTTCGAGTTGCTGGAAGACCACCGTTTCATCGAGGCTGCGGCGGATATAAACCGCAATCACTCCGAGCACGAGGCTGAGGATGAACGGAATGCGCCAGCCCCAGGAAGCTACGGTCTCTTCGCTCAGGACAGTGTTGATGAGCAGCGCGACCCCGGTGCCTGCAATGAACGCCATGGCTGCCGAAGCGGAAACAACGCTTGCACGGGTTGCACGCTGTGAATCGGGCGCGCTTTCCACCAGGAACATCGCGGAACTGGTCCACTCGCCGCCCACGGACAGTCCCTGGATAAACCGGAGTGCGGTGACAATGATCGGCGCCGCAATCCCGATGGTGTCAAAACCGGGAGTCATGCCGAGCAGGGCGGTACACAAACCCATGACCAGCACTGAAATCATCAGCACCAGACGCCGGCCGTAGCGGTCGCCCAAGGGGCCAAGAATCGCTGCGCCGAGCGGGCGGGCTAGGAATCCGACGGCAAAAACGGCGAACGCAGAAAGGGTGGCGGAGGTTTCGTCGTGGGTGGGGAAGAAGGTGGCGCTGATATGGGCAATGAAGTAGCCGTAGATCGCGAAGTCAAACCACTCCATGAAGTTGCCGATACCAACGGCAATCTCGCGTTTGCCGAATGGGTAGCGGGCTTCCTTCACCACCGAGCCAGCGGAACTCGTTACCGGTGACGACGACGTTGTCGGTATTTCGGACATAGCTGCCTTCCAAAGGGGGCTCGTATGACGGTAATACGGTATGACGAGAAACGTAGATCCCCCACGTACGGTGTGTCAAGGGTCACACGCACTGGCGGGGTTGTGGTTCCGCGAGAGGCGACGGTGATCCGGGCGGCCCGACGACGGTGATCCGGGCGGCCCGACGACGGTGATCCGGGCGGCCCGACGACGGTGATCCGGGCGGCCCGACGACGGTGATCCGGGCGGCCCGACGACGGCGATCCGCCGCCCGACGTCGGCGATCCGCCGCCCGACGGCGACACCCGCCGTTCCCAGTAGGATCGACTGATGCCCGAAACCCTCCAGCAGCACACCCCGCAAGCCTCCGCCGCCTCCACGCGCGCGGCGCGCATCGTCACCGAAACAACCGCCCCGACCGTCCTGGTGGGGATCCTCCTGCTGCTCCAGCCCCTGCTCACGCCGGGCGTGACCTGGCTGCAGGGCACCCTCGCGGCGCTGTTCACCGTTGGGCTGCCGTTCGCCGGGATCCTGGTGCTAAAACACCGCGGCAAGGTGAGTGACCACCACATCGGCGTGCGCACCCAGCGGGCTCCGATCCTGGGTGCTTCTGCAGCGTGCATGGGCATCGGCGCACTGATCCTGGTCCTGCTGGACGCCCCGGCGGAATTGTTCGGCGAAATTGGCGGGGTCTTCATCGGCATGATGCTGTGCCTGGGAGCGAACCTGGTGTGGAAGCTTTCGGTACATTCCGCCGTCGCCGCCTACGTCGGGCTGGCCCTGCTGGCCCCCATCCCGGCAGTCGGAGCGGCGCTGGCCCTGCTGCTGGCCTCCGCCACCGGTTGGTCGCGGGTGAAGCTCGGCGACCACACACCCACGCAGGTCCTGGCCGGGCACGCCGCCGGCTGCCTGGCCTTCGCCGCGGCCCTGTTGCTGCCCTAACCGCTCACGCGGGCGGGCTGCACGTTGTTCCTCTCCACAGCCTTTCGGGCGGCAATGTTCCGTCTGTGAAGAACCAGCGCAAGAATGATCAGTGGGACGTGGATGGCGGGAAGGTTCTTTGCCAGCCAGCGGGGGAGATAGATGTCGGTGACCGATCCGGTTTCGTCTCCCAGATCCCGCGCCACCGCCGTAAGCGGGCAATGAAATCCGTTGCCGGCGAAGATCAAGGTCTCAGCAGCGACCACCGCGGCCGCGGCCCCTGCCCTGCGGTCGGAGCGTTTCCGGATCCCGGCAACCAGCACGTAAAGCATGCAACCCTCAATGGTGAACCACGCGACCGTGTGGAACACCTTCACCGCTCGAAGCAGCACCCTGCGCTTATCCATGCCCCATTATCGTGCCGGTTTGGGGGGAAGCGACCTCCTTCGCTCCTCAGGCACCCCGCGCCTGCCCCCCACCAACTCCCACCCCAACGTGCGATAAAGTCGGTTCAGTCTCTTTCCATAGACGCAACTTGTGAAACACGGACGCGTGAAACAACAGGGGGAAGCAATGCCAATGCGTTTTCGGAAGCCGAAGCGGGCAACCTCGAAAGCGGTAGTCGACGCCCTGGAGCTGGACGAGCACGTCACGTTCGATGACCTGCTCGCCGCCGTGACGAAAACGCATGGCAAACCCATTGAACTGCGCGACATTGACTCCTCCGTGATCCCGTCCGTCACCGGGCTCTGGATCGAGAAGGAAACCAAGTCCATCATCCTGCTGCCCTCCGGCGACCACCGGCTGCACCGCACGCACGCCGCCTGCCACGAATTCGGGCACATCCTGCTGCGCCACCGCGGCTGCGGGGGAGTGGAAACCACCATGCCCTCGGTGTTCCAGCACGTCGGCAGCCGGCAGGGCATCCGCCGGATGCTCGCCCGCTCGCTGGACTGGAACGAAACCGAACGCGCCGCCGAACAGGTGGCCTACCTGCTCTCCATGGCCCTGCTGCCCGAGGAATGCGACAGCGACAACCCCTTTGAACGAACCTTCCGGTAATTACCCTGTAAATCCTGCCCGCCCGCCGCGCTGTGGGCAGTGGTTCCCCTGCCGGGGAGGGCGGGCCCTGCTCAACCTGGTTGTCCACCTTGGTTGCGCACCCCCTCGGCAGCACCAATCTGCCCGCGTCGCTCCCAACCCCGCCCATCTCGGTTGACTCTGCCCGGACGCCTCCATAGCGTTCCCCCATCACTCGCCGCACCCGCACTGACGGGGCCGGCAGGTCAGCGGCCGGGGCACCCCGTGGGGGACGCAGGGGAGCCCCGGCGGCGTATTGTCCGCACGCCAGTGGCGGCGGATTCCAGCGGTAGCCGCCGCGCCCAGGGGGTGAACGCGGCCCGTATGAGGGAAGCACCATGGAACCAAAGCGAAGTATCAACCAGTCACCCCGCCGCCGGGCCACCCGGTCCCGGCCAACCCCACACATCTTCCGCAAAACCATCCCCAAGAGAAGCATCCGCAAGAGAACCACCGCCCTGCTCGCCGGACTGCTGATGGCCGGCAGCTTCCTGCCGGTGGCCGCCGTGGCCGCCGAACCGGCGCAGACCGGCGTAGACATCCTGCAGGCCGCCCCGCCGGACATCTCCCAGTTCCCCTGGGGCGATCCCAGCCTTTCCCCGGACCTGCGGGCCACCCTGGTGGTTGCCGCCATGTCCCTGGAACAGAAGGTGGAACTGCTGGTCCAGAGCGGCGGCACCGGGGTTCCCGAGTTCGGCATCCCGCCCATCCGCAGCAAGGACGGCTGCTGCGGGCTGGCCCTGGAAACCGAGCCCAGCACCTCCCTCCCGGTGGGGCTGAGTCTGGCATCCGCCCTCGATCCCACCCTCGGCCGCGCCTACGGTGCCGTTGCCGGGGAGGAAGCCCGCGCCACCGGCTACAACACCATTGCCGGCCCCACCATGAACCTGGGCAAAACCCCCTACAACGGCCGGCTCTGGGAGGCCTTCGGCGAGGATCCGCTGGTCAGCGGGGACAGCGCCGTCGCCCAGGTGCAGGGCGAGCAGGGCGCCTCCGTCTCCGCCCTTCCCAAGCAGTACATGCTCAACAACTTCGAGACCCGGCGCGGAAACGTGGACGTGCTGGTGGACCAGCGGACGCTGCAGGAAACCTACGTCCGGCCCTGGGCGCAGATGGTGGAGGAGTCCGATCCCGGCTCCATCATGTGCTCCTTCAACAAGGTCAACGGTGAGTACGCCTGCGGCAATGACCAGCTGCTGAACCAGATCCTCAAGACGCAGACCGGGTTCGCCGGGTTTGTCACCTCGGACTTCAACGCCGCACACAGCTTCGCGGACTACGCCGCCGGGCTGGACGTCTCCGGGCCGGGGCTGGAATTCTCCGGCCCGAACCTGCTGGCCGCGGTACAGAACGGCACCGTGTCCGAGGCGCGGGTGACCGACGCCGCCCGCCGGGTGGCGCGCACCATGTTCGCCAAGGGCATTGTGGACAACCCGCCCATCGACACCTTCGTGAATCCGCAGCCCACCGATATTCCCATCCCGGCGAACATGCTGGACGCGCACGACGCGATTGCACAGAGCGTCGCCGAGGCGGGCACGGTGCTGCTGAAGAACGACGGCGCCCTGCCGCTGGCAGCGGGCACTCCATCCATCGGGGTGATCGGCTCCGACGCCGACTGGTACATCGACGGCGGCGGCTCCGGTGCCGTGCCGACCCCGGCACGGCTGACCACCATCCTGGACGGCATCACCGCCCGGGCCGGGGACGCAAGCGTGGAATACGCCCGCGGCACCGACCCGGTGGGCCTGGGCGACACCATCCCCGGCCCGCCTCCGCTGCCCAGCGGAGTGCTGACCGACGTGAATGCCGAATACCGGCTCGGGCTGAACAACTTCGAGGGAACCCCCACCCTGGCCCGCACCGAACAGCAGGTGAACCTGCGCACCGGCATCTCCGCGGACGAGATCAACACCTCCCAGGTGCCCGGCGTGGGTGGGGAGCTGGCCGCCTCGCCCATGACGGCGGTGTGGACCGGCACCATCGTGGCGCCGGCCACCGGGAACTACACGTTCTCGCTGACCCACCTTGGCACCGCCCGGCTGTTCCTGGACGGTGCGGAAGTGATCAACGAGCCGGCGGACAACCTGGCCACGCAGGAAATCGGCGTGAACATGGCCGAAGGCCAGCGCATTCCGATCCGGATCGAATACATCACCGACGCCCCGAACCAGTTCAACGGCGGACTGAACGACCAGCCGGGCGCAATGATCCGGCTGGGCTGGACCCCGCCGGCCGGCGTGCTGCAGCCCTCCATCCAGGAGGCCGTGGACGTTGCTTCCCGCAATTCCGTGGCCGTCATCGTGGCCCGGGACTACACCGGCGAGGCCGCGGACCGCGGTTCCCTGACCCTGCCGCAGAACCAGGACGCGCTGATCAGCGCGGTCACTGCGGCGAACCCGAACACCGTGGTCGTGCTGGCCACCAGCGGCCCGGTGACCATGCCGTGGATCGACGCGGTACCCTCCGTCCTCGAAGCTTGGTACCCCGGGCAGGCGCAGGGCCGGGCGGTGGCGTCCGTGCTGTTCGGGGATGTGAACCCCTCCGGCAAGCTGCCGGTCACGTTCCCGGTCAGCGACCAGCAGGCGTCTGCGGTGACCCCGCCGTATCCGTTCAACTTCCTCACCACGGTGTCCCCGGTGGTGCCGTACGCCGAGGGCGTTTTTGTCGGCTACAAGGCGTACACCACCCAGGGCGCGGTGCCGCTGTTCCCGTTCGGGCACGGGCTCTCCTACACCCGGTTCGACTACGCGAACCTGTTCGCGACGCCGGAGGTGGACGCCAACGATCCGGACGCCGAAGTGGCGGTGCAGGTGACCAACATCGGCACCTATCCGGGTGAGGAAACCGTGCAGGTGTACGTGGGGAACCTGCCCACCGGCGTGCCGACGCCGGCCCGGCAGCTGGCCGGCTACGGCAGCATTTCGCTGCCGGCCGGCGGGATCGGGACGGTGAATATCGACCTGGATCCGCAGTCCCTGCAGTACTGGGACGTCAACGCGGGCGGCTGGGTCACCCCCACCGGCCAAGTGCCCATCTACGTGGGCCGCTCCGTGGATGACATCCGGCTGGCCGGGTTCATCACGGTGGTCTAACCCGGACGCAGGGGCCCGGAGCGCTACGCTCCGGGCCCCTGTTTTCCTATCCGGGCAGGACCGCGTCCGCTGCCAGGGCCTGCCGGAGCCGGGCGCCGATGAACTCCCGTGCCGCGCCGGCGTCGTCAATCAATCCGGCCATGTACAGGAAGGGATGCACCTGCCCGCCGAAGCGCACCGCGGTGGTGGGCACGCCCGCCTCCCGCAGCTGACGGGCATACGCCTCGCCCTCGTCCCGCAGCGGATCGCACTCGCCGGTGATCACGGTTGCCGGGGCCACACCGGAAAGATCAGGATTCCGGGCAGGGGACAGCCGGATATCGTCGCGGTCCGCACCACCGGCGTACGTGTCCACGAAGTACTGCATGTCCCGCCGGGTCAGGAAGTGCCCGTCCGCGAACTCGGCGTAGCTCGCCGTGGAGCCCACGCGGGCATCGGTCACCGGATAAACCAGCACCTGGTGCGCCAGCGGCGGCATGTGCCCGGCCAACTGCTGGGCGGTGACCGCTGCCAGGTTGCCGCCGGCACTGTCCCCGGCCACGGCCACCCGGTTCGGATCGATGGCCAGCCCCGACTCCCCGGAGAGCAGGGCAAGGGTGACCGCTTCGGCGTCGTCGGCTGCCGCGGGAAACACGTGCTCGGGCGCCTTGCGGTAATCCACGCTGACGACGACGGCGCCGGAATGCCGCGCGAGGGCGCGGGCCGTCGTGTCTGCGATCTCCAGATCACCGAGGACCCAGCCGCCGCCGTGGAAGTAGGCAACTGCCCCGGGCAGCGTCCCGTTCGGTGCGTCCGGCGAATAGACCCGGACCGGCACCCCAGCAATAGTCCGGTCCCGGACCGAAAACAGGTCAACAGCGGCGCCGGTCAGGGGCAGGGCATTCTCCAGATCAGCGCGGTTCTGCTCGGCGGTCTGGGTGTCCAAGGGCGGGGCATCCTTCAGGAGGTCGAGAAAAGCCTGTGCCTGGGGGTGGACCTGCATGTGCTGCTCCTGGAGTCGCCGGATGGGACAAGCAATCTAGCACGGCCCGCAGCCAACCCCGCACATCTCGGTTGACCCTGCCCGCACGCCTCCATAGCGTCTCCGGCATCACTCGCCGCACCCGCACTTTCGGTCCGGCAGTCCAGCGGCCGGGGCGGCCTCACCGGGGGATACACCGAGCGCCCCGTCGTGTCCTGATCCGCCCGTAACACCCGGCGGATGTCCAGCGGTAGCCGCCGCGCCCAGGGGGTGAACGCGGCCCGTATGAGGAAACCACCATGGAAGAAAACCGCAGCACCGGCGGGCCGCCCCGCCGTCGTCGTACATCCACCTCCCCGAGCCCGGCAAAATTCCTCCGAAGGTCGCTGGCCCTGCTGGCCGGGACACTGCTCGCGACCACCAGCTTCCTGCCGTCCGCCAGTGCTGCCGGCTTCCCGGCCACCGTCCGGGCCACCGTCGCAGCCGCTGTACCAGCGATAAACCTGGACGCCCCCGAACCGCAGCAGGTCGAGGACCAGCCCTGGCGCGATGCCTCGCTGTCCCCGGAGCTGCGGGCCCTGCTGGTGGTCAACGCCATGACCCTGGAGCAGAAGGTCAACTATCTGGTCCAAAGCGGCGGCCCCGGCGTGCCCGAGCTCGGCCTGCCGGCCATCCGCAGCAAAGACGGCTGCTGCGGCCTGGCGCTGGAAGACACCGTGACCACGGCGCTGCCGGTCGGCGTCGGCCTGGCCTCCACCTTCAACAACACCTACGCCCGCGCCTACGGGGCGGTGGGCGGGGAGGAAGCCCGCGCCACCGGCTGGAACGCCCTCGCCGGGCCCACCATGGACCTGGTCAAAACCCCGTACAACGGGCGGATGTGGGAGGACCTGGGCGAGGATCCGCTGCTCAGCGGGTCCATCGCCGCCTCGCAGGTGCAGGGCGAGCAGGGTGCGGACATTTCCGCCCTGGTCAAGCACTACAACCTGAACAACTTCGAATCCCGGCGCGGACACGTGGACGTGGAAGTGGACGAGCGGACCCTGCAGGAGACCTACACACGGCCATGGGAAACCGTGGTCCGGGACGCCGATCCGGGCGCCATCATGTGCTCCTTCAACAAGGTCAACACCGAGTTCGCCTGCGGCAACGCGCCGCTGCTCAACGGGATCCTCAAGACCCAGCTCGGCTTCCGGGGGTTTGTTTCCTCGGACTTCAACGCCGCGCACAGTTTCGCGGACTACGCCGCGGGGCTCGACGTCGCCGGGCCGGGCCTGGAGTTCTCCGGGCCGGCGCTGCTGGCGGCGGTGCAGAACGGGCAAGTGTCCGAGGCACGGGTGACCGACGCCGCCCGGCGGGTGGCCCTGACCATGTTCGCGAAGGGCATTTTCGACAACCCGCCTCCGGGATCCTTCGTGAACCCGCAGCCCACCAACGTGCCGGTGCCCGCGAACCAGCTGGACGCGCACGCCGTGATTGCCGAGGACATTGCCGAGGACGCCGCGGTGCTGCTGAAGAACGACGGCGCGCTGCCGCTGGCCTCCACCACGCCTTCGGTGGCGGTAATCGGTTCCGACGCCGACTGGTACATCGACGGCGGCGGTTCCGGGGCCATTCCCAACCCGGCACGGCTGACCACCATCCTGGACGGGATCACCGCCCGGGCCGGGGACGCCACGGTGGAATACGCCGCCGGCACCGACCCGGTGTCGCTGGCCGACACGCTGCCCGGCGCCCCGCCGATCCCCAGCACCGTGCTGACCAACGTGCAGGCCGAATACCGCAGTGGGATCAACAACTTCACCGGCGAGACGGTGGTGGCCCGCTCCGAACGGCAGATCAACCTGCGCACCGGTATTTCCGCGGACACCATCAACACCTCCCAGGTGCCCGGACTGCCGGTCCCGCTGGTCTCCGCGCCCATGTCCGTGGTGTGGACCGGAACCCTGGTGGCTCCGGCCACGGGGGACTACACCCTGACCATGGCGCATCTGGGCACCGCCCGGCTGTACATCGACAACACCCTGGTCAG
Organism: Arthrobacter sp. zg-Y750; assembly: GCF_020907365.1. NCBI lineage: Bacteria > Bacillati > Actinomycetota > Actinomycetes > Micrococcales > Micrococcaceae > Arthrobacter > Arthrobacter sp. zg-Y750. Next base: position 180,488 of record NZ_JAJJOC010000016.1, on the reverse strand, counting down.
CACCGGGGAGCCGGCGCCCTACAACCAGACCGAATCCGCGATCAACCTGGCGGCGGGGCAGGAAGTGCCGATCCGGGTGGAATACACCACGGACGCACCCAACCAGTTCAACGGCGGCCTCAATGACCAGCCCGGCGCCATGATGCGGCTGGGCTGGTTCGCGCCGGAGAACGCCCTGTCCCCGTCCATCCAGGAAGCGGTGGACGTCGCCTCGCGCAACTCGGTGGCCGTCGTCGTCGCCCGCGACTACACCGGGGAGGCCGCCGACCGCGGCACGCTGACCCTGCCGCAGGACCAGGACCGGCTGATCCGGGCCGTGTCCGCGGTGAACCCGAACACCATTGTGGTGCTGGCCACCAGCGGACCGGTCACCATGCCGTGGCTGGATGCCGTGCCGTCAGTACTGGAAACCTGGTATCCCGGGCAGGCGCAGGGCACCGCGGTGGCCTCGCTGCTGTACGGGGACGCGAACCCGTCCGGCAAGCTGCCGGTCACCTTCCCGGTGTCCGAACAGCAGGCCACGCAGGCCGGGCAGCAGAACACCTTCTACCTGATCAACGAGGTGGATCCGGTGGTTCCGTATGTGGAGGGCGTGTTTGTGGGCTACAAGTCCTACACCACGCAGGGCCTGACGCCGCTGTTCCCGTTTGGGCACGGGCTTTCCTACACGCGGTTCCAGTACGGGAACCTGCTGTCCACGCCGGTGGTGGACGCCGCGGATCCGGCGGCGGAAGTCTCGGTGCAGGTCACCAACCTGGGCACCCGCGAGGGGCAGGAAACGGTGCAGGTGTACGTGGGGAACCTGCCCACGGTCATCCCGACGCCGGCCCGGCAGCTGGCCGGGTACGCCAGCATCACGCTGCCTCCCGGGGCGGCCGGAACGGTGAACATCGACCTGGATCCGCGCTCCCTGCAGTACTGGGACACCGCGGCGAACGGCTGGGTGACACCGACCGGGCAGGTGCCCATTTACGTGGGCAGCTCCGTGAATGACACCCGGCTCGCGGGGTTCATCACGGTGGAGTAGCTGCTGGTTAGCTGAGCGCAGGAGTGCAAAGCAGGGAGCCCGGGGCGTTTTCGCCCCGGGCTCCCTGCCGTGAGGACCCGCTTTCCGCGTCGAGCACCAGCATCTACTGCGAGCACAAGACCGTGTCCAGGGCCTGCGTCACGGACTTGTAGTTCTCCAGGACCAGCTCCTCGTTTGCCGGGTCACCAATGGCTGCGGGGAGGGACGTGACTGCAACGGTGAAGGCAGTGCCGTCGGCGGTCACCCCATTGCGCGTCTCGTAGCCCTGGATGTCTCCGCCGTGGCCCCAGATCTCGCCGCCGCAGCTCAGCGGGTAGCGCTCCAGGCCGAGCCCGTACTCCGCGCCCGGAAACAGGGTCTCGTCCGAGGGCACTGTCTTTTGCATTTCGGCCATTGACGCCTCGTTGAGCAGGCGGCCGTCGACCACGGCCCGGTTGAACTCGTTGAGGTCGCTGGGGCTGGCGATGATTTCCCCGGCAGCCCAGGCCCAGGAGGGATCCAGCTCGGTCACGTCGAACCGTTTGAGGTCAGCCTCCATGTGGTAGCCGGACGGGTGCGCCCCGCGGATTTCCTGTTCGCCCAGGTCCGGGAAATAGGTGTGCTGCAGGCCCAGGGGTTCGATGATGCGGCGGGTGATTTCCTCGCCGAGGGGGCGCTGCGTCACCTTTTCCACGAGCAGCCCGAGCACAACGTAGTTGGTGTTGGAGTATTCCCAGCGTTCACCCGGGCTGAACAGGGCCGGCTGCGCCAGGGCCATGTCCATCAGGTCCCGGGGAGACTTGTAGGAGTGCTGCATCTGCTTGAAATCAACGGCCAGCGCGTCCGTATACTCGGGCAGTCCGCTGGTGTGCTGCAGCAGCTGCCGGACGGTGATGTTCGCGCCGTCGATCCCCTCGCCGTGCAGCAGGCCGGGAAGGTACTTCTCAATGGGAGCGTCCAGCTCCACCTGCCCCTGCTCCACCAACTGCAGCACGGTGACGGCGGTGAACATTTTCGTGTTGCTGCCAATGCGCACCTCCCCGTCCACCGGAACGTCCTCGCCGGTCTCGACGTTTCCGACGCCGGACACAAAGTCTTCACGGCTGCCGTCCGGATGCGTCAGCGAGGCCAGGGCTGCGGGAAACCCGCGGTCCACCAGGGCGTCCAACTGCGTTTGGATCACTGTGTTGCCGGCAGCCGCGGTTGGGGCGTCGGTGGTGTCGGCGGCGGCAACGGAGCTGATGCCCCACCAAGCGCCGGCACTGACCGTGCCGGCGGCCAGGAGGCCTGTCGCCGCGAAGGCGATGGTGCGCTTGAGCGACGACGGCGCCCTGGTCTCGTGGGTGGTGGCCGCGGATTCTGTTTCGGGATTCATGGTGGCGTTCCTTCCGGTTATGGCGGGGCACCTGGTGCTCGTTGCCCTCGGTTGGTGGTGGGAACCAGCCTTCCCGGAAGCGGAACGCAGCGCCCCCAGCCTGCGAACAGGATCGGACCTGTTCTTGCGGATAGGGCGCCCTCCACCTGGGGTAAGCGAGAATGATCCGATGCTCATCATTTCCGGCCCGGCCCCGGCCCCGGCCCCGGCCCAGGCCCAGCCCCGGGCGCGGAAGGCCCGCTGGAAGTTCGCGCCCACCGTGCTCATTGTTTTGCTGGCAGTGGGCTATGTGTGGGGCGTCCTCACCTTCGAGGCGGATTCGGTTAAAGGTCCGCAGGATTTGATGCCGGTTCTGCTGATGCTGGCCCAGGCAGCGGTATTGCCCGCACGCCACCGTTTTCCGTTCGGTGTTCTCCTTTTGGTCACCGCCCTGGACGGCCTCACATTGTTGTTTTCCGCGGGCGAGGTGGGCACCGGAACTATTGCGGTAATAGTTGCCGTGTATGCCTATGTCCGTGAAACCGCCGGCCCGAAACGTTACCTGGTGCCGGCAGGGCTTGCCGCGGCCGCCGTCGTCGTGACGATGTTCGCCGTGCAGGCCAGCGCCGTGGTTCCTGCCGAACTCATTCCGACCTTTGCGGCGGCACGCACCGCTTTGGTCTTTGGGCTGGGAGTGGTTGCCGCCGAGATTATCGGCGGGCGGGTCCGGCTCCTGGCGGCACTGCGGGAGCGGGCCGAAGCCGCGGAACGCGAAAAGGAACGCCTGGCCGAAGAAGCCGTGCTGCGGGAGCGGACACTGATGGCCCGGGAACTGCACGACGTCGCGGCCCACCATCTGACCGGCATCATTGTCAGCGCCCAGGCTGCACAGGCACTGCGGACCTCCAACCCTGAGGAAGCCGGCGAATACATCCGCCAGGTGCAGCGCGCGGCGAGGACCACACTGGACAATCTCCGCCAAACGGTGGGACTCCTGCGGCCCGACGCCGAAGGCGAGCTTGCGCCCGTTGCCTCCATGGAGAACCTTCCGGCGCTGGTGGCCGAAGCATCGAAGGCGGGGACCCAAGTCCGCTTTGAAGAGTCCGGGACGCCGCGGGAGCTCCGGCCGCTGGCGGGGATCGCGGCGTACCGGATGGTCCAGGAGTCCCTCGCCAATGCGCTGAACCACGCTCCCGGTGCATCCCGTGCTGTTCGCGTGGACTACGGGCCGACGTCGGTGCGGCTGACGGTTGCCAATGACGCGCCGTCGGCTAAACCGCGGCAGGGATCCCGTTCCGGGTACGGTTTGATCGGCATGGCCGAGCGTGCGGAACTGATCGGCGCAACCCTGCGCACAGGGGCCGATGACGACGGCGGCTGGACCAATACCCTGGTGATTCCCTATGAGGACGAGACATGACGATCACAGTAGCCATCGCCGACGACCAAGCGATTGTGCGGGCCGGACTCCGGGTAATCCTGGAAGCCGGCTCCGACGTCGAGGTGGTGGGTGAGGCCAGCGACGGAAACGAGGCCGTGGCGCTGGTGCGCGAGCTGCGCCCGGACGTCATCTGCATGGACATCCGGATGCCGGGCCTCAACGGCATCGCTGCGACGCGGACCATCACCGGCGATCCGCAGAACGCCACGGGGGTGCTGATGCTGACCACCTTCGAACTCGATGATTATGTTTTCGGCGCCCTCGAAGCCGGAGCCTCCGGGTTCCTGCTGAAAGGAGCCGACGAGGACGCCCTGCTGGGTGCAATCCGTTCCGTCGCCCGCGGGGACGGCACCCTGGATCAGCGCCTGACCCGCCGTGTGCTGATTGAGTTCGCTAACCGGACCGCCGGGCCGCGCAGCGCGCCGGCGTCGCTGGTTGTGCCGCTGACAGCGCGGGAGACCGAAATCCTGACCCTTCTGTGTGAAGGGCTGTCAACGCAGGAGATCAGTGAGCGGCTGTTCGTGGAGGCCACCACCGTGAAATACCACGTGGCGGGAATCCTGACGAAAACCGGTGCCCGCGACCGGATGCAGGCCGTGGTGTGGGCGTTCCGGAACGGCGTTGTGCCCTTGCCCCGGGTTGGCGGCTGACAGGGGAAGCGTCCGGGGAGCGTCAGCGGGGTGCGGCCGGGTCAGCGGGCGAGGTGGTCGCCTCGTTTTCGCGGCCGGTCCGGTTTCTTTTTCGGCGCCGCTTTCCGGGCTGCACGTTCCGCTCCGTGCTCGCCCGGTCCGCGGTACAGCACGTCCCGCCGGCCGTCGCTGAGGATCCGCAGTTCCCCGACCAGGCCCCGGCGCAGTTCCATGAGCTCGAACTGATAACGTGCGGGATCGTCGCCGGCCACGCGCAAATACCGGGTGCAGGCTGCGGCCATGCGCATCAGCACTTCGTTGGCTCCGGACCGGGTGTGTACCTGTGCCAGGGTTTCGATCACTTTCTCCCGGAGGTCGGCCACTGCGGACCGGGCTCGGTCCACCTCCGGCCCCGGGGTTGCCGCCCGCGGCTCTATGGGCGCCAGGGTCTGCTTCAGGTGCAGGTACGTCACCAGCTCGTTCAGGGCGCGCGACCCCTCCCGCCGGTCGACGGACGCCTTGGCCAGCCAGCCGGTGCCAAAGCCGACCGCAAGCACCAGCACCACGGTCAGAACAAGCAGCCAGTCCATAACGCGCCTCCGAAGCTCACCCGATCACCGTGCGTGCGCCGGTGGCGCCTGGTCACAGGGGGATGGAAGCTACGTGCCCGGGCGGGGACAAGCCAGAGAAGCCGGGGGAGCAGAAGAGCTGCGGGCCTCGAATCGGCGGTCAAGGTGCCTCAACTACTTGGATTCGGACGGCTGATGAGAATCTGGTTACTGGTCGGTAACATTTCGGCCCGCGGGCTGCTACTGTGTCACTCGATGCGTTCGCATCCACTTTCACACGCTTTCTTTCCTGGGGGATCCATGTCATTTCTGCCTCGCGCCCGTTCACTATCGTTAGGCGCGGTCACCCTGACTGCGGTCCTGGCCCTCACCGCTTGCGGTGGCGGGTCGGAAGGGTCTGAGCCGACGGCGTCCGCAACGCCGTCGCCCACCAAATCCACCGCATCGGCTTCGCCGACGCCGACCGTTGTTGCCAACCAGGCCTGCAAATCAGCCGGAGTCACGCAGACGGTCAAGCAGTCAGCGACAGCGACGCCGACGCCGACGCGGAGCGCGAAGGGCTCGACCGCCAAGGCCAAGGCTTCGCCGTCGTCCTCACCCTCGACCACAAAGGCGTCCCCCTCGGCGACGCCCACCGCACAGAGCACCGTGTATGTATGCACGGAAAATGACAACGGCAAGCTCGTCTGGATGACCGAGGACGATTCCACCAAGATCGTTGCCGCCCGCCAGGAGAAGGCCGATAAGGAGGCTGCCGAAAAGAAGGCAGCCGAGGAAGCGGCCGCGGCTGCCGAAGCGGCCGAACAGCAGCGCCTTGCCGACGAGGCCGCCGCCGCAGCGGCCGCTGAAGCGCAGCGGGTAGCGGATGAGCAGGCCGCTGCCGCTGCTGCCGAAGCCCAGCGGGTAGCGGACGAACAGGCACGCCAGCAGTATGTTGCGCCGCCCGCCCCGGCAGCACCGGCGGGTCCCAACGTCGTACACCCCGGCGCTTTTTGCAGTGGCGGCGTCGGCGTGAGCAGTACCGGCAAGGCGATGGTATGCGCGACCGCGAAAGACGGTCGCTTGCGGTGGATGTCCGCTGGCTAAGCCATGACACGTGCAATAACCAGTTTCGGCAACCCCTAGATGTTGCCCTTGGAGCCGCCTAGCGTGGTTCCAAGGGCAGCCCCCGCCGGAGCTCACCGGAGCCTCGAACCCGGACGGTAAAGCTGCTGCAACAGATGCCGGACCAATCCCGACCGTCAGCGGCGGGAGCGCACCGGCACCGTCCCGCCGAGGCCCTATGTCCCACCAGCCCACGCCCGACCAGCCGGATCCCGAGTCCGTTTCCTCCGCCGGTCCGTCGGCCAATGCCCGACCCTCACCGCTCCGCAATCCCCGCACCGCTTGGCCAGTCCTCGGAGTGGTGGCGGGGCTGTTGTGGGTCGCGGTGCTCCAGGGAGTCGGTGGGGTAGCGGTGTGGATCCTGGCCGCCGGAGTCCTGCTGCTGTGCAGCGCCCTCTATGCCCTGGGTTTCCGGCGCCGCAGCTGGGCCGGGCTGGACACGCTGCAGCAGCGGAAGTTCGCCCTCTCGGTCAGCGGCATGGTGCTGGTGGTGGGCGTGGTTGCCGGGGTGATGTCCGTGCCGCAGCCGGCACGCACCACCACCAACGACGACGGCGCCGCGGCCACGCCGCCCCCTGCGACGCAGCTCGAGCAGTCTTCCCCCGAGCCGTCTTCGCCCGAGACCACAGACCCGCGGCCGCAGGACGCCCGCGCCGACGTGCAGGGCGCTCGCCTGCCCGCGGACGCACCGGAAAGCAGCCCGACGGCTGAAGCCGCACTGGCCAACTCGCCGTGCACCGCCGAGGGTGCTCAACGGCTGCAGCGCGAGATCGAATACCGTTGCACAGCCACCACCGCAGGGGAGCTGGTTTGGATGGATAGGGCAACAGCGGACCTGCTTGTCGAAGCGCGGGCCGTGGCACAACGCGCTGAAGCGGACAGGTTGCAGGCAGAACAGCAGGCCCGGGAAGCCGCGCGCCGGGCCGCCGAACAAAACCCCTCCGCCACCCTGCCGCCGGCACCTCCGCCCGAAGTTCCGGGCGAGCCCGGACCTCCGGATCCGCCGTCCCCGCCTGACCCCAGCGAACCGGCAACGCCGGACCCGACGACGCCGCCCCCGGCGCCGGGCACGCCTCCGCCGGGAACACCGGACCCGGGAACACCCACCCCGGGCACGCCTGATCCGGTAACGCCACCGCCTGCCCCCGGCACGCCGGACCCCACCGTACCGCCGACCCCGCCGCAACCGGACCCCACCGTGCCCCCGGACCCACGCGTGCCCCCGAACCCGCCCGCACCTCCGGATCCGACTGCGCCGCCGCCGTCGGGCCGCTCGGTTACGCCTCCGGTGTCGCCCCCGGCGCCGACCCGGGACGCGGACACCGACCAGCAGGACCTGGAGGCAGCGCAGATCCCGGCACCGGTCTAGCGGAAGGCTGCGATCCCGGTGAGGTGCTGGCCCAGGATGAGGGTGTGGACCTCATCGGTGCCCTCGTAGGTGCGCACCGATTCCAGGTTGTTGGCGTGGCGCAGCGGCGAGTAGTCCAGGGTGATGCCGTTGCCGCCCAGCAGGGTGCGGGCCTCGCGGCAGACGGCGATGGCTTCGCGGCAGTTGTTCAGCTTGCCCAGCGAGATCTGGTGCAGGCCCAGCGTGCCGGCGTCTTTCTTTCGGCCGATGTGCAGGGCGAGCAGGAAGCCCTTGTTGATTTCCAGGGCCATGTCCACCAGTTTCTGCTGGGTCAGCTGGTACCCGGCCAGTGGCTTGTCGAACTGCATCCGGGTCCGGGAGTAGGCCAGTGCGTCTTCGAAGGCATCCCGGGCCGCGCCCATAGCTCCCCAGATGATGCCGTAACGGGCCTCGTTCAGGCAGGAGAACGGCCCCTTGAGGCCGACGACGCCGGGCAGGACAGCGTCGGCGGGCAGGCGGACATCGTCGAGCCGGACGTCGCATTGGATGGAGGCGCGCATGGACAGTTTGGGTTCAATGGGGGTGGCGGTGAAGCCGGGGGAGTCGGTCGGGACCACAAAGCCGCGGATGCCGCCGTCGGTCTGCGCCCAAATCACGGCCACCTGCGCCACCGAGGCCAGTCCAATCCAGCGTTTGGTGCCGCTGAGGACCCAGTCGCCGCCGTCGCGCCTCGCGAAGGTGCTCATGCCGGCCGGATCCGACCCTGCGGTGGGCTCGGTGAGGCCGAAGCAGCCGATCGCCTCGCCGGCGGCCATAGCCGGCAGCCAGCGCTGTTTCTGTTCCTCGGAGCCGTGCTTGTGGATGGCGGACATCGCCAAGGAACCCTGCACCGAGACGAAGGTCCGTATTCCGGAGTCCCCGGCCTCCAGCTCCGTGGCGGCCAGTCCGTACTCGACGGCGGAGCGGCCGGCGCAGCCGTAGCCGTCCAGATGCATGCCGAGCAGCCCGAGCTTAGCCAGCTGAGGGACGATCTCCAGCGGGAACTTTGCATCCTCGTACCAGCGGGCGATGTTCGGTTTGATTTCGGCGGCCACGAAGGCGCGGACGCTATCGCGCAGGGTGATTTCCTCCGCGGTCAGGAGGCCGTCGAAGTCGATCAGGTCTCCGGGGTCCGGCAGGGAGTTAGCCGGCAGGGAGTCAACAGTTGTCACGGGGAGGCCTTCGCGTTGGCAGGGGTAAAGAAGAGTATGAGGAATGCTAGCGGAGCGTGCGGGGATTAGCCTGCAAAGGGGCGGCGTCGAGGCGGGGACGTCGGGGTGCCGGTCGCACCGGGGCGGCGGCGGGGCGGCGGCGTCGTTACCGGTCGCGGCGGGCGATGTTCGCCCTCGCCCCTAGAGGTTTGCCCGTGGCCGCGCCTACCGTTGATGCCAAGGGCACTGGCCGTGAACGGGTGCATGGGGTCCGGGACGGCCGCTGCTGACGAGCTGAATCTCCTCCTCGAGGCGCCATGCTCTACGACCCCACTCCGCCGCGCGGTCCGCGCCGGCGCCGCCCGCAGGTCCCGGGCCAAACCCCGCGCTCGGCCTGGCCCGTCGTCGTCGGCGCCGCAGTTCTGCTTGGCGTAGCGGCGTTTTTCGGGGTGATGGGCCTGGCCGTCTGGATCCTGGTTGCCGGTTTCCTCCTGCTGCTCACGGGGGTGTACGCGCTGGCGCTGCACCGCCAGTCGTGGGCCGGACTGGACACCGGCAGGCAGCGGAAAGCGGCGCTGGCCGGCAGCGTCGTCGTGCTGGCTGTCGGTACGGTGGCCACCAGCATGGCAGCCCCCTCGGTGGGGACCGAGCGGCCCGCCGCGGCACTGGGCGTTATCGCACCGCTCGACCCTGGGCCGTCCCCGCAGCGCGGCGGCCTGCTGGAACGGGCACCCAGCCCGCAGGTGGATGTGGACCCGCCGACGCCGCCGCGCAGCAAGGCAACGCGCCCGCCGTCGCCGACCGCCGGGCAGGAGGCATCGCTGATGAACCGGCGCTGTTCCCCGGACGGGGCCGCGCGCACGCAGGGCCGGACGGCCTACCGCTGCACCCGGGACATGGCCGGGAAACTGGTGTGGATGGACCGGGCCTCTGCGGAGCGGATCACTGCGGCGCGTGCCGCCACCGACCGGCTCAACCGGCAGGCAGCCGCGGACCGTGCGGAAACTGAACGGCTGCGCGGGCAGATTGACGCGGATCGGCAGGCCGCCGAACAGCGTGCGGCAGCGGAGAAGGCGGCGGCTGAGCAGGCAGCGGTGGAGAACGCCCGTGTTGCCGCCGAACAGGCCGAAGCGCACCGGCAGGCGGATGCCGCGCGCCGGAACGCAGCCGAAGAGCACACCAGCCAGCCAGTGCCTACGCTGCCCCCGGCACCGCCAGTGCCGGCGGAACCAGTGCCTACGGATCCGCCCACTCCGCCGCCGCCATGTCCGACTCCGCCCGTTCCGGCACCCACTCCGACCGCAACGCCCACACCAACGATGGTCCCCGTTCCGGTCCCGACTGTCCCGACGCCACCGTCGGGCCCCTCTCCGTCCGTACCATCGCCGTCGGAGCCATCGCCGTCGACCCCCTCGCCGGCAGGACCCCCACAGTCCCCAACCAGCGGCACATAGGCGCCGCCGACGGAACCCCTAAGTGGCACGCATCACAGTACGATGGCCAGCATGACTGAGGCCTATCTGATTTCCGGCGTCCGTACCCCCGTGGGCCGCTACGGCGGTGCCCTGTCCTCCGTCCGGCCCGACGATCTGGCTGCGCTGGTGCTCGCCGACGTCGTCGCCCGCGCCGGACTGGACCCCGCCGACGTGGACGAGGTGCTGCTGGGCTGCACCAACCAGGCCGGAGAGGACAACCGGAACGTGGCGCGGATGGCGACCCTGCTGGCCGGCTTCCCGGACACCGTGCCGGCCATGACCGTGAACCGGCTCTGCGCATCCGGGCTCAGCGCGATCCTGCTCGCCTCCCAGATGGTGAAGTCCGGGGCGGCGGATGTGGTGGTTGCCGGGGGAGCGGAGTCGATGTCGCGGGCACCATGGGTGCTGGCCAAACCGGAAAAGGCCTTTGCAAAGCCCGGGGAGCTGGCAGACTCGGCCATCGGCGCCCGGTTCACCAACCCGAAGTTCTACGACCTGCCCGGCACCACTTATTCCATGCCCGAAACCGCCGAGGAACTGGCCTCCCGGGAAGGGATCAGCCGGGAAGACTCGGACGCCTTTGCGCTGCGCTCGCACACCCGGGCGCTCGCCGCCGTGGACGAGGGCCGGTTCGCAGCGGAAATCGTGCCGGTGGAAACAAAAAAGGGCGTGGTGAAGACCGATGAGGGTCCGCGCCGGGAGACCAGCGCCGAGGCGCTGGCGAAGCTGCGGCCCATCGTGCGGCCCGACGGCGTGGTGACCGCCGGGAACGCCAGCTCGCTGAACGACGGCGCGTCCGCCGTCGTCGTCGCCAGCGCCGACGCGGTGCACCGGTTGAAGCTGGACGCGCGTGCCCGGATAGTCGACGGCGCCTCCGCCGGGGTGGATCCGGCGGTCATGGGCATCGGCCCGGTGCCGGCCACCCGGAAAGTGCTGGAACGGACCGGCTGGACACTCGGGGACATTGGTGCGGTGGAACTGAACGAGGCCTTCGCCGCGCAGTCGCTGGCCTGCATCCGCCGGCTCGGCCTGGACGAGGAGCTGGTGAACCGCGACGGCGGGGCCATTGCGCTCGGGCACGCGCTCGGTTCGTCCGGGTCGCGGATCACGGTGACGCTGCTGAACCGGATGGAGCGCGAGGGTGTACCGCGTGGCCTGGCGACCATGTGCGTGGGGCTCGGCCAGGGTGTGTCGATGCTGCTGGAGCGGGTGTAGGTCCACGCTGGCAGCAAAGCGGCACCCGGCCTTTGGGCGGGTGCCGCTTGTCCTCGGACGGTCGACCAGCGCGCGTGGGTGGTGGTGCGTGGACGGTGGGAACCTAGACGACGGGGTTGGGGCGCAGCTCGGCCAGTTCCCGGCCGAACTTCACCGCGGCGGTTTCCGCTTCCTCCTTCAGAGCGGCAGCCATGTCCTTGAAGGGATCCAGGGCTGGGTTCATGCCCACGAGGGTGAAGGGGCGCTCGACAACGCGCAGGTCCAGCCCCCAGACATCCGCCAGCACGCGGCGCAGCCAGGGGGTGGAGTGGTCCCACCCTTCCTTGGGGGTGCCCGGATTGTAGTTTCCGCCCAATGAGGTGACCAGCACGGCCGGCTTGCCGCGCAGGGCGGTGCCCTCCGGGCTGATCCGGGGATCGGTGTAGGCGAGGTCGAACCAGGTCTTGAAATGCTGCGAGACGCCGAAGTTATACAGGGGAACGGTGAACAGCAGCGCATCGGCACCGGTCAGTTCATCAGCCAGTTCAGTGGCGAAGCCAAGAGCCTGGTGCTGCTCCTCGGTGCGGGCCGCTTCCGGAGAGAAGCCGCCCAGGACGGCATCCTGCCAGACCCCGGTGGGGATCGGCTCAGCGGCGAGGTCGCGGCGTCGAACGCTGGAATCAGGGTGAGCGGCAGTCCACTGCTCCTCGACGAGGTCGCCGAGGGCACGGCTGGCGGACGTGGCGGGCAGGATGCTGGCATCCAGGCGGAAGAGCGTCATGGGGTCTCCGATCAATAAGTTCCTTAGTAACTCTGTTTTTCAGAGTGACTAGGCTGACAGTAGCGGTAGAATCGCCGTATGGATAGAGGCCCGGTTTCAATGCACACATGTGATTCCGCGGTCAGCCTTGCCTTCACCATCCTGGGTAAGCGCTGGAACGGGATGATTGTGGATGCCCTCAGCGCCGGGCCGTTGTCCTTCGCGGCCCTGCGGCGATCCGTCGAGGGAATCAGCGACGCCGTACTCTCTGACCGGCTCACCGAGCTGGCCGAGGCCCTGCTGCTGACGCGCGTTGTGGAGCCCGGCCCGCCGATCTCGGTGGCGTACACCCTGACGCCCAGCGGGGAGCAGCTGGTGCCGTTGCTGCGGCAGTTGGGGCAGTGGGCAACAGCCCACCTTCCCCAGTCGGAGGAGCAGCCCGAGCGGTGACCGCCCGGCGGTGACCGCCCGGCGGGCCGGAGGCAAAATTTCCGCAACGGGCCGTAGGCTTCCCCGCATGACTGCTTCCATCTCGCACACCACCTTTGACAGCCTCGACCCGTACGCGCAGTCCGTGTTCTGGGCGCAGGTGCTCGACTTCCACGCAGATCCGGAGGAGCCCTTTGGGCCCGGCGACGACGAGTGCATGATCTACTCGCCCGACGGCTCCCAGCGGCTGCTGTTTATCAAGGTGCCGGACCGCAAACAGGTCAAGAACCGCCTGCACCTGGACCTGCAGCCGGAAGAGTCCGGCGGACGGGACCAGGAGCTCGCGCGGTTGCTGACACTCGGAGCCACGCAGGTCGATGACCAGCGCCGCCCGGATGGAACCGGCTGGGTGGTACTGGCCGACCCGGAAGGCAACGAATTCTGCATCCTGCGCAGCCACGCGGAACGGTACGCCGTCTAGGTTTCCGGCGGAAAAGCAGCGATCCCGCGGAGTAGGCTGTGCTCATACCAGGTCTCTAATTGGGGGAAGAATGCAAAAGGGAAGCATGCCTAAGGGAAGCATCGCCGTGCTGCTGCTCGCCGCGGCTGTCGGATTAGCGGGATGTTCATCCTCCGCCGACGCAGCCAGGGAATCCGCTCCGGCCACGCCTTCCCGGAGCGCGTCGTCGTCCGCCCCGACAACTCCGCCGGCCCCGCCGTCGCCCACCCCCACTCCGACGCCCACGCTAACGCCCCCGCCAACCCTTTCCGCGCCGGCGCCGGTCACACCGGCCGAGCCCTTCACGGCCATAGCCATCGCCCAGCAGCTGCAGGCGGTTGTCCCCGGCATCACCTCGGTCACTGAAGTAACGGCGGAGAATGACCCGGGCGGATTCATCGGCCAGCCGGGCTATTACACCTCGGCGGCGTGGATCGCCGACGCCTCCGCAGCCGCGCCGGAGAACAGCGTTGTGGGCGGAGCCGTGGTGGAAGTCTTCGCCAGCGAAGCAGAAGCCCAGTCGCGCTTCGCCCAGCTACAGGAGCACATCGCCCTGGGCGCCGCCTACAAACGGGAATACATGTATCTGCAGGGAACGGCGCTCCTCCGCGTGACCGGAATGCTCGGCGACGAATCGGCCGCCATTTATGAGCAGGCCTTCTATGCCCTCGGGATTGGGTAACTGTTTCGGGTAGCCCAGTCGTCAAAAGGGGGAATCACCGTGGCATTGTTCAGCACCAAACCGATTGTGAAGAAGAAGGAACAGTGGACAGCGCTTCAGCCGCCGGAGGCGGTCCTGCAAACCCTGGCCACGGCCTTCTCCTTCCACGGTGAAGATGTCCGGCGGGAAAAGTCCTCGGTGGAGGTGCATTTGGGGTCCAATGCGGAATACCGGATGTGGGGCAACCTGACCGAAGAAGGGCGCAAGCACCTGCCGATCGCCCTGACGTTCACCGCCTCCTGGTTCGGCACGGGCACTGCGGTAGAGGTGTATGCCCGCGACACCTTCGGTTTCCGTGTGGGCAGCGGCAAGTCCTTCGGGGTGCCGGAAACGTTCAACCGGCGGATAGAGGAATTCCTCAGTTACGCGGCCGGGACGCTCGGCATAACCCTGCCCGTCTCCGGACCCGTCCCTTCCCCGCCGCCCATCAGTTTCTAGCCCCGCACCAGCCCGAGCACCCGCCGCAGGATTTCCTCGCCGGCCAGCACTCCGCGGGCCGCGGTGACCTGCAGGTGCGGGTCGGTGTAGCCGGTGTCGTCCAGTTCGCCGTGCGCGGGGCGGAAGGCGACATGGGCGGCCTGGAGCATCGGCCGGTCCAGCAGTGAATCCCCGGCGGCAACGATGCGCTCCGCCCCGGTCCGCCGGGCGACCTCGGCCACGGCATCCTGCTTGGTCACGGGCACCGGCACGCAGTACAGCTTGCGGCCCTGCAGCGAGACAGTCCAGCCGCGCTCCGCACACCAGGTCTCCAGCTCCAGCAGGAACTGCCCCGGCAGCGCCGCCCGGTCCACCACGGCGTAGGCAAACAGGTCCTCGGCAGTGCGCAGCTTCAGCGTCCAGGCAGCGAACTCCGGGCGGGCCAGATGCGCCGACACCTCGGCCAGGGGAGCGCAGCCGCCGGCCACCAGGGAACGGACCTTGTCCTGCCAGTCGGCGTCGGGCTCCCCGTGGTGCAGGATCACCCCGCCGTTGGTGGTCACCGCGTACTCCGGTGACGGAGCGGGCAACTGGATCCGCCGGTACTGGGCCACCGTCCGCGTGGTCACGGGAACAAACACCGCAGCCTCCGCGGCGGCCACCAGCAGGTCCTCGGCCGCACGGGTCATAAAGGACAGCGGTTTGCCCTCGTACACCTCGGAGACCACCAGGCCCGGCGCGGCGGCATCCTCGGTGTCCAGGAACAGGGCGTTGGCGGAATAGATCAGTGTCCGGTCCAGGTCCGAGGCGAAGAGGGTCCTCACGCGTCGGCCCCCGAGGCGGCTCCGGAACCGGCTGGAGCCCCTGCGCCGGCCGCTGCACCGGCAACAGCCTTCCCGTCCGCACCCACCGCCCCCGCGGTGAACCGGGGATGGATCAGGCCCACGCAGCTGAACGGCAGGTCCGGGACTTCCTCCACCGGCACGCCGCGCTGTTCGGCCAGCAGCAGCACATGTGCCACGTCGGTCCGGGCCGCCGGATGCACCAGTACTTTCCACGGCACCCGGCGCAGCAGCACCCGCGTGGTCTCGCCGACCCCGGGCTTCACCAGGTTCACGTTATGGATGCCGTACTCCTCGCTCAGCCGTTCCACCGCGGCCCAGCCGACCCAGGTGGGTGTCCGGTCGGTGCCGGCCAGCTCGGAGGCGTGCGCGACGGCGGCGGTCCGAACGGCGTCGAAATGCGCGGACACGGCGGTCAGGAAGTCCCGGGAAACGTCTGCTGCGGCCAGGTGGGAGTAGAACTTCGCGCCGTGGAAATCCTCCGGTCCAATGAGTTCCTTGTTGAACACCGTGCGGGATACCAGGCCCGAAACGGTGGAATTCAAGCAGGCCGAGGGGATCAGGTAATCCTCCCGGGTGCCGAACAGCTCCACGGAATGCCCGGGATCGGCCAGCACCGCCAGCTGCGCGGAGAACCGTACGCCGTCGGTTGCCTCGAACTTCTCCAGCGCGGCGGTCAGTTCGCGGGTGATGGCGCCCTTACCGGTCCAGCCGTCCACAAACAGGATCCGCGCCGGATCGTACCGGGAGGCGAGGAAGCGCAGCGCGGTTTCATCCATGCCCACCCCGCGCACAATGCTCATGGTGTAGTGCGGCAGGTCCAGGCCGTGCATCTGCTGCGCCCAGCGGCGCATCAGGATCCCGATGGGTGTACCGGCCCGGGCCAGGGACACCAGCACCGGCTCGCGGTTGCGGGCCGCCAGCGCCAGTTCAGTGACGGTGCCGACGGCGGCGGCCACCCGGGGTGCGGAGCGGACCAGGGCCTCCTCGTACAGGTCCTGGTACTGGGCCGAGGGCAGGTATTCCATCGGCAGCGACTCGGCATAATTCGCGCCGCCGGACTGGATGGCCGCTTCCCGCTCGGCCGTGGGTGCCTCCAGCTGCGCATCGCGCAGGTCCTTGAGCAGCCAGGTCACGTCCTCGGCCGCATAGGAGCCGAACGCCGGTCCGGTCAGCGGCACCGCGGAAACCGGCACCGCGGAGACCGGCACCGCGGCGGGAGCGGCTGCCGGGTGTCCGGCCCACTCATCGGCGGCGGGCAGGTCCGCGGGGGCCAGCAGCACGACGACGGCGGGAGTCACCGTGCGCAGCGCCTCGGTGACGCTGCCCGGGCCGGTGATGGACGCCAGATCCGTCCCGGGTTCGGGCACCAGGACAATGCTGCCGAAACCGACCGCGGACCCTCCCGTGCCCTGGACCGTGCCGAGCCGCGGGCCCACGTTGTAGGCGTGCCGCGGGCCGGGGCCGTCTTCGGTGAGGTCATGGCTGGCGAAGTCCACCGAGTTGTTGATGGCGTAGTCGGGCCGGTCGATGGGCACGATGGGGGAGCGGGTGGTGGTGGAAAAACGCACCGGCCCGGTTTCGGCCAGGGCGTTGGCCACGGTTAGGGGCACGTGGATGAATTCCTCGCAGCCCAGCACCAGCACCGGTCCGGTGCTCGAGGGCAGGGCGGCGCGCAGTGCGGCAGCGATGACGGCCAGGTCCTCGCCGGACACTGCGCCCGGCAGGGCCTCGGGCAGGGTGCCCAGGTACTGAGAGGACATTCCCGCGGGATTGCCGAACCGGTCGCTGCGCAGCGGCCGCTGGCAGTCCTTCGCTGCGTCCAGCACGGTCAGCGTGCCCGGTTTCTGCGCCGTCGCCTCCACTGCCGCGGGGCCAGCGCCGTCGTTTCCTGCGGCGGCGGGCAGGGCAGTGATGACTTGCTGCGCCCGGGCCAGGATGTCTTCGCCCAGCTCGATGCGGCCGGTGCCGAGGGCAACTACTTCGATCCGGCAGTCCAGCTCGGCGGCCAGCTCGTCGAACCGCGCCCGGTCGGCGTCGGAACGCAGGTCGATCAGCGAGGCCACCACGTACACCGGATGCGGGGCCGCGGCGTGCAGTTCGGCGATGGTGTTGATGACCGTGGCACCGGTGCTCAGCTCATCATCCACGAGCACCACCGGGACGTTGCCGTTCAGCAGGGCCGGGTCGGTGGGCAGCAGGCGGTGCGAGGTGGCGTGCGAATGGGCTTCCTCGAAAGCCCCGTAGGCCACCGCGCCCTCCGGCGCGTGCCGGGTGGAGTGGATGTAGTAGGAGCCCAGTGTGTCCGCGACCAGCCGGCCCAGCCCGGTGGCCGTTTCCGCGTACCCGATGGTCAATACTTCGGGGTGGGAAATCGGCAGGTCCCAGAGCTGTTCCCGGGCATGCATGAGCCGGGCGCGCGCCGACCGTCCCGCAGCCGGGCGGGCGCCGGCGCCGCGGGCGTCGCCGTCGACCGCCGCGCCTTCACCGCGCAGCACCGCCTGCACCTCGGCCGCGACCGAGCACAGGACGGCCCCGTTCACCGTGCTGCCCAGCGCGGCGCCGGCCAGGGAGCCAAGCAGCTCGCCGGCGGCCAGCACCAGGGCGGGTTCGGTGGGGACGTGCTTGGCCAGCACGCGGGAGACCAAGAGGTGCGCCCGGCGCGGGTTCCGGCGCAGCGCCAGGCCCACCAGGTCTTCCACGGGCAGCAGCGCGGAGGGGTCGGAGGTGATCCGCACGCCCAGGGCCTCGTGGACAAACCCGCCGGTCCAGGGGTGCTGGCTCAATTCATGCTCGCTTCCAGAAGATCTACATAGGTGGTGTCGGGGGCGGCCACGCCGAAGGCGGCGGCCCGGACGAGGGTGGAAGCTGCCCACGCCTGATGCGGTTTCATTTCGTTCATCTTGTTTTTATACGGGGACGCCGCCGCCCCGCCGCCGGCCGCACCGGAGATGTGCAGGGCGTCCAGGTAGGCCTCGTGGCTGATCACGGACATGGCGTGGACCAGCGGAACGTGCGAGGGATGGATAACGGTTTTGCCGAGCAGGCCGTTGGCCAGGTCCAGTTCGATCTCGCGGATCAGCCCGTCCAGGTTCGCCGTCAGCAACCGCTGCCGCAGGCCCAGCTCGTCCGCCTCCGCGAATGGGGTGGAGCGCAGCATGGACCGCAGGACCCGTTCCCCGGAACCGTAGTGTTCCCAGACCGGTCCGCTGATGATGAAGCCGTCCGGCCGGCCCAGGATGTTCACGATGTCGCCGATCACCGCGGAGACCACCTTGACGTCATAGATGGTCAGGTCCCGGGACCGGCGCAGCCCGTAGGCGCTGGACATGTCCGTGGCGCCTATCCGCACCGCGAGGACATCAGCCCGGTTTGCCTGCAGCAGGTCCTGTATCCCGGTGAGGGTGGATGTGCGGGTTTCGGCGTGGATCATCAGCGGCGATTCCAGGATCGGCATGATCCGCAGCGGCCGGGTGCCCGGCACGGCAGCTTCACGCGCCGCGTTCACGGTGTGCAGGGCGTCCAGGAAACGCTGCGCGGACCCGGTGGTGTTCTCGAACTTCGGGATCACGAACCCAGTGAGCACGTCCAGCGCCGTGCCGGCGCGTTCGGCCAGGCTGAGCAGCTGTTCCGGGGTGCGTACCCGGACGAAAAGCATCAGGTCCGCTGTACTGCCGCTGCGGCTTTCCCGCTCCAGCTCGACCAGGGCGTCCACCACATTGGTTTCCGCTGCCGGAACATCGGCGTCCGCAATGGAATCCTCCAGGCACAGCACCATACTCAGCACGCCGCGGGCGGCCTGCTTGCGGACATCCTTGACCAGGTCCGGGCGGGTGCCGGGGCAGTACAGGGTGGCGCCAAGCGCGGTCGCCAGCAGGCCGGGGTCGGAATCCAAGCCCAGGTCCTGCGGCGGACGGTGGAACAGGCGGGCGGTTTCGGCCTCGCTGAGGCTGGAGAAGTGGCGCACGGCGTCAGTTCCCCCGGAACGGGAAACGTGCGGTCATGCTGAATCCGAAGGCCTCCCAGATGGATTTCAGTTCCATGCCGTAGGGCATCACCTCGGCGCGCAGCTCCAGCACGTTGCCGATCCGCAGGACCGAGAGCACGTAGAAGCTGCGTTCTCCGGCCGCTTCCGGGATCGTGACCGATTCCCCGTTGAACAGGCCCACGTTCATGGGCTGTTTGGGCTTGGGGAAGAACAGTGCCCGGCGCAGCATCCCGGAATGGCGCAGCGCGATCAGGGCCAGGTCATCTTCGTAACTGACCAGCCGGCGGTTCCCCGGAGTGTCCACGGCCACGCCTTCGAGGGCGTCGGCGGGGATTCCGGGACCGGGTGCGGGCTGGCTGCCGGTGCTGAAGTCCCGGCCCTCCCAGACGGCGCGGATGGTCCCGGCGACGGCAAGGCTGCCCACTGCCGATTCCATCGGAGTCAGGCGCAGGACCGGGTTGCCGGTGTCCAGGGTGCGCAGCTCCTTGATGCCCGGGGCGGGGAACAGCCGGGTGTGCAGCGGGGCGGGGGCGGAGGGTGAGGCCGCGGGCGCGGCTGGGGACGACGGCGCGGACGACGACGGCGCCCCGGAACCGCGGGACTCGGCGTCGTTGGCGGTGGCCCGGTTGGCGGTGGCCCGGTTGCTGTGCGCCTCGGCGTTGGGGGAGAGCCCCAGGGACAGCGAAGTGCTGACCGTGGGCGGTGCCGCCTGCTGCCGGGGCGGGGACAGCGAGAGGGATCCCGGGGCCGGAGTTGCGGGAGCCGACGTCGTGCGGGGCGGGCTTGCCGGCGTCCCGGACGAGACCGGAGCCGACGGCGAAACCGGCGTCGAGGCAGCGGGTGCGGCAGCAACCGGGGTTGCCGCGGCGCGCGGCTTGACCCGGCGGCTCAGGTAGGGGAGATCGGTGCGCACGGCACGCGAACGGTTCACGGCCATTGCCTAGAGGTCGAATCCGAAGTCGGCGGCGAGCCCGCGGAGCCCGGTGGTGTATCCCTGGCCCAGGGCACGGAACTTCCAGTCACTGCGGTGCCGGTACAGCTCGCCGAACATCATGGCGGTGATGCTGTCCCGGTTGGCGGCGGGCAGGTCGAAGCGGACCAGTTCCCCGCCGTCGGCCCGGGCCACCCGGATGTAGGCGCTGCGCACGGCGGCGAAGGTGCCCGGGCCGCGCAGTTCGGGGTCCGCGTAGACGGCAAACACAATCTTGGTAACGGACTCGGGCACCCGGGAAAGGTCGACGTCGATCTGTTCCTCGTCCTCGTCGCCGGCGAACTGCACCGAAGCCTCGGGGCTGGCGATCTGGTTGAAGAACACCAGATGGTCATCGGAGAGGACCCGGCCGTCGGGGCCGCAGAGCAGGGTCAGCGGCACCAGCTCGGACTGCGGTCCGCGGCTGGGAATCACATTCCAGCCCAGGCCCACCATTACCGAGGTCAGGCCCGGGTTTTCCGCGGTCAGGGCGGCGTTGGCGCCGGCCACCAGGGTACCCATTTACTGCTCCCCGAAGGTCAGGGAGGAGGGGGAGAACTTGTCATCCAGGAACCGGCCGTGCGTGGACAGCTCGGCGATGGCACCGGTGCGGACCTGGTTCTCCAAATCCCGGGCGATGCCCTCGAGGATGGTCAGTTGTTCAACGAGCAATGCGGTGGCCTCGGAATCGTCGGTCCGCTCCCGGTCATTCAGGGCCACGTAGGCCCGCAGGGGAGTCGGAAGGTAGTTGGTGATGATGGCGTTGAGCAGCACCCGCTGCTCGGTGGACGCGCCGTTGCTGCCCACGTACTCCAGCAGCGGGGCCAGGATGTCATCGATCTGCCGGACCATGGAAGAGACCATCGGCGGCAGGGCAGCTCCGGCGCGGCGGACGGCGGTGCGCAGGTTCACCAGTGACCGTACGGTCTCCCGGTGTTCGGCGTCGGGGCCCGACGGCGGCTGGTCGCCTTGCTGCGCCAGCTCCGCCACCGGTTCCGGCGTGTTGCCGAAAAGGGACCCGAAGAACCTGCCTATCGCCACGGCCGTACCTCATGCATGGAAGCTGCCCTGCCCGGCATTTAGCGGGACTCGCTCTGGCGGGAGCGCTCCAGGTACGGCTTCGCCTGGGTGATGGTGCTCTCCAGGGACTTCACCGTGCCCTCCATGTTGCGGGCAGCCTCGGAACGGAAGTTGTCGATGGCGTCCATGGTCTGGAACACGTTGTCGAAGGCCCGCTGCAGGGTCTCCACGCTCACGCCGGAGCTGGAGGCCTGCTGGTGGATGCGCGCCGTCTGGTCCTTGAGCATTTCGCTGGTGCTCAGGATCATGTTGTTCGTGGTGGCGTTCACGGCGTCGATCTGGTCCAGGACCATCTTCTGGTTCGCCAGTGCCTGGGCCACGATCACGGCGGTGCGCAGCGCCGAAATGGTGGTGGTGCGGGCCCGTTCCACGCCCTTGATCAGTTCCACGTTGTTCTTGCGGATCAGGTCCATGGCCAGGTAGCCCTGCACGGAGACGGCCAGCTGGGTCAGGATGTCCTGGCGGCGCTGCCGGATGGGGAAGAGCACGTCCGCTTCCAAGGCGTTGGCCTGTTCAATCTGCCCGGAGTTCTTGAGCTTGTCCACCTTCTCCACGCAGGCGGCGTCCAGGGACTCGGCCAGCACGGAGTATTCGCTCAGGGTCTGCATGGTCTTCCACAGCTCCACCTTTTCCCCGGCGAGGGAGGCGTTGTCCTTGAGCAGCTCGTCCTGGCCGGCCATCAGCGACTTGATGATCTTGTCCAGCTGGACCTGCGCGGACTCGTACTTCTGGAAGTACTTGGCCAGCTTGTTGCCGCCCGGGATGATGCCCAGGATCTTGCGGCCGGTGCCCAGGTTGGCCTGGTTGGGGGTCAGGTCCTCCACGGTGCTGCGCAGGTCGCCCAGAGTGGTGGCGACCTTCTTCTGGGCGTCGTTGCCGGAGCGCTTGGCGCCGGCCACCGAGGTGGAGGAGCGGTCCAGCAGGCGGCTGGAGTAGCCGGCGGACGTGGTCATTTCCTGTCCGGCCAGCTTGTTGATGGAATCCACCTGGGCGGTGAACTCCGGGCTGCGGGCGTCCAGCTTGGATACTTCCTCCATGAAGGAACGCGCCTGGGCGGCGATTTCCTTGCGGCGTTCTTCCGGAACCGGGACCATTCCCGGAGCGTCGTTCGGCGCTACCGGGGCGGGCGGTTCGGGTGCCTGAAGCACCAGGGCTTCGGAGGCGTCCGGGGGAGTCAGCGGTGAAGTCATGGTCCAGCCTTTTCGTAAGGTGAGCTGCGGTATGGGTGCGGGGAGTGTTCCGGCCCGCGGAAGCACTCCCCGCAGGGGTGTAGCTGAGAGCTAGAGCCTAGCTGAGCTGGACTCCAAAATCGGTAACAATTCCGGCCAGTCCCGAAGCGTAGCCCTGGCCCACGGCCTTGAACTTCCATTCGCCGTTGTTGCGGTACACCTCGGCGAAGATCATGGAGGTTTCCGGTGCGGCGTCCTCGCTGAGGTCGAACCGGACAATCTCGGAGTCGTTGTCCTGGTTGATCACCCGGCAGTATGCACCGCGGACCTGGCCGAAGTTCTGGTGGCGCACGTCGGCCTGGTCAATGGAGACCACAATGACCACGCGCTCGACGTCGGCGGCCATGGAGGTCAGGTCCAGCAGGATCTGCTCATCGTCGCCTTCACCGGCGCCGGAGCGGTTGTCGCCCAGGTGGGTGACGGAGCCGTCCTTGGCTGCGGGCTGGTTGTAGAAGATGAAGTCGTCGGAGGACCGCACCTTGCCGTTGGCGCCGATCATCAGGGCCGAGGCGTCGAGGTCGAAGGGTTCGCCCGTGGTGGTGCGGGGATCCCAGCCCAGGCCGACAACGGCCTTCTGCAGCCCGGGGTCGGTCTTGGTGAGGGAAAGGTTGTTGCCCTTCGCGAGGGTCAGACCTGCCATGGTATTCAGCTCCTAGTACGGGGGATGGGTTTAGTCGAGGGCGATGCCGAAGTCGGTGGCGACTCCGTACAGTCCGGAGGCGTAGCCCTGGCCGATGGCGCGGAACTTCCACTCTCCGCGGTTGCGGTAGATCTCCGCGAAGATCATGCAGGTTTCCGCTGCTGCGTCTTCGCTGAGGTCGTAGCGGACCACTTCCGCGTCCGTGTCCTGGTTGACCACCCGGCAGTACGCGTCGCGCACCTGGCCGAAGTTCTGGTGGCGGGCTTCGGCCTGGTCGATGGAAACCACAATGACCACGCGGTCGACGTCGTCGGTCAGGATGCTGAGGTCAATCAGGATCTGCTCGTCGTCGCCGTCGCCCAGGCCGGTGCGGTTGTCGCCCTGGTGGACCACCGAGCCGTCCTTGGCGGACAGCTGGTTGTAGAAGATGAAGTCGTCCTGGGAGCGCACCTTGCCGTTGGCGCCCAGCAGCAGTGCCGACGCGTCCAGGTCAAAGGGATCCCCGCTGGTGGTGCGCGGGTCCCAGCCCAGGCCGATCAGGGCCCGTTCCAGCCCCGGATCGGCCTTCGTGAGGGAAAGGTTGCTTCCTTTGGACAATGTCAGGCTGGACAAGGTGCTCTCCTTTGAGACGTGCGGTTAGAGCGAGCGGGCGGCGGTGGGGATCAGGTCCATGACCGTGCGGCCCTGGGCCCGTTCGCCGAGAGCGGTGAAGCTCCAGCCCGAACCGTCGCGGGACACCTTCGCCATGACCATGGCCGTGTGGGTGCCCGAGTCGGTCAGCTGGTAGCGGGCAATTTCGGGGCTGCCCGGCGTCGAGTCGTCGATCAGGCGGCAGAAGGCGTTCTCCACCTGGTCGAAGGTCTGCCGGCTGTAGCTGGAGATCACGAAGACAATCTGCTGCACGGCGGGGGAGACGGCCTGCAGGTTTACCAGGATGACCTCGTCGTCGCCCTCGCCGGCACCGGTGAGGTTGTCACCGGTGTGCTTGGCGGAGCCGTCCTTGCTGGCCAGCTGGCCGTACCAGACCTGGTCAACGGCGTTGCCGTTGGCATCGAAGAAAATGGCTGAGGCATCCAGGTCCACTTCGGCGGCCTTCTTGGTGCCGAAGATTCCACGCTTGACCGGGGCTGCGGAATCCCAGCCCAATCCCAGACGCGTCTTGCTCAGTGCGCCGCCGTCCTTCTTCGT
Organism: Arthrobacter sp. zg-Y750; assembly: GCF_020907365.1. Classification (NCBI taxonomy): domain Bacteria; kingdom Bacillati; phylum Actinomycetota; class Actinomycetes; order Micrococcales; family Micrococcaceae; genus Arthrobacter; species Arthrobacter sp. zg-Y750. The sequence goes on along the minus strand of NZ_JAJJOC010000016.1, from coordinate 156,415 downwards.
CAGTGACAGCGACTGACCTTTCTGCAGGCTCAGGCCCATGATTCTCCTTTGTTATTTGGTGTACGCGGGTTCATTGGCGGCGTTGGCCGCTGCCACGCGCTTGTTGCGGACAATCGAGGAGGTCAGGGCGGCGAGGATGAAGACCACGCCGATCAGACCGGTGATGACCTCGTTGATTTCGAGCTCGATGGTGAGCAGCAGGATGGCGGCCAGGGCGCCGATGGCCCAGTGTGCGCCATGGTCCAGGTACACGAACTCGTCCAGGGTGCCCTGGCGGACCAGGAAGACAGTCAGGGACCGGACGAACAGGGCGCCGATGAGGCCGAGGCCGAGGGCAATGATGATCGGGTCCGAGGTGATCGCGAAGGCGCCAATGACACCGTCGAAGGAGAAGGACGCATCAATGACTTCCAGGTAGAGGAAGAGCATGAAGGCGGCCTTGCCGGTGGCCTTGACCAGCCCGTTGGGGCCCTTCTTCGGCTCGTGCGCCTCGGCGTCGTCGGCGTCGTAGTCCTCATCGCCGTCGACGTCGAACATGTCGCCCAGCCCCGTGACCAGCAGGTAGGTGATCAGGCCGGCTACACCGGCAATGAAGATGTCGGTGGTGTGCTCGGCATCGGCCAGCAGGGCTGCGGCCAGCAGGGCGGCGAGGCCAACCACGAGGGAGGCGCCGTTGATCTTGCCGATCTTGCCCAGCGGGGCCTCAAGCCAGCGCAGCCAGCGGATGTCGCGTTCCTCGAACATGAAGTCCAGGAAGATCATCAGCAGGAACAGGCCGCCGAAGGCAGCGATCTGCGGGTGGGCCTCGTGCAGGATGTACCCGTAGGTGCCTTCCTGCTCCGGATCGCCCTTTTCCAGGGCCAGCTGCAGCGCATCGATGGGGTTCATGCTGGCACTGATGCCCACAATCAGCAGCGGGAAGATGATGCGCATGCCAACGACGGCGATCAGGATGCCGACGGTGAGGAACATCTTCTGCCAGAAGGGGCTCATTTTTTCGAGGATGCGCGCGTTGACCACGGCATTGTCGAAGCTGAGGCTGATTTCGAGAACACCCAGGATGGCGCAAAGGACAAGTGCCTCTACCCCGCCGTAGAAGAACGCGATGACCAGCGCGACGGCCGTAATGGCGAACGACCAACCGAAAGTCTTGAGAAACACTCTGCTTGCAGCTCCTTCAGTTCCTGCACGCAGCCGGTGGCCGGGGTAGGCAAAAACTAGGTAGAGGATGGCTTTGTTCCAAACGGAATTAGGGGTTCAGTATGTCGCACCGGAAAGGGCGCGGGCAACTACCACCGGTAGCGGCGGCGGGGACGCCGGAGCGGGCCGGTGCCGCGGCGCGCAGCGCGGCGTCTGAGGGCCGGGTCCTGGGGTGCTTGCAGAGGCGCGCGATTGGGCAGGGACGGCTGCCGTCTGGAAGGATAAAGGAAAGCCTACTTACCAAGGCGCCGTTTGAAGGAGGACTGCATGCAGGACCACACTCAGGACCACACTCAGGCTCAGGATCATGTTCAGCCGCAGGACCAGACGCTGCCCCAGGGCCAGGCGCTGCCCCAGGACCAGGGGCTGCCCCAGGATCAGGGAAGCCGGATCACCAGCCCGGTGATGAACATTCCGGCGGCCGACATTGTTGACGGCGGCGCCTCTGCTGCCCCGGCTTCACAGGTGGATCCGGCCGAGGTGGCCATCCTTGCCGAAGCGGAGGATCCGGGCACAAGCCATCTGCGGCTCCAGGAACTGGCGACCGATCATCCCCTGGCCCGTCCTGCCGTTGCCGCGAACCCCGCGGCTGGCCCGGAACTGCTTGAATGGCTGGCCGCACTGGGCGACGCCGGTGTAAACGAGGCCCTCGCGCGGCGCGGAGCCTAGCTGCAGGCCGTTTGTGCTTTGCACGCTTCCAGCCGAGGCGGGTGCAACTCACTGCATCACTGCAACTAACTGCAACTAACTGCAACTAACTGCAACTAACTGCATAACTAAGGGACATCCCGCTGCACCAGGACCTGGGCGGCGGGATGTCCTGTATCCGGGGTCGGGTCGGTCGGCAGGTCGGAGGGAGGGGCCGGGGTCGGTCGGCGAGGGGGAGTGCGGGGCGCTGCTTCTTAGGTGAGCAGTTTTTCCCACGCTCTGTTATTGGTGAGGCTGGTGGGTTCCCTCGAATCACTTCAGTAACAGAGCGTGGGAACCCGCGTGCGCCGGGGGAGTCCTGGTCCGGGGAAACCAGCACCTTTCGCCGCTGGCTGCAGGCGGGTTGTATCCGCAGATGAATTCCTTGTTCCCACGCCTGTGACCGCCGCAACAGTGGGCCGAACAGCGTGCTAGGGTCTTCTGCGATACGTATCTGTTGGCTCGGGGGGACCATCACTTACTCCTTCCGGGCGTAACTACCTGGGGGAGAATTGAAAAACTGCACGAGCTGCGGCGCTGCACTACAGCCGCACTGGAAATTCTGTACCAACTGCCAGGCGCCTCAGCCGGCGCAGCAAGACAGTGGAACCGCAGCTCCTGCCGACCCGGATGCTTCGCGCACAGCCGGTTCCGGGGACCAAAATGAGCAGCCGACGCAGCGCTTCGAGCAGCCGGCCGCCGGGCCTACGGATTCGCAGCCGACGCAGCGCTTCGAGCAGCCGACCCCCTGGCCTACGGATTCCCAGCCGACGCAGCGCTTCGAGCAGCCCCCGGCCCAAGCGGGTGCGTCCACCCCGACAACCTCGGTATTTGATCCGCCCGTTGTCGCCCCCACCGGCGCCTACGCAACGGGCGGAAGCTTCGCTCAGCACGCCCCGGGCCAGGGTGCCGGCGCTTCCGCCAATCCCGGCGGATACGGGCCGGGCAACGGCAATAACTTCACCGGCCCGGGCAACGGCGCGAACAACAACGGCAACGGCCCCGCCGGACCCGGTGTGCCGCCGTCGGGCTCCGAAACGCCGAAAAAACCCAACCGCAAGGTAATCATCCTGGTTGTGGTCCTGGCGATCCTGCTTGCCCTGGGCATCGGAGCGTACTTCTTTGTGCAGAACATCGTCCGCGGCGGCGCCGGCTCCCCGGAGGCTGCAGCAGACAAGCTGTTGGAATCCATCGAATCCAAGGACGTGGTGTCCCTGGTCGGGCTGGTTCCCCCGAACGAGCGTGAGCCGCTTCAGCGGCTGCAGGAACACGTCGAAGAGAAGATGGACGAATTCGGGATCCAAGACGCCATGGACAAGGTTGGCCGCGGCGAGGAAGAAAACGAGGACGAACTGACGTTCGACGGCGTCGACATCACCTTCACGGACGTTGCGCCGGAAATCACCGAGATTGACGAGAACACGGCCCTGATCAAGTACACCGAGGGTGAAGTCCGGGTACAGATGGACCCGGACGCCACCAACGGACAGCTGCGGTCCCTGCTGGACGCATCCGGTGACGCGGGCGAGGAAAAGATTGACGAGACCACAAAGCTGTCCGAGCTGGGACCGGACGGATCGGCCCTGACGCTGGTCGCCACCAAGCGTGACGGCAGCTGGTACATCAGCCCCACGTACAGCGTGGTGGAAATGGTCAACCAGAGCGAAGACTACGGCCACGGCTCCGTGCCGGATTCCGCAGGCGGCAGCAACAGTCCCGCCGAGGCGGCGCAGGCCATGGTGGAGTCGCTGCCCGAGGTGATGGACAAGGGGAGCGTGGAGCCGCTGGCCGGAACACTGTCCGTCCACGAAGGCGGCCTCCTGTACCTTTACGGCGAAATGTTCGACTCGGTCTTGGAGGGTGTGGCCGGGGAAGAGCTGAACGTGAGCGACGTGCGCTTCTCCGAAGGTGAAACGGACGGAGACCGTGCCAGCGCCGTCGTCGAGAACATCACGCTGGAAAGCGGATACGGCGACGAGATCACAGTGACCAAGGACTGCATCGAGGGTGAAACAGATTCGGACAGCTTCTGCCTGAGCGGTTCCGGCTACTCCTCGAACGCGTCGCCGGAGATGTTCGGCGGGGTGAAGGAGTTCTCCCTGACCACGGTCAAAGAGGACGGCAAATGGCGGGTCAGCATGGAGGACACCGTTGTTGACTGGATGATTCGGTGGTCGGATTCGCTCACCCGGGAGCAGGCCCTGGCCTTGATGCAACTCGCCAGCAGCGAGGATCCCAGCGGAGATATCGTGCCCGATGAAGCCACTGAGGTGGAGTTCAACTCGGCCGGTTACGCGGTGCTCTCCCTGAGCCTGGATGAGGACATGGAACTGGCGGCCGAAGACGAATACGAGTTCGGCACCATCACCGTGTACTCCGAGGACGGCAAGGAAGAGATCAGCACCCTGGGCTACGGCGATGAGATTCCGGCAGGTGACTACAAGCTGGTGGTCTTCGCCGGCTATGAATGGGACGGCGAGTTTGCCGAGAACGGCAGCGACACCAACTATTCCAAGGAACTTACGCTGACCGAGGACGACGGCTATTCGTCGTCGACGTCCCCGACGTCGCCGAAGTCGCCATCCACGACGCCGTCACCCTCCGCCTCGCCCTCGACGGCGCCTGACGCCCCGGAGGACTCTGCCTACGGCTTGCTGATGCCAGGGGAAACCATGAGCCACGACATGGCTGCCAGCGACGGCGAGTCAGAGGCCGTGGTGACTGTGATGGGTTCCTCCACGTCACCGATTGTCATCGGCGTGACCCTGGACGGCCAGGAACACAAGCTGGACATTGCGCAGGGAGGACGCGGCGAGCTCCCCATCCCGTATCCCAATGACGGCAAGGGCCACACCATGACCGTCCGGATGATCGACGGCGGTGACGGCTCCATGATGCTCAGCTACAACATCAGCATCGAACGCAAGTAACGTGCACCGGTACCGGGACCGCATGCCCGTCCCGGTACCGGTGCTCCACTCTTCAAGATTTCCCGGCGACTGCCGGCGCACACGACGTAGAAACCCAAGGGAAGGCACCATGAAATTCTGTGCAGAATGCGGTAAACCACAAGAACCGGGAGGCCGGTTCTGCCCGGAGTGCGGGCACGCCATGGGCGCCGACACTTCGCCGGAAACCAGCTCCGCCCCGGCGCAGCCCGTTTCGGGTCCTTCCGGAGAAACTCCTGCGGCCGGTCCTGCCGGCGAAGCCGGAACGGCCGGACCTGAGTCCGCCGGAGCGGGGACCCCTGCAGCCGCCGCCGAGGTCCGTGAGCCGCAGTTTGCCCCCGCCGGTGCCCCCGCCGCAGGCCACCCCCACCAGGGCTTCGCCCAGCCGGGCCAGCCGGGTCAGCCGCAGGGCTTCGCGCAGCCGGGTCGGCCGCAGGGTTACGGTCAGCAGCCGCCCCAGGGTTACGGTCAGCCGGGTCAGCCGCAGGGTTATGGCCAGCCCGGTCAGCAGCCGCCGCAGGGTTACGGTCAGCAGCCGCCGCAGGGTTACGGCCTGCCGGGTCAGCCGCAGGGTTATGGCCAGCAGCAGCCGCCGCAGGGCTACCCTTACCCGCAGGGTTACCCGCAGCCGCCCGTGCAGCAGGCGCCCAAGCGTCCGTCCGCATTTGCCGGCGTCCCGGTCAGCGACTATGTCCGGGACGGCATTGCGTTCCTGGCCCTGTTCTTTTCGCTGTTTATGACCTGGTGCTGGGGACTTGACACCTACGAAGAGAACGAGGCCAAGGCCTGGGGCCGGGTCGACGTCCTGCTGATCACCATCCTCAGCATGCTCTCCCTTGGCGTCAGCTACCTCTGGCGTGCCGGAATGCTGGGACAGAAGGTTGGTTACCGGGCCATTCAGGACATCAGGCTGCTGGCCAATGTCCCGTACGTGGTGCTGGTGCTCGTGTATCTGCTCCTGAGCATGCTGGCCAAGGACGCTTACTCCAACTTCTACGGGCTGGGCGCAGCGGTGGCCTTCGGCCTGGCCGGAGCGCTGCTTGCCGCACAACCGCGGCGCGCGGAAATTGCCGATGGAGACGCCGACGGCGCCCGGAACCGGCGTTGGCTGTTCATCGCGTTTGGCGTGGTGGGTCTCGCCGCAGTTGTCGTAGTTGTTGACCTTGTCCAAGCAGCGATCCAGGTTGTGTCGGAGGACATCGATGTCGACCACATGGGGGTCAGCCTGGTCCTGGCCATCCTGGGTTCGGGCCTTGCCGTATTCATCCTGGCCTTCATCACACTGCGGGTCCGGCGTGGGGAAGACCCCTGGCGCTTCCTGGGTGTCGTCCTGGGCGTGGGCACCGCATTCCTGGCCCTTATCTCGCTGACCCGAACCCAAGCATTCGATATCTCAGTCACCCCGGGCTGGATCGGCTTCCCTCAGATGTTCTGGATGGCGTTCGGCGTTGTGATGTCAGCACCGTCTGTTGCCCGTCTCACGGAACGTACTGTCGCGGCCCCCGACGACCGCAAGGCTGCACTTAAGCCGTTCCTGTTCCTGGCGTTGCTCCTGTCCTCCGCCGTCGTGGTCTTTTCGCTGGTGGGCCTGACCGTGGCCTTGGTGAACGAGTACGACGTTATTGCCCCCTGGGTAGTCACGCTGATCCTGGGCCTCGTTGCGGCCGTCGGCACCGTGCTGGCGCCGCGGCTGCTTTACCGCGACGGACGGTCCACGTTCGTGATGGGCAGTGCCTACGCCGTCGGGCTGTTCGTTATTGCCCTGATCCTGATGATTGTCTGGGCGGTCGCGGGATCCGATGGCTCACCGTTCAGTGAGGGTATTCCCAGCTCGCCAGTCGAGTCCATGGTCCTGGTACTTGGCTGGATCCTGGCCTTCGGCGTGCTTGCCGTGCTGTGGCTGAACCGTGCGGTCCGCGCACACTTCACCTCGCTGCCTGCTGCCGGCAGCCGTACCGGGTTCAACTTTGCAGGAGCTCCGGGCCAGCAGGCGCCGTCGCACACTCCGGGCATTCCGACGCCGGCAGCCCTCTACGGTGCGCAGCAGGTTCCGTTCCAGCAGCCGGCACAGCCCGGGCAGTTCGCGGGTCCGCAGGGTCAGCAGCCGCCGCAGTTTGGCGGACAACCGGGCCAGCAGTTCCCCGGGCAGCAGTCCGCTCCGGGAACCCAGCAGGCACCTGCGCAGCCGCAGCACCAGCAGGCACCTCAGGAGCAGACTCCCGTCCAGGAGCAGGCTCCGGTCCAGGAGCAGGCTCCGGTCCAGGAGCAGGCTCCGGTCCAGGAGCAGGCTCCGGTCCAGGAGCAGGCACCCGTGCACGAGCAGGCCCCGGTCCGGGAGCAGGCAGCGCACCTGGCGCCGGCCGAGCCTCAGCAGCCCGCCGAAGAGGAAGCGGCCGAAGAAACCGTCCGCCGCGTCCCCGCAGACGATCCCGATGCCGCCCTCCTGGCAGAAGCAGCCGATCCGGCAACGCCTCTGGCCCGGCTGCAGGAGCTGGCCACCCATCCGCGGGCGCGGGTAGCGGTGGCGGCGAACCCGTCCACGTACCCGGATCTGCTCAACTGGCTTGGCCAGCTGGGCGATCCGGCCGTGAATGAGGCATTGAACCGCCGCCAGCAGTAGGTACCGCACCGCACCGCACTGCGGCAGCCGGCGTCGTCGCACCAGCGACGGCGCCGGCTGCCTTTTCATCCGACACCACCTGAGGGGCATTATGAGGACACCGAAACTGCCGTTCTCCGGGCGGTCCCGCAGGAACATCAGGGTGCGGCGCAGGACGGCGGCCGCCGCGGGCATGGCCGTGTTCCTGGTTGCCTGTTCGGGCACCACACCGGAGCACCGGCCCGCCCCATCCGCCCCAACGCCAGCCGCCCCCAGCTCGGCAGCGCCACCCCCGGCCCCGTCCTCGACGCCGGCGCCGTCCTCCACCCCCGACCCGAACGTGGCGGCCCTCCCGGTGCCCTCCGGCTGGCTGGCCGGCAGAAGCGGCGACGCCGGCCGCCTGGTGCTGCTGGGTGACTCCTTCGCTGCGGGTGAAGGCGCCGGAGATTATCGGCCGGCTGTTCCGGGCTACCGCGATTCCTGCCACCGCAGCCTGCACCCGGTGGGAACGGACCTGTTTGCGCCCGAGAACATTACAAATATCGCCTGTTCCCGTGCCACCACCGGCCACCTTGAAGAGCTGCAGCAACTGGTGACCGGCGATTCCGGCCGGGACGCCGAATCTGTGCCCGCCCAGCTCGCACAGCTCCAGGCCGCAGACCCCACGCTTGTACTGCTTTCAGTAGGCGGCAATGACCTGGACTTCGCCGGCCTCCTGCAGGCGTGCCTGCTCGAGGCGCAGTCCTGCAGCGAGAACCCGCAGCTGCGGGAGGACGCGACAGAGCAGCTCGCGGGCCTGCAGCCGGCCCTGGCCGAGGCCTATGCCCGCACGGCGGCCGCCGTCACCGTACCGGTGCTGGTGCTCCCGTATCCGCAGCTGTTCGACGCTCCGCAGGACGGCTGCGGACGCTTGGACCCCGGCGAACAGGCCTTCGCCCGCCAGCTGATCACCGACCTGAACGCGACCATCCGCTCCGCCGTGGTTGCTTCCCCTGCCGCCAACATCTTCTACGTGGATGAGGTGGAGGGCGCCCTGACCGGACACGGCGCCTGCAGTCGGGACCCCTATGTCCATTCCGCCAACGTTTCCGGCCTGCTGGAGGCAGCCGGCTCACGGGCCGCGGACCAGGAGCTGCTGCATCCCACCCGGGACGGTTACCGGGCCATGACCCGTGAGCTGATCCGCTGGGCGGATCAGAACCCGGCACCGGGAACCCAGTGAGCCGTGTCATATCGGACGGGCATGCTGGGTAATACTGGACCGGGACAGCCTGCAAGGACGCGGGCGGGGAACGAAAGGACGTGCCGCCGTGACAAACCGCCCGCCAGGCGCTGCAGCGCTGGACGGATTTTCGACGCTGCTGGTCACCGAGGGAGATGACCGGATCCACGTCCGGCTGAACCGGCCCGAGGTCCGCAATGCCATCGACCAGCTCATGGTGGATGAACTCCACGCAGTATGCGCCGAGCTTGAACGCCGGCCGCGCACGCTGATCCTCTCCGGCACCGAGGTGTCGGGGAAGGGAGTCTTTGCCTCCGGAGCCGACATTGCCCAGCTGCGCGAACGGCGCCGCGACGACGCGCTGGCAGGCATCAACTCCGGGATCTTCGCCCGCCTTGCCGCCTTGCCGCTGCCCGTGATTGCCGCGCTGGACGGGTACGCGCTGGGCGGAGGAGCTGAACTGGCCTATGCTGCCGATTTCCGGCTGGGCACTCCGCGGCTGAAGATCGGCCAGCCGGAAGCAGGCTTGGGCATCATGGCCGCCGCCGGTGCCACCTGGCGGTTGAAGGAACTGGTGGGGGAACCGTTGGCGAAGGAAATGCTGCTGGCAGGCCGGATCCTGGACGCTGATGAAGCACTCGCCGCACGGCTGGTTACCGCACTGCACGAACCGGCCGAGCTGCTGCCGGCCGCCCACGCGCTCGCAGACCGGATCGGTGCCGCGGATCCGCTGGCCCTCCGCCTGACCAAAAGCGCGTTTTCCGCTCCGCGGGAGGCCCACCCGCTGATCGACAACCTGGCCCAGGGCATCTTGTTTGAGTCCGCCGCCAAGTTTGAACGCATGCAGGCGTTCCTGGACCGCAAGGAGACCGGCCGTGACCGATGAAAACGAGAACACCGCCGTCGTTCCGGACCGGGTGGGTGTACTGGGCGGCGGACGGATGGGCGCCGGCATAGCCCATGCCTTCCTGCTCGCGGGAGCGGAGGTGGTGGTGGTGGAACGCGACAGGGACGCCGCCGACGCCGCCCGCGCCCGTGTCACCGGGTCCCTCGCCAAAAGCGTGGAACGAGGCGATACCGATGAAAGCGCCGACGAGCTGGCCGAACGTGCCGTGTTTGCCGTGGACTATGCCGAGTTTGCCCGCTGCGGGCTGGTGGTGGAAGCGGTGCCGGAGGACTTCGCGCTAAAGGCTGCCGCGCTGCGGGCTGTGGAGGAACAGCTCGACGACGGCGCCTGGCTGGCCACCAACACCTCCTCCCTGTCCGTGGACAAGCTGGCCGCCGAACTGTCCCGCCCCGAACGCTTCTGCGGCCTGCACTTCTTCAACCCGGTGCCTGCTTCCAAGCTGGTGGAACTGGTCCTGGGGGCCGCCACCTCCGACGTACTGGCCCGCACCGCCCGGGACTGGATCAGCGCCCTGGACAAAACCGCCGTCGTGGTCCATGACGCCCCCGGCTTCGCCTCCTCCCGCCTGGGTGTTGCGATTGCCCTGGAAGCCATGCGCATGGTGGAGGAAGGCGTGGCCTCCGCCGAGGACATCGACGCTGCCATGACGCTGGGCTACCGGCACCCCACCGGACCGCTGCACACCACGGACCTGGTGGGGCTGGATGTGCGGCTTGGCATTGCCGAGTACCTGCACTCCACGCTGGGGGACCGGTTCGCCCCGCCGCAGATCCTGCGCGACAAGGTGGCCCGCGGCGAGCTGGGCCGCAAGACCGGGCAGGGGTTCTTCAGCTACGAATAGCCCTTGGGCCGCACGGGTGAATGCTAGAGCTCGGCGACGGCGAGGATCGGCAGCGTAGGTGCTTCCGAGCCGCCCGCCGGTTCCACGGTCATGGCCACTGCCCCGGCAGCGGACACATCGCCGTCGAGCCAGATCCGGACATCACCGCCGGTGAAGCGCACATTGGGGATGGGTGTATCGTCCTCAAGCAGCCACAGCTGGTATTCCTCGCCCTCGCCCGCATCCGGCAGGCCGCCGGCCACGAATAACGCCGCGTCCTGGTCCTGCGAGATGACCAGTGTGGCCGGCGAACCGTTCACGTCCAGCCGGTGGGTCGTGACATCGGGTGCGGACAACAAAGAATTCTCACGGATCTGTTCGGCTGCTGCGGACTGCTCCTGCTGCCGTTGCTCCCACTGGACGCCCAGTCCCCAACCGCCCAGGGCAATGCCCGGAATCAGGACGGCGGCTGCCGCCGCGGCCAGCAGGGAACGACGGCGGCTCCGTCGCCGCTCGTCCAGGGAAGCGACCTCGGCCATCTGCCCCGGCTTGGTGCCGTGGATGGCCGCGAGCACCGAACTGCGCAGCTCCGCAGGAGGCTCTTCCTGTGTTTGGGCTGCCAGATAGGCGCCGACCTCGGCGTACTCCGCCACCTCGGCCCGGCACTGCGGGCACTTTGCCAGGTGCTGCTCGAAGCCGACGCGTTCCTGCGGCTCAAGGGCGTCCACGGCATACAGCGGCGCCAGCTCATGGAGGGTGCCGGCGCCAACATGGCGGTCTGAGCTGTTCACCGTTCTCCCCCCAGCACTGATTTGAGACTCTTCAACCCGTCACGGATCCGGGCTTTGGCCGTGCCCAGTGGAATGCCGAGGTGCTCGGCCACCTGACGGTGCGTGCATCCCTGATAGTAGGCCAATGCCACCGCCTCGCGCTGGAGGGGGCTGAGGGTATCCAGCCCGTCGCGGACCTGGTGGGCGTCCATACTCTGTTCCACTTCCTGCCAGGTTTGGTCAGCTGGCGGTTCGGTCCGCTCTTCTTCATAGGTTTGTTCCCGCTCACGCTCACGGACCAACTGGCGGATCCGGTCCACGGCCCGGCGGTGGGCGAGGGTGCACAACCAAGCCGGTACCGAGCCCAGCGCCGAATCGAACCGCTCCGACTGCTGCCAGGCCATCAGATAAACCTCCTGGACAACTTCAGCGGCGATCTCCGGGGACCTGACCACGCGTAACGCCAAGCCGTAGACCTTCGAGGAGGTGGCGTCATAGAGCGCCGCGAAGCTCGCTTCATCTCCGTTTCCGCTGCGCCGCACCAGGTCCGCGAGGTCCGGCCCGTGGTTTTCGCCGCCGTCGGGGGACGTATCCGCGGAAGCCGGTTGACCGGGATCCCTCCGGTCTATGCGCGGGTCATTCATTCGCTTCCACGGATTGTCCCTTCGACTACCCCGCCCCAACCGCGGTGCGGTGGCGGGCGTTCCCGCCGAGAAGATTGTCACATCACCACTCCGCGGCGCCACCCGCACCGGGATCCACGTCCGCTGTCCGGCCCATGTGCGCCGTTTATCCGCTGTCTGTCCATATGTACTGTTCGCCGCCGGACGCCGAACGGACGGGTCCGGCGGGAACGGGCGGTCCGGGAAGCTTCTGCAGGTTTTTCTTCCCGCGACCCATCCGCTCGCGGCTCGGCTCCGAACCTGTGCTGTTACACACACCCGACCTCACGAAGGACACGATCATGAATAAGAAGATGCGTCTGCTTGCTGTTCCTACCCTGGCCCTGGGTGCCGTGGCGCTGTCCACCGGTCCGGCGATGGCCCACGGCGAGGACTCCTGGTCCAGCCAGGCCACACTGAACACGATGAACAATTCCGGCACCACGGGACAAGCCATGGTGGAGGTCCACGGAACCGAAGCCCAGGTCACCGTCAACGTGTCCGGTGCTGCCGAGACCTTTATGGACGGACCCTTCCCGCATGCCCAGCACATCCACATCGCGGCCCAGGGTGTTTGCCCCGGCCCGGATGCCGATACAGACGGCGACGGCGTGGTGAACACCACCGAAGGCCACCCGTTCTACGGACACATCGGGACCTCACTGACTACTGAGGGGGACAGCAGCCCCGATTCCGCGCTGGCTGTGGAACGCTTCCCGGGCGGATCGTCCTACACCTACGAGCGGACCCTGGAACTGAGCCCGGAGACGGCCGCTTCGCTCAAGGACGGCAGTGCGGTGGTTGTGGTGCACGGTGTGGACCCGTCACGGATGCCTGAGGCCGCGGCCGCGAAGATGTCCGACCTGGACCCGTCCCTGCCCGCAGCGGCAACCCTGCCCGCCGCCTGCGGCACGCTGATCGGCTCGCAGATGGCCGACATGCCCGCCGGCGGTGCTGATACCGGAGTGGAGAGTGACAACGGTGCTGCCGGCACCGCCGTCGCCGGCGCCGGATTTGGCTTCCTGGCGCTGGCCGGCACAGCGGTGGCTGTCCTCCGCCGCCGCGCGCGCGCCTAGCGGATGCCATGAAGGTATCTGCACACGGCCGCCGCGTGCTGACCGGCGCGGCGGCCGCCCTCCTCCTGCTGGGCGGCTGTGCGGGAAACACCATGCCGGAGGGCAGTAGTCCGGCTGCGTCCACGGCGTCCACGGCCCTTCCGGCACCGGCTGCTGAATCCGCTGCGCCGGTGGCCCCGCCCACTGCGACGGCGGCCCCGCCCGCTGCGCAGCCTGCGGCTGCCGCCCCTGTTTCCTTGTCCATTCCGGCCATCGGAACAAACTCGCAGCTGCTGCCATTGGGGCTGCGCGATGACGGCACACTTGAGGTTCCCCCGGAACCACCGGGCTCACCGGCGGGTTGGTACACAGGCTCGCCGGCGCCCGGCGACCGCGGCCCGGCAGTCCTGCTGGGACATGTCAATGCCACCGGCGGCGGCCCGGGCGTCTTTGCCGGCCTGCGCGACCTCCGCCCGGGGGACCGCATCAACGTTGCCCGCGAGGACGGTTCCACGGCGGTTTTCACCGTGGACCGCGGAGAGCAGTACGGGAAGGCCGACTTTCCGACCCTGGAGGTGTACGGCAACACCGAGGCGGCGGAGCTGAGGCTGATCACCTGCGACGGATTTGACGCAGCCAGCGGCGAATTCGACGACAACTACGTGGTGTACGCGACGCTGGTGCCCTGAGCGCGGCATCCCGGGCGTCCGCTAGGACGTCAAAGCGCCGGCGATGACACAGCCTGCAGGAAGGTTTCCGTTATGGCGGCGTGGTCCAGGGCAGTGGCCACCGAGATCACGGGCGCCGGGGCCAGGAGCCCGTGCACCGTGTCCTCACCGGCAATCACGCGGCGGTCCACCAGGGTCTGTCCCCGGCTGTGCCCGGCCAGTTCCACCCGGACCGGATAGTCCTGCAGCACCACGGTCCCGGGTGCGGCGATTAGGCAGGCTGCCCCGGCGTCGCCCATGGTCACCGGCGGCAGCCCGCCGTCGTCGGCCTGCGCCAGCGTTTGTGCCGCCGCCGGAACCGCCGCCGGTGCCGCCGCCGGTGCCGCCGCCTGCACCGCCGCCTGCACCGCCGCGCGCGCCCCGGAGGCGAGCAGCGTCCCCACCAGCCGTGCACCCGGATCGCCGGACCCCTCCAAGGCCAGGTACTGCTGCGCGTCCACGGTGGCGAGGGTAAAAACGTCCAGCCCATACATGGTCACGGGCAGGCCGGAATCCAGCACCACGGCCAGTGCCTCCGGGTCCTGCCAGGCGTTGAACTCGGCATGCGACGTGGCGTTGCCGATCCCGGCCGACCCGCCCATAAACACAATCCGGGCCAGCTTCCGTGCCGTGCGCGGATAGGCACGCAGGAACACGGCAATGTTGGTCAGCGGTCCGATGCCCAGCAGCGTCACGGGTTCGGGGGAGTCCTCGATGGTGCGGTGCAGCAGCTCGACGGCGGCCAGCGGCGAGGGAGCCGCCGGACTGGCCGGCAGGGTCAGCCCGCCCAATCCGTTGGCTCCATGGAAGGCGTGCGCATTGCGCGGTTCGTTGATCAGCGGCCGTTCGGCTCCGCGGGCCACCGGGATGTCCGGCCTCCCGGCCACCGCCAGCACATCGAGGGTGTTGCGCAGCACCTGGTCGACGTCGGTGTTCCCGGAAACGCAGGTGACGGCCCGCAGGTCGATTCGCGGGCTGCGGGCCAGGAACATCAGGGCCAGGGCATCGTCCACACCGGTGTCGACGTCGGCAATGACGGGAACCGGCGGCTGCGGCCGTGACGTGGGAGGGGAAGGAGGAGAGGAAGGCACACGCCGGCTTTCGTTTGATCTGCTGCCCGCGGGCAGGGAAGGTATCTAGAGAATAGGACACTTCGGGCAGGGACAAGGGATGGCCATGACGGACACCAACGGGGCCCTGCGCGTTGCCGTGCTGGGCGGCGGCATTCTGGGTGTTTCGACGGCGGTGCAGATGCTGCGCGGCGGGGCCGCGGTGGTGCTCGTGACCGAGGCAGGCATTGCCAGCGGCGCGTCCGGCCGGTCACTGGCCTGGCTGAACTCCGCGGGCCCAAAGTCTGAGGCCTACCACCGGCTGCGGCTGGCCGGCCTTGACCGCTACCGCACGCTGCTGGCGCAGAACCCGGGGATCGGCTGGCTGGGTTTCGGCGGCGGACTGTACTGGGCGTCAGCCGCCGATGAGGCGGACACGCGGGAGCGGCACGACACCGAGGTGGCGCACGGCTACGACTCCCGGCTGCTGCCGCAGGACACCGCGGTGAACGTGCTGCCGGGCATCGACCCCGCGGTGGCCCCGGAAGCCGTCACCGGTCCGGTGGTGCACAACCCGGGCGAAGGCTGGGTGAGCCTGCCGCACCTGGTGCAGCACCTGATGCAGGAGTTCACCGCCCGCGGCGGTGAACTGGTAGCCGGGGCCGGGAAGGCCGCCGTCGTCCTGGCCGACGGGCGGGCAGCAGGACTGAGGCTGGCGGACGGACGCGGGATTGCCGCTGATGCGGTGCTGGTGGCGGCCGGTGCCGATACTCCTGCCGTGGTGCGGCCGCTGGGGGTGGACCTTCCGGATGCCTCGGACCTGGCCCTGCTGGTCATCACCGAGCCGGTGGAAACATCTCTGGCCACCGTGCTGAACACGCCGCGCGTCTCGGTGCGTCCGCATCCGGGCAACCGGCTGGCGATGGATTCCTCCTGGTACCTGGACCGGATCACGCGGAACGCGGACGGCAGCTACGCCATTGATCCGGCCGTGGTGCAGGAGCTGATTGGAGAGGCGTCCAAGGTGCTGGCCGGGCAGCCGGAGCTGCGCGCGGCGGAGCATCTGGCCGGCCGCAAACCGATTCCCGGCGACGGCGAGCCGGTGCTGGGGGAACTTCCCACCGTGCCCGGTTGTTTTGTGGCCTTTACCCACTCCGGTGCAACGCTGGGCCTGATTGCCGGCGAGCTGCTGGCCGGTGAAATCCTCACTGGCCGCCGGCATCCGCTGCTGGCCGGGTTCCGGGCGGAACGCTTCAGCTAGCCTCGACGTCGGAGAGCGCGGCGGCGCCGTTCGCCGGGTCCGCCGACGGCGCGGCCAACAGCGGTGCGAACACCAGTTCGGCGGCACCCACCAGCAGCAGCTCCGAGCGCAGGGCCGCTCGGCGCAGCTGCACCCGCCCGCCCAGGCCGGCGATGGCGTCGCCGGCCACGGAGCCCTGCAGCCGCTCCGGGTTGCAGGCAAACAGCGTGCCCAGGAAACCGCCGAGCACTATGGTCTCCGGGTTGAAGATGTTCACGAAGTTGGTCAGCGCCACGGCGAGGTGGTCCAGCTGCCGGTCCGCTTCGGCCCGGACCGCGGCGGAACGGGGTTCGGCCATGGCGGCATCCAAAGTGTCCTGGTCCGCGCGTTCCAGACCCAGTGCCGCCAGCAGGCGGGGCAGGTTCACTTCCGTTTCCAGGCAGCCGCGCCGGCCGCAGTGGCACAGTGCCCCGTTGCTGCGGACCATGGTGTGGCCCAGTTCGCCGGCGTATCCGTCGGCTCCGCGCAGGGGTTCGCCGGCCGCGATGATGCCGCCGCCGATGCCGCTGGCGCTGCCGTTGAGGTACACGGCGTTACCGGCGTCGACGGCGGCGCCGAATAGGCTTTCGGCCACGGAGGCCAGCGTGGCGTCGTTGCCGGCGATGACCGGCAGGCCGAGTGCCTCCGCCAGCGGTGCGGCCAGCGGTTCGTTCCGCCAGCCCAGGTGCGGAGCCAGCAGTACCAGGCCGTCGGTGGTGCGGGTGAGCCCGGGAACGGCTACGCCCACCCCCACAATCCGGTCCAGGGTTTCCAGCTCGCCGGCCATTGCGGCAAGGGCGGCACGGGTGAGCTCCACGGTGTCCGGGACGCCGGGAGCGGCGGGGGTTTCGCAGCGGATTCGCCGGTGCACGCGCCCGCCCAGGCCCACCAACCCCACGGTGACGGCGTCGACATCGGGATGGACCGCCACAGCTGCCACCTGCTCATTGGGGTGCACCAGGGGGCTGGGCCGCCCCACCCGTCCGGCGGGCGGATTGGTTTCATACGCCAAACCCATGGCGGCCAGTTCCCCGGCCAGGGCGCCCACGGTGGAGCGGTTGAAACCGGTCCGGCGGGTCAGCTCGGCCCGGGACAGCGGTCCGTGCCGGTGCAGCAGGGTCAGCACCCGGGACAGGTTAGTTGCCCGCAGGCTGTCGGTCCCGCCTCCGGCCGGTGCCGGCTGCACACTGCCCGTGGTCTTGCTGTTCCTGCCGGCCATGCCGCCGATCCCCCTGCCCGTGAAACTGCCCGTGAAGCTGCCCGTGTACCAGCCTGCCAGCCCCTGCTTGGGCCCGGCTGCCGGTTTCAGCGTACCCGCTGAAACCGTTGACACCCCCGCTTCGCCGGAATATGTTGTGGCTACCAACTAATTCTTGCGACCTGGAGCTAACGTGACAATGACGCCATCGCCTTCTGACCGTTTTACCTTCGGCCTGTGGACCATCGGCTGGACCGGAACGGACCCCTTCGGCACTCCCACCCGCGCCAACCTGGATCCTGTCGAAGGCATGCATAAGCTCGCCGAACTGGGCGCCTACGGGGTGACCTTCCACGACAATGACCTGGTGCCGTTCGATGCCTCAGCGCAGGAACGGGACCTAATCCTGAAGAACTTCACCAACGCCCTGGCCGAAACCGGCCTGAAGGCGCCCATGGTGACCACCAACCTGTTCACCCATCCGGTCTTCAAGGACGGCGGCTTCACCTCCAATGACCGGTCCGTGCGCCGCTTCGCGCTGCGCAAGGTGCTGCGCAACATTGACCTGGCCGCCGAACTCGGTGCGGAGACCTTCGTGATGTGGGGCGGCCGGGAAGGCAGCGAATACGACGGGTCCAAGGACTTCGCCGCGGCGTTTGAGCGGATGAAGGAAGGCGTGGACACGGTAGCTGGCTACGTGAAGGAAAAGGGCTACGGCCTGCGCCTGGCCATTGAGCCCAAACCCAACGAACCGCGCGGCGACATTTTCCTGCCGACCATCGGCCACGCGCTGGCGTTCATTGCCCAGCTGGAGAACGGCGACATTGTTGGCCTGAACCCGGAGACGGGGCACGAGCAGATGGCCGGGCTGAACTTCACCCACGGCATCGCCCAGGCCCTGTGGTCCGGCAAGCTGTTCCACATTGACCTCAACGGGCAGAAGTCCATCAAGTTCGACCAGGACCTGGTCTTCGGCCACGGCGACCTCACCAGCGCCTTCTTCACCGTGGACCTGCTGGAAAACGGTTTCCCCAACGGCGGCCCGCGCTACGAGGGCCCGCGCCACTTCGACTACAAGCCCTCCCGCACCGAGGGCTACACCGGAGTCTGGGAATCAGCCAAGGCCAATATGGACATGTACCTGCTGCTCAAGGAACGCGCCACCGCTTTCCGGGCCGCCCCCGAGGTGCAGGAAGCCCTGCAGTACGCCGGGATCGGCGAACTGGCGCAGCCCACGCTGGCCGCCGGGGAAACCGTCACGGACCTGCTGCAGGATGCCTCCGCTTTCGAGGACTTCGACGCTGCTGCGGCCGCGGAGCGCGACTTCGGGTTCGTGAAGCTGAACCAGCTGGCACTGGAACACCTGATGGGTGCCCGCTAGGCTCTCGGACCTAACCGGAATCACACGCGGAAAAGTACTTCCATCCGTGCTGCCGCCGGCCCTTTGGGGGGAGCCGGCGGCAGCACCTGTTGAAAGGCCGGGCATGCCCCTCGTCGCCGGAGTCGACAGCTCCACCCAGTCCTGCAAGGTAGTCATCCGCGATGCGCAGAGCGGGGCCCTGCTGCGCGAGGGCACTGCACGCCATCCCGCCGGCACCGAGGTGGATCCCGAAGCATGGTGGACCGCTCTGCAGGAGGCGCTTGCCGCTGCCGGGGGTCTGGTGGACGTGGCCGCGGTGTCCGTGGGCGGGCAGCAGCACGGCATGGTCTGCCTGGACGAGACCGGGGCCGTGGTCCGCCCGGCCCTGCTCTGGAACGACGTCCGTTCTGCGGGAGCGGCTGAACAAATGGTGGCCGACGCCGGCCCGGACGGCGCGCGCTACTGGGCGGACAGCACCGGATCGGTTCCTGTGGCCGCCTTTACCGCCGCGAAACTGCGCTGGCTGGCGGAGAACGAACCGGACAACGCCGCCCGCACCGCCGCGGTGTGCCTGCCGCACGACTGGCTGAGCTGGCGGCTGGCCGGATACGGGCCGGGCAGCGGCGCCGAGGCCCTGGCCGCCCTCACCACCGACCGGTCCGACGCCTCAGGCACCGGTTACTGGTCCCCGGCGAACGGCGAGTACCTGCCCGAGGTCCTGAAGCAGGTCCTGGGCCATGTGCCGCTGCTGCCACGCCTGCTCGGGCCGCTGGAAGCTGCCGGGCGCACGCCGTCCGGAGCCCTGATCGGGCCCGGCGCGGGGGATAACGCGGCCGCCGGGCTGGGCGTTGCCGCCGGGGTGGGGGACGTAGTGGTCTCCATCGGCACTTCCGGTACTGTGTTTGCCGTCGCCGACGCGCCGACGTCGGACGCCACCGGCCTGGTGGCAGGATTCGCCGACGCCACCGGGCACTACCTGCCGCTGGCCTGCACGCTGAACGCCTCCCGGGTCCTCGACGCCACCGCGGCGATGCTCGGCGTCGACTTGCATGAACTGACCCGCCTGGCGCTCTCCGCCCCGACCGGAGCGCAGGGCCTGGTGCTGGTGCCGTACTTCGAGGGCGAGCGGACACCCAACCTGCCGGATGCAACCGGTTCCCTGCACGGGGTGACGCTGGCCAATTTCACCCCCGCGAACCTGGCCCGCGCCGCAGTCGAGGGCATTGCCTGTTCGCTGGCGGACGGGTTCGCCGCGCTGAAGGACACCGGCGTGGACGCGCAGCGGGTGATCCTGGTGGGCGGCGCCGCCCGGTCCGAGGCGGTGCAGCAGTCCATCGCCGCGGTGTTTGGCCTGCCCGTCACCGTGCCCCGGCCGGGGGAATACGTGGCCGACGGCGCCGCGCGGCAGGCGGCCGCTGTCCTCACCGGGGACTGGCCGGCCTGGAACGACGGCACGTCCACCGTGGTGACGGCCGATCCGGCACCGGAAGTGTTGGCCCGCTACCGGCAGGCCGCTGTCACTCCTGCGCTTCCGGCCACCCGGTAGGCTCGTGCCCATGACGAACACCGGTTTCCACGGCACAGGTCCCAACGGCAGCCCCATCGAACTGGCGGCCGGTTCCTACCGCGCCACCATCTACCCGGTTGGCGCCACGCTGGCCGCGCTGACCCGGGACGGCCGGCACCTGGTGTTGCCGCTGCCCGAGGACACCGTGCCGCACGCCTACACCGGCAAGGTGCTTATGCCCTGGCCCAACCGGATTGCCGGCGGACGTTACTCCTTTGAGGGCTCCGACTACCAGGTGCCCGTCAACGAACCCGAGACCGGGATGGCCCTGCACGGGCTCGTGTGCTGGGACGAATGGCAGGTAGCCGAGGCCGCTGCCGACCGCGTGGTGCTGCGGCACCGGCTGATGGGCCAGCCGGGCTATCCCTTCACCCTGGAGCTCGAAGCGGTGTACGCGCTCGACGCCGGCGCCGGGCTGAGCGTGGAACTGGCCGCCCGCAATGCCGGGACTTCCGCTGCGCCGTACGGGGTCTCCGCCCACCCCTACCTCACCGCCGATCTGGTGCCGGTGGACCGGTGTGTGCTGGAGGTGCCTGCCGCGCAGGTGCTCGGCACCCTGGAACAGTCCGGCCGGCCCCTGGACCTGTCCGAGCTGCAGGACGTGAAAGGCACCGCGCTGGCTTTTACGGCTGCGGAACCCATCGGCGCCCGCACTGCCGACCATGCCTATGCGGGCCTGCCCGACGGCGAATGGCAGGTCCGCCTGACGGATCCCGAAACCGGCGTCGGCTCGGTTCTGTCCGCCAACGGCAAGGACGCGCCCTGGCTCCAGGTTTACTCCGGGGAGCAGATGGGCCGCCGGGGTGCGGCCGTTGAACCGATGACCTGCCCGCCGGATGCCTTCAATTCCGGGGAGGGCCTGATTGTGCTGGCTCCGGGGGAGGAGCACAGGCTGGGCTTCGGCATCGCTGCGGCCTGACCCGCGGCCCCTGTTGCGGGGGTGGGCACGGCTCTAGCATTGTGCCTATGGCCCAGGATCCAGTGGAGTCCAATCCAGACCACTACGCCGTGGTGTTTGAAAACGAGCGTGTGCGCGTGCTGGAGTACCGGGACACCCCGGGGCATATCAGCGTGGCGCACCGGCATCCCGACAGCGTCATGATTACGGCCAGCTCCTTTCAGCGGCGGTTGCACTCGAGTGCCGGTCCGGCGGGATCCCATATGGATGTGGAACTGCCTGCTGGTGCCGTGCGCTGGCTTCCGGCCCAAGAGCATTACGGCGAAAACACGGGTGAGACGGAAACCCACGTTTTTTTCGTGGAGCTCAAGGAACCGAATCCGGCGGGAACGACGCCTGACGTGTTGGGACCTGCTGCCCCCTGACCTCTTCGTTCAACCGGCGCCGGTACAGCATCACCACGAGCGCTCCCGTGCCGCTGGCTACGATTCCCGCGACCAGGCCCAAAGCAACGGCCGGAGGACACATCTGTGCCCGGGACGTACGGTCCAGTATCGCCGCGAGCAGGGCTACGACGGTGAGCAGGGAAGCGGCCAGAATATCTGCACAGGCCACGTGGCGACGGCGGATCACGCTGCTGGGTTGAAGGAGCGGAAGCAAGGGCCACAGTGACAGCAGCCCCAGCTCAACTGCTGCCACCACCAGTACAGCCAGCGCGGTGACGGGTTGCCGGAGAGGTGCGGCTTCCGGAAAGGTCCCGACCGCTGCGCCGGCCAACCACGGGATTGCCCACACCTGGCACAACACGCACCCGGCCAGGAGCAACGCAAGTGCGGCCTTGGCGGCCACGGGATGTATCCCTCGCATCGAAACCCCTACTAATCGAAAAACGATAGGTATATGTTGTTCGGCGATAGTTGCAGATTGTGTGTGAGAAGCACAAGAGATTCCGGGATGTCGCCGGCGCCAGCCTTGCCGTGCATCCGCAGCGACCGTAGACTGCCCGAATGCGCGCCCTCGAGACCGACCGGCTGACCCTCCGCCCGTTCACCGCCGACGACGCCGACTTTGTCCTCGACCTGTACTCCCGGATGGACGTGCAGCGCTATATCAGCGGCCACCCCCCGAAGCTGATGAAGGACCGGACCGAGGCAGTTGCGCTCATCGAGGCGTGGGCCCGCCGGGATGACGGGACCTGCGGCATTTGGGCCGTGCAGGAGAAGGCGGCGGAGGACAACGTCGCTGGGCAGCTCACCGGGACGCTCCTGCTGAAGCCCATACCGGCGTCGGGCCCGGAACTGCAGGAGTCCGGCGACATTGAAATCGGCTGGCACTTCCACCCGGACTTCTGGGGGCGGGGCTATGCGCCGGAGGCTGCAGCCGCCGTCCTGCAGCATGGGTTCGACGCCGGCCTTCCCCGCATTGTGGCAGTAACCAATCCCGCCAATACGGCGTCGATGCGGGTCTGCGGGAAAATCGGGCTCCAGGCGCAGGGCACCACCGACCGGTACTACAACAAGACCTGCCAGCTCTTCACCGCTGACAATCCCGCCGGGAACAACGCTGGTGCGGAGAGCTAGCCCTCCCCGAACTGCTTGCGCAGGAACGCCAGCGCGGCGAGCTCATCCTGGCTGCCCCCGGCCTCGTGCTGGTTGAAGGGCCAGACGGAGAGTTCCTTTGGGCCGGCATAGGTGTTGTAGGCGGCGTACACCGTGGACGGGGGAGTGGTGGTATCCATCAGGCCCACCGCGAACAGCGCCGGTGCGGAGGCGCGCGGCACCAGGTTCACGACGTCGAAATAGCGCAGCGTCTGCATCACCTGCTGCGCCGTCCCGCGCTGCATGGACAGGAAATCGGTGATTTCCCGGTACGGGTAGGCATCGGTAACGGTCAGCGCCCGCGGAAAGTCCGAAAGGAACGGGACCAGGGCGACGACGGCGGCCACCTCCGGGTACAGCGCGGCAGCCGCCAGAGCCAGCCCGCCGCCCTGGCTCATCCCCAGCACCGCCACCCGTTCCGGATCCACCGGCACCAAACCCCTGCCCGCAAGTGAACGCATGGCCTCCACCGCCCGAACGGCATCGGTGATCAGCCGGCGGTAGTAATACGTCTGCGGATCGAGCACCCCGCGGGTCATCACCCCCGGAACCTGGGGACCGGCACTGCCGGCGGCATCCGGCGTCGTGCCCGTGCTCCAGCCAGCACCCTGCCCGCGGGTGTCCATCTGCAGGTGTGCGAAGCCGGCTGAAGCCCAGAACAGGCTCTCGTGTGCGTCGCCCCGGCCGCCGCCGTAGCCCACAAACTGCACCACGCCGGGCAGCGGGCCGTCGCCCCGGATGCTCCGGGCGGGCAGTCGGAGCCAGGCCCGGATCGGGTCACCGGCGAAGCCCGGGAACACCACGTCGTAGACCTCAACCGTCCGTAACCCGCTGGGGAAGGGGGTGACCTCCACCTCCAGAGGATGTGCCCGCGCCTGGTCCAGGGTGTCCGCCCAGAACCGGTCCAGGTCCTCCGGGGCGCTGGTGCTGCCGCGGTAGGTGGCAAGTTCTTCGGCCGGCAGATCGTAATACATGCGGCTCCCGGGTGTCGTAGGGGTGCAGGCGGTGCGGACCGGTGCTGCTCAATCCATGCGGCTCAGTCCAGTGGGCTCAATCCAGCGGGCTCACCTCCGCCGGGCAATGCAGCCGCCGGGTGTGGTCCACCTCGCGCACGGTACCGGTCAGGGTAACACCGGCCGTTGCACGGATATCAGTGCTGGAGGCGCCCAGTCGCAACTCCAATTCACCTGGTTCCACAATCCGCACCCCGTTCCGGCCGGTGAAGGACGCAACGTCCGCCGGCACGCCAAAGCTCACCCGCGCAGAAGCTCCGGCGGCCAGCGGCACCCGGGCGAACCCCGTCAGCCGGTGCTCCGGACGGACCACCGAGGCCACCGGATCGTGCAGGTACAGCTGGACTATCTCCGTGCCGTCGCGCCCGGAGGTGTTGGTGACGGTCACGGAGACCACTGTTTCGCCGTCGACGCCGAACTCCGCCGGACCGTCCAGTGCAGCATCGGACCAGGTGAAGGTGCTGTACCCGATCCCGTGCCCGAACGGGAAAGCAGGGGTGGGGTCAATGCTGGACACGTCGCTGGACCGGGCCAGGGGAGCGGCCAGATAGGTGGAGGGCTGCGCGCCGGGGGAGGCCGGCACACTGACCGGCAGCCGTCCGCTGGGATTAATCCGTCCGCTGAGCACGCCCGCCACCGCCGGTCCGCCCTCTTCGCCGGGGAAGAAGGCCTGCACAATGGCCGCCGCCTCGGTGGCCGCCCGGCCCAGGGCGTAGGGCCGTCCGGTGAGCAGCACCAAGACCACGGGGGTGCCGGTGTCGAGCAGGGCCTCGAGCAGCTGCTGCTGCACCCCGGGCAGCACCAGCGATTCCGTGTCGCAGCCCTCGCCGCTGGTACCGCGGCCAAACAGGCCGGACCGGTCGCCCAACACCGCCACCACCACGTCCGCGTCCCCGGCCGCGGCCACGGCGGCGTCGAATCCGTCCGTGGCAGGTCCGTCCACGCTGCAGCCTTCGGCGACGGTGATCGTGCTGTCCGGGAATTCGGTGCGCAGTGCGGCGGCCACCGTGGGCAGTTCGATGCCGGCGGCCACCTCCGGATGCTGCACCCCCACATGTGCTGGGAAGGAGTAGCAGCCCAGGAACGCCATCGGATTATCTCCATTGGGCCCGACGACGGCGATCCGTCCCGGTGCTGCCAGCGGCAGAATGCCGTTGTTGGCGGTCAGGACCAGGGCCTGTTCGGCCACTTCTGCGGCCAGGGCACGGTTTTCCGGTCCGTCCAGGTTTACGGATCCGGCTACGCTGACCGCTGGGGCGCCGTCCGAGGCCCTGTCCGCCGTGCCGCCGGCCAGATCCAGGCCGGGTATGCCCGCCAGGGCTGGCGGGACGGCTGACCAGTCCGCGTCCAGCAGCCCGAGCTGGATCTTCTGCTCCAGCACCCGCTGCACCGCGGTATCGATCACGGACTCATCCAGCCGCCCGGCCTCAAGTTCCGCCAGCAGCGGCTCGCCGAAGGCATCCACAGTGGGCAGTTCGACGTCGACCCCTGCGGTCAGTGCCGCTGCGGCGGCCCCGCCCATGGTGCCGGCCACCCGGTGCAGCTCCTTGAGGAAACCCACTCCGAAGTAGTCGGCCACCACGGTGCCTTCAAATCCCCAGGTCTCGCGCAGCAGGCCGGTGAGCAGGTCCCGGTCCGCAGCGGAGGGGACGCCGTCGACGTCGGTATAGGCGTGCATCACCGAACGCACGCCGGCTTCCCGGACCGCCATTTCAAAAGGTGGCAGCAGCACGTCGGCGCGCTCGCGGACACCTACCGAGACGGGCGCCAGGTTGCGGCCGGCCTTGGAAGCCGAGTAGCCCACAAAGTGTTTCAGCGTGGCCACCACGCCTGCGCCTTCCAAGCCGCGGATGTAGGCGGAGGCGATGCTCCCCACCAGGTACGGGTCCTCGCCGATGGTTTCCTCCACCCGTCCCCAGCGGGCGTCGCGGACGACGTCGAGCACCGGAGCCAACCCCTGGTGCACCCCGACGGAACGCATGTCCGCGCCGATGGCTGCGCCCACCCGGGCAATCAGCTCAGGGTTGAAGGTGGCCCCCCAGGACAGCGGAACCGGGTAGGCCGTAGCGCCCCAGGCCGCGAATCCGGCCAGGCACTCCTCATGCGCCATGGCAGGGATGCCGAACCGGTTGGCTCCGGCGATCCGCTGCTGGGTGCGCATCAGGGACAGGGCACCCATCCCCGCATCCACCGGGTGCGTACCGAAGGGGCGGGTGAGCTGGCCCAGCCCGGAAGGGAGCAGGTTCTCGAGGGGGACCGGTTCCTTCATGTCGTGCTGATGCGGGGCGACCTGGCCGCCCTCGCTGGAGGCACCCACCCAGACGCCAAAGAGCTGGGCCACTTTTTCCTGCCTGGTCATCTGTGCTGCCAGCAGGGCGGCGCGCTCGCGGGCGGTCCGGGAGGTGTCACGCCAGGGCAGGTAATCAACTGTTGTATCTGTCATGTCTACTTTCCGCCCACGCCCATAAGGCCCTGGACCAGCGCGCGACGCGCAAAGAGGTACACCAGCAGCACCGGAATCATGGAGAGCATCACTGCGGCGAGGATGCCCGGCACGTTGATGCCGTACTGGGTTTGGAAGTTGAACAGGCCCAGGGTGACCACCTTGGTGGAGTCGGACTGGGTAAGGATCAGGGGCAGGAGGAACCCGTTCCAGCCCTGCAGGGCGGCGAACACGGCGATGGTGGACAGTCCGCCCTTGGACAGCGGCAGCACCAGGCGCAGGAACGTGCGCGCCGTGGAGGCGCCGTCCACGGACATGGCCTCGTAGAGGTCGGGGGTGATGTCCCGCATGGTCCCGGAGAGGATCAGGGTGCAAATCGGCAGGGCGAACGCCGCCGTGGGCAGGATGATGCCCAGCAGAGTGTCATACAGCCCTACGGAATTGATCAGGTAGAACATCGGCACAATCACCGCCTGCACCGGAATGGCCAGCCCCAGCAGGAAGAACCTGAAGATCAGCGTGGTGGACCGGGACTGGCTGCGCACAATGGCGTAGGCCAGCGGCGGAACCACGAGCAGGACTATGCCCACCACCCCGGCGGTGACCACAAAGGTGTTCAGGAAGTACTTGCCGAAGCCGCTGCGGAACACCTCCAGGAAGTTGTCCAGCGTGAAACCGGTGGGCAAGGCAACCGGGCCGTTGGCGCTGAATTCGGTGCGGCTCTGCACGCTGGCGGCCACCATTACGTACAGCGGCAGGGCCACGATCAGCAGCCAGAGGGTGACGGCGGCGCCGGCAATGTAATTGGGACGGGTACGCATCAGACTCCCTCCATGGTGCTGCGCATTTTGTCGTAGCCGGAGAGCTTCACCATGACCAGGGAAATGGCGGTGGCCACCACCACCAGCACCACGGCAATGGCCGAACCCATGCCGAAGTTGTAGCGGCGGAAGGCTTCCTCGAACATGTAGAAGGCGGTGATGGTGGTGTCTGTCCCGGGTCCGCCGTTGGTCAGGATCAGCACCGTTTCAAAGGTGGTCAGGCCGCCCACCACCATGAGGATCACCGAGGTGATGATGCTGTTGCGCAGCTGCGGCAGGGTGATGGAAAAGAACTGCCGGGCCCGTCCGGCTCCGTCCACTTCCGCGGCCTGGTAGAGCACCGGCGGAACGGATTTGGCGGCCCCTTGGTAGATCAGGGTGTGGAAGGGGGTGAACTGCCACATGCCCACAAAGATGATGACGCCTATCGCGGTGGGCTGGTGGCCGAAGAGGTTGCCGTCTCCGAACAGCCAGCGGAACTGCGCCGGGACGCCGAAGTTTGGATCAAGCAGCGCCCGCCACAGCACGGAGATGGCTGCCGAGGACAGCAGCAGCGGCAGGAAGAAGATGGCGCTGAGCACGGCACGGTTGCGTTGCGGCCCGGCCGCCCATACACCGAGGAGGATGCTCACCGGAGTTTGGGTCGCCACCCCGAGCACAATGAACAGCAGGCTCAGCCACAGGCTCTTGAGCATTACCGGATCTCCGGCCAGCTCCTGCCAGTTTTCCATGCCGACAAACTTCGGATCGCCGAGGCCCGTCCAGGTCATAAAGGACAGGACCACGACGGCGATCAGCGGGATCACGGCGAAGAGCAGGAAAAACACGGTGGCGGGCAGGGTCCATGCCACGCCGGGACGGTTGAGGCGGGCGCGGCCCGGCCGCACCGGACGCCCCTTGGCGGGGTGGTCCGATGCGGCCGGCGGCCGCGGTGGAAGCAGAGTGGTCATGGTCTGGCCTTTGCCCCGGTTTACTTCTTCAGGGACTGCATGGCCGAAATGAAACCGTCTTCGTCGATGCTTCCGGCGAAGAAATCGGCCACGGCGCTGTGGATGGTGGGGGTGGCGGCCGGCGGATAGGCCTGGTCCCAGGAGAGCTGGAAGTTCGGGGCGTCCTGCACCAGCTCGAACTGGTAGCGGGCATACTCCGGGTTGGTCGCCTGGTCCAGGAACTGCTCCGTGCTGGTGGTGGTGGGCAGGTTGCCGGTGGCCATCTGCGCCTGGACGAATTCATCCGAGTACATCAGTTTCAGGAAGTCCCGCACGGTGTCCGGGTACCGGGTGTCCTTGAGGACGGAATAGTAGTTGTTGGTGTTGCCCACCAGGTTGGCGGCGTCACCCTTCCCGCCCCCAATCGCGGGGAACGTGCTCCAGCCCAAGTTGGTGGCCACGAAGTCAGGGTTGGTGTCCCGGATGGTGGAGTACTCCCAGGAGCCCATAAGTTCGAAGCCGGCCTGTCCGCCTGCCAGCAGCGCGGGGGAGCCGCCGTCGGTGAACTTCACGGACTGGAAGTTGGTGCCGAAGGCGCCGGAATCCACCAGGTCGCGGAGCTTGCCCAGAGCTTCCCGGCTCTCTTCGGAGTCCCACACGCTGGTGTCGCCGTCGAGTGCGGTCTGGAAGAGTTCCGGACCTGCCACCCGGTCATAAACGTAGGAGAACCACATCTGGGTGGGCCATTCATCGCCTCCGCCCAGGGCAATGGGCGTCTTGCCGGCTGCCTTGAGCTTGTCGACGGCGGCGAGCAGGTCATCCCACGTCTTCGGGGATTCGGTGATGCCCACAGAGGCGAGGACTTCCTTGTTGTTGAACAGCATGACCGGCTGGGTGCCGCGCATCGGGATGCCGTAGGGAGTGCCGTCCACCGTGGCGACGTCGAACACCGAGGGCAGGAAGGCGTCCTTGAGCTGCGGGTCCTCTTCGATGAAGTCATCCAGCGGCATCAGCAGGTCAGCGTCCACGAAGTTGGAGATGCTGCCTCCGCCCCAGTTGAAGAAGATGTCCGGTGCGGCGTCGGTGCTCATCACCGTCTGGAGCTTCTGCTGGTAGTCGGCGCCGGGGATGGTGTCCAGGACAACCTTTACATCGGAGGTTTCGTTGAAGCGGTCCACCATGGCGGTTTCGACGTCGTTGCTCGCGTCTCCGTAAACGAGGACGTGAACCTCGTTCTCGGGACGGTCTGAGGATGCGGATTCGCCGCCTCCTCCGCAGCCGGCCAGCGTGAGGCCGAGGGCCAGCGTGCTGGCTGCGGCCAGGACCGGGGTCCGTAGCGAGGGCTTGTTCATCTTTGAACACCTTCCGAAAGTTTCGGTATATTGATCGAAAGTTACTTGACGCGGTCAGCATAAGTTGGGCGTAATGTGATGCGCAACACTTTTCGATAAACTGGTTTCCGTTTTTGTATCGCCTCACCGAAGGGCACTTCATGCCGTCATCCGTCCCGCAGAGCCCGGTCACCCTGGCTGATCTGGCTGCGGAAGCCGATGTTTCCCTCTCCACAGTTTCGAAAGTATTGAACGGCAGGTCCGATGTTTCACGGGCCACCCGGGCGAAAGTGGAGGCGCTGCTGGAGGATCACGGCTACCGGCGGAAGGGAGGAGCGAAGTCGCGGCTGCTCGAGCTGGTGTTCCACGAACTCGAAAGTGCGTGGGCGCTGGAGATCATCCGCGGGGTGGAGAATGTGGCCCGTGAAAAGGGACTGAGCGTGGTCCTGACCGAAAGCGGTACCCGGCACGCGCCGTCGCCCGAGTGGGTGGAAGGCGTGATTGCCCGCCGGCCGGTCGGCGTCGTGCTGGTGTTCTCCGACCTGGCCCAGGACTCGCGCCGCCAACTCGAAGCACGGTCCATTCCTTTTGTCATCATCGATCCGGCGGGTGACCCGGCGCCGGATGTGCCCTCTGTGGGTTCGGCGAACTGGTCCGGCGGCATGATGGCCACCCGGCACCTGATCGATTTGGGGCACACGCGCATTGCCGCCATTACCGGGCCGGAGGACATGATGTGTTCCCTGGCCCGGATTGACGGCTACAGTTCCGCGCTCAATGCTGCAGCCCTGCCCCTGGACCGGGAGCTGATCCGGTACGGGAACTTCCATGTGGACGGCGGACGCGACCACGCCTTGGAACTGCTCTCCCTGCCGGACCGGCCCACCGCCATTTTTGCGGGCAGCGACCTGCAGGCGCTCGGGGTGCTCGACGCCGCCCGGCAGCTGGGCATCAGCGTTCCGGAGGAGCTGTCCATTGTTGGGTACGACGACCTGCAGGTGGCGCAGTGGTCCAGCCCGGCGCTGACCACGGTGCACCAGCCGCTGATCGAGATGGCCGAAGAAGCAGCTCGGATGGCGGTGCGGTTGTTCGAAGGGGAGCGGCCCAACAACCTGCGACTGGATTTGGCCACGTCACTGGTGGTGCGGCAGAGCACGGCGCCGGTGGCGGCACCGGTCGGGTCGCGGGGATCGGGGAACTGAGGTTGGGAGGCGAAGGTTGATCCCCGGCTGCTGGGGCACAGGCGTTCAGAAGGGTGCGGGTTCCAACACGTCGCCGGGCTCACGCGTTGAGGGTGCAGATCCGCATTCCAGGAAAGGATCAGTGCGGTAAACCCGTCCCGTGGGCGAGGTCCACTCGATCACACCTGGTGTTGGCTGGCGGGCCTTCCAATAACCCAGGGTCTTGAACCGGTGGTGCCGGCGGCACAGGTGTTCAAGGTTGCCGTGCTCGGTGGGACCGCCTGCCGCCCAGTCGATGGTGTGGTCGATTTCCGTGACGGCGGTGCTGACCCTGCAACCCGGGAACCGGCAGGTCCCGTCCCGGGCGCGTAGCCAGCGGGCCAGTCCGGCGGGGACTTTCCGACGCCTGCCCACGCCGAGGATTTCACCGGTCTTCGGATCCTGGGCCAGACCCGTCCACCCCGCAGCGTTGCGGGCCAGTCGGCGGGCTTCTTCGGCGCTGATCGGACCGTAGCCGTGGAGCTCAGCCGGCTCCTCGTTGGCGCCGAAGAGGGTTTCAGCGTTGATCAGGACCATGATTTCGGCCCGCGGCAGGACTGCTGAGGCGTCGGGATCGGCCTCGGCAGGTCCACTGCCCGCTCCGCCGGCTGCTCGACCGCCTGCACGGTCGGCTGCACGGTCGGCTGCTCGACCGCCTGCACGGTCGGCTGCTCCGCCGGCTGCTCGACCGCCTGCTCCGCCGGCTGCTCGACCGCCTGCTCCGCCGGCTGCTCGACCGCCTGCTTCGGCGCCCGCTCCACTTCGTGCACCTGACGGGGCTGAGCCGAGGCCGCCCATCAGCAGCTGGGCCAGGACATCGGCGCGCAGCTGGTCCGCAGTCCGGGAGTCACCGGCGGCCTGTTCACCGCGGGCAGCAGTGCTCAAGGCCGTGTAGATCTGCTGGGCTTCCGCGGCCCGCAAATGCGCCGACAGCCACGACATGCCGTCCTCGTCCCGGTCCAGGACAACCCGCCGCTTATCAAAGGCAGTCAGATGCCGTTCGGGCACGGTCTCCGGGTTTTTGCGCTCCCTTAGCCGCCTGGCCTTGGCACAGAACTGGCTCCTCGTTACGCCTTCTGCCTTGGCCAGCAGTTCGGACTCGAACCCGGGAAGCTCCGACGCCGGAATGTTCTCACACTGGTCGAGCACCACTTGAGCGTGCCCGTAGCTGAACCGTCCGTCTTCCAATCCGGCCAGGGTGGCGGTATGGACGCCGCAGAGCCTGTCCGCTTCGAACATCATCCCCTGCGCGGTGGTCTGCGGGACGTTCAAAATAGCTGCGCATTCCGAAGCTGCGAGGCTGAACGCGAGCCCGGCTTCTTCCCGGCCCAAATCCTTGCAGAGACCGGACCGGAAGAGTTCCTCCATATGGTGGATCAGGCGGGCCTCCTGTGCCTGCGTCCACCGAACCAGATGGACCACGCGGGCCAAAACATCGCAGGTGGTCTGTTCGTCAAAGGATTCAAGGTTCTGCAGGGCCAGCACCCCGCTGAAGCCGTCCGGAAAACCGGCGTCAAAACCTGGATCTCCGGCAGCGCCTGGATTTCCGGCAGCGCCGGCATAGGCGGTGGTGGAGGCCGCGGCGTCGAAGCCACCGCCGACTTGTCCGGCGTCGTTAACCGCTACATGCAAATCAGCCCGGAAAACTGCGAGTGTGCGCTCCGAGTCGGAGGCACCCGCCTTACCAGCCTGGCCTTTAGCCGACTGGTGTTTTGTCTCTGATTCTTCAGTTATCCGTTCGGCGTTTCCGAGCTGATCCATGCCTCAAGGATTTCACCCGGCACTGACAATTCCGGGGCCAAAAGAGGGTCAAAACGACCTTTCGGGAAACTCCAAATACCCGTCTTTTTGACACCGCTACCTACCCTCCAAAAGCTGACCCTGTTTCTCCCCGGGGCCGCTCCGGACGGCACACATGGCCGGTAGCCCGGCAACGTTGGTGGCGGCGGTAGGCTCGCCGTGAGGGCGGCAGCCCCGCACCCCGCACCCCGCACCCCGCGACCCGCCGCCCGCAGCCGGCAGGGGACGGCTGATCGACCGGCCAGTGACGTCACACAGAAGGAGCATCTTTGAGGTATTCAAACCCCCGTTTCGAGCTATGGGACGGAACGTGGGCCTTGGTCCAGCATTCGTATCCGCGCCCGTTGTGGGAATACCGGGTTTTTGAAGAAAACGGCGACTTTATCCGCCGGAGCCCGCAGTTCGCCAGCAGATCGGAAGCGGTCCAAGGAATGGAACGGCTTCGCGGCGAGACGGCCCCAAGTGCCGCTGCCTCCTTCGAGGTCCGGCAACTCACTTCTGCTCACCGGACTGAGGACGGAACACCGCCCACCGGGCAGGAAGCCGTGGCAGAAGTTCGTCACGGGGTTCTTTCGGCAGCCCGGGGGCTCCGCCACGCAGCACTCACCGACGACGATGAGCAGCGGGAGAACGTGGCTGATTGGGTGGAAGCCATGTTCAACGCAATTACAGATGAGCAGTCGCTGCGTCGATCTGCAGCCAAGGCGCTGGAACTGTACCGCGGGGGAGCGGGCGGCTTTGCGGACTACGGCAGCGCTGTCATGGCAGAAGCGGGCCACAACCTCGGGCTGGCCTTGATTCGCGGACGGGACTTTCCGGAAACGTGAAACCCGCCCGGCCCTGACGCCACCCCTGCCCGGTACTCAGCCCAAACGGTGAATGGAAAAGGCGACCAGGAACCCGAAGGAAGCAATCAAACCGGTCAGCACATGGCTCTCTTCGAAAGCCTCGGGAATCATCGTGTCCGCGAGCATGGCCAGGATGGCCCCGGCAGCAATGGCAGTAATGAAGGCGATCAGCTCCACGGGTGCACCTTGCAAGGCAACAAAGCCGAGCAACGACGCCAGTCCGCACAGGATCGCGATACCGCCCCACACGCCGAAAACGTACTTGGCGCTGCGCCCGGAACGCTTCATGCCCGCAGTGCTGGAAAGCCCCTCAGGCACGTTGGAAATGAAGACAGCAGCAAGCATGGCAGGGCTGACCGCTGACGCCGTCACCAGCCCCAAACCCAGCACTACGGATTCCGGAATGCCGTCCAGCAGTGCACCCACGGCAATGGCGCCGCCGCTGCCCGGGCTGTCCTCCTCGCTGGGGTGCTTGTCGCCGGAACGCTTCCGGTGCCGCGCGCCGGCCCGGGCCAGCAGGGTATTGGCCCCGACATACGCCACCGAGCCGGCGAGGAAACCCCAAACGGTGGCCGGGAGGCCGCCGGATTCCACGGCCTCGTCCACCAGCTCAAAGGCCAGGGCGGAAATCAAAACACCGGCGCCGAAAGCCATCACCGAAGAGACGATCTTCGGCGGGATATGCCATTTCCATGCAATGGCGGACCCGATCACCAGCGCCGATCCAGCCACCGTTCCCCACAGCAACGCGTCATACCACGAGCCCAAAGACGTTCCTCTCTCCGTTTACCGAAGATCAGCATACTGATACTTGGGCCAGCAGGTTCCATCTCGCCTCCGGTCTATTCGGCCTCGAAGGCCCGCGCACGGACCAGGGGAACGCGCAGCTTGGACACGGCATCAGACATGAGTTCGGTTCCAACGTCTGAGAAGGACCCCATTCCGCCATAGAGGCCAAGGCAGTCAGCAGCGCGCTCCCGCAGGTCGCCCGCTTCGGTCACGCCCGCAAACAACTCTTCGATCCGTGCGGCCACCCCGGATCGCCACTCGTCGTTCTCCAGGCGGGCTGCGGCCCGGACAGCGGCAGCGGCTGAAAGGATCTCGTCCCGGATTTCTTCCACCGGCTGCTGGATACTCAACGCCGAAACCTCTGCCGCAGGGGAGAGGATCTCCACCCGGTTCCCGAACGGGTCCTTGCAGTGGAACCGGCCAACGACGGCGGCTTGGGCACCTCCGTCAGGCCCAGCGCCTCGCCGTAGAAGCGCCGGGCGGAGTTTTCGCCGTCGGCCGGCATTGAAACCTGGACATGGTGTAACCGCATATCTCCCCCAAAACAGTGCCCGCGAACCCCCAAAGCCAGGTGTTCACGCACCGTTAGCCTAGCGTTCGCGACCCCGTAAATCCGGGCAGTTAGCGTGGCACACATACAGCCGTGGCGTTCGGCACGAAGTTCGGCGCCAGGCCCGCGGGAGGCCTAACGTCGAAGTGGACGAGCCACCGTCCGGCGGCGGCTGCAACATCAATGTGCGAAGTGTGACGAGGTACCCCGCAGGTGGCATACAGGACAGGACAGACGGCACTTCAAGGGCACCCTCCGCTGGTGGTGGGGCACCGCGGGAACAGCGGTTCGGCACCCGAAAACACAGCGGCTTCCTTCGCCCGGGCGCGTGCAGCTGGCGCCGACATGATCGAAACCGATGTCCGCCTCACGGCCGACGGCGAGTTGTTCCTTTTCCACGACGAAACCGGCTTCCGCACTACCAACGTGGCGCAGGTCTACCCGTTACGGGCCGGCGACCCCATCACCTCCTTTACCGCAGGAGAGCTCCGCCAGCTGGATTGCGGAGCGTATTTCGACGCGCAGTACACCGGAGAGCCGGTGCTCTTCCTCGCCGACCTTCCCGAGGCGGTGGGTTTTGACCTGGGCATCAACCTGGAGATCAAGGCGCCGGCCAGTTCGCCGGGCGTTGAACAGGCCCTTGCCTCAATGCTGGCCGACCATGATGACTGGATGCGGCTGCGTGAAACCCGGCCGGTGACGGTCAGTTCCTTTGACCCCGCCGCCGTGGGCAAGGCGGCTGACTGCAACCTGCAGGCATGGCAGCTGGTCGACGCCGATCCGGACGCCCTGCTGCTGAACGGGTTGGATCCGCGGACAGCCGGGGTGGTGGCTAATCACCTGTGCCTTACCGACGACGGCGCCGCAGCGGTCCGCGCTGCCGGACTGGGCCTGTGGGTCTACACGGTCAATGCTCCGGCACACAGCGCGAAGGTCCTGGCGCTGGGGGTGGACGCTGTGATTACGGATTACCCGGAAAACCTGCGGACAGTTGTCGGCGGCAGCAGGGAGCAGTCCCTCCTTCCCCTCGCGGGCTAGCGGGAGCGGGCCACAACGTGGACCCTTACACCCGCCCGGGATATCTTCTCCAACGCCGTCGGGTCTGCAGTTTCATCTGTCAGGAAATCGTCGATCTGACGTAGGTCCGCCATTTTCGCCAGGGTCATTTTACCGACCTTTGATCCGTCGGAAACGACAATAACGCGCTGGGCCGCCTCGACCATCGCCCGGTTGGTCCGGGCCTCCGTGGCGTCATGGGTAGTCACTCCGCCCTCGACGCTGATCCCGTCAGTGCCAAGGACAGCAGTGCCAATGTTCATTGACGCGAAGGCCGATTCGGATAGCGGCCCCACCGCCTCGAGCGAGCTGGCGCGGACGGTACCCCCGGTGATGATGACGTTCAGCCTCGGATTCGCGGCGCAGTCGACGGCAATGGTCAATGCGTTCGTAATGATGGTCAGGTTCGTTCGATAGTGGAGAGCGCGTACGACTTCCTGCGTCGTGGTGCCGCCGCTGACTGCAAGGGCGTGGGGCCCTGATGGAATCATGAGCGCCGCCTGCCGTGCAATAAGGCTTTTGGTCCCCGGCGCCTGGGCGTCCCGCAGCCGCACTGGAATCTCCCTGCTCGAGCCCCTGGCCCTTGCGCCGCCGTGTGTCCTGATCAAGAGCCCCTGTT
Organism: Arthrobacter sp. zg-Y750; assembly: GCF_020907365.1. Classification (NCBI taxonomy): domain Bacteria; kingdom Bacillati; phylum Actinomycetota; class Actinomycetes; order Micrococcales; family Micrococcaceae; genus Arthrobacter; species Arthrobacter sp. zg-Y750. Next base: position 120,470 of record NZ_JAJJOC010000016.1, on the reverse strand, counting down.
CATCCAGGGCGGCCAGGTCGCGTCGAAGGGTCGCTTTGGATAGCCCTAATTGCTGGGCGAGACCGTCCAGGGAGGCGTAGCGCTCGTTGTGAAGCACGGACAATATCCGGTGCATACGGTTGAGGCGTTTCCTGCTGATGGCATGGGGGCGGAGTTCCTCTGTTCCCAGGTCTGACATGGCGGCCCGCCTCCCATGCGCGCGCAAAATTTCTGCTCACTTTAGCACCGGGTATTGATATTTATTGCGCAAAGCGAACACTTTACTCATCGCAGGTACGACGCGGGACGCAAACGCCAAAAGGAGCGGGCCATGCCTGGATTTACTGCGCCTACAGCCACCGGAATGCGTACATATTTAGGTGTTGACGGAGGAGGAACGAAAACAGCGTTTGTCCTGATTGACGCAACCGGCCGAGTACTGGCCGAAGTGGAGCAGCCAAGCTGCTACTACGTGGACGAAGGCATTGAGCTTGTAGCAACAGTTCTGCGCAAAGGCATAGAAGAAATATCCCTGCAATCAGGCATAGCCCCCGCAGACATCACACAGTCATTTTTCGGGCTCCCGGGTTACGGAGAGGTCAGCGGGGATGTGGCGGAACTCCGTGCCATGCCGGAGGGCATTCTGGGATCGTCCCGCTACTCGTGCGACAACGACATGATTTGCGGATGGTCCGGCTCGCTCGCTGCAGCGGACGGCATCAACGTCATCAGCGGGACCGGTTCCATGACCTACGGCGAGCGCGCAGGCCGTACCTATAGGGCAGGAGGGTGGGGCGAGCTGTTCGGGGACGAAGGATCCGCATATTGGATTGCCGTGCGCGGATTGAACGCCTTTTCACGGATGAGCGACGGGCGGAAGCAGCGAAGCGAGCTCTACGACGTGATGCGGGCACGCATGAATATCTCCAACGACCTGGACCTGGTCGGCATTGTCCAAAACGAGTGGCACGGCCGGCGGATGGCAATCGCGGACCTGTCAAAGACGGTGGTCCAGGCCGCGGAATTGGGCGACGGACTTGCCGCGGAAATCATCCGTGACGCGTGCCGTGAACTTGTGCAGATTGTCGACGTCACCGCTATGAACCTCAGCTATTGCGCAGATGAAGCGGTTCCGCTTTCCTATTCCGGCGGAATGTTCGGTTCCGCTTACATGCGGAACATGTTCAGCGATGCGATCGGATTCCGCGCGTTCCGCTACGAACTTCGCACGCCTCTCCTCGGGCCGGGAATTGGGGCTGCCCTGTATGCCGCACGGACTGCGGGCCAACCGTTGTCCGATCCGGCGCTCGAGAACCTCCAGCAATTGCAACCCACGACCTAAGGACACCACCATGAGGAAAACCCAGTCCTGGATTGTCTACGCTTCGCTCCTGATTCTTTTCTGGGGCGTTTGGGGCGCCTTTTCCGCCTCTCCCACCACGCTCTACGGATATCCGAACGAAATGGTGTACGTGATCTGGTCACTAACCATGATCATTCCGGCGGCGTTTGCCCTCCGCCGGCAGAAATTCGACCGGCGTCCCATGGCGGCTGTATACGGCGTACTTGTGGGGCTGACCGGCGCAGGCGGCCAGCTGCTTCTTTTCGAGGCACTGTCCCGCGGACCGGCATACCTCATCTTTCCGATCATCTCGATCTCCCCGGCCATCACTGTTGTGATGGCGATCGTCTTCCTCCGGGAGAGACTCACCAAGATTGCAGTACTCGGGCTGGTGGCCGTCCTTGCCGCACTGGTCCTCTTCAGCATCTCCAGCGGAGATGACGATGCCAGTGCAGGGACCTGGCTGCTCCTTTCAATCCTGATTTGCGTAGCTTGGGGCGTGCAGGCGTTCTTTATGCGCAAAGCGGCAACCATCGGCGTGAATGACGCGACCACCTTCGCCTGGATGGCGATCACCGGCCTGCTGCTCGCACCTGTTGCACTCATAGCCGGCGGCGGAATCCCGCTTGATGCCCCGTGGCAGGCACCGGCCCTGACCGCCGCAACCCAGCTGCTCAATGCCGTAGGTGCCCTGTTCCTCGTGATGGCGCTCAGCCGGGGGAAGGCGTCCATCGTTTCACCGGTCACGAATGCGCTCGCGCCGGCACTGACCATTGTTGTATCCCTTGCGGTGTACCAGACGCTGCCTTCCACCTACGGGCTGATTGCCATTGTCCTTGCCTTGGTGGGATCAACCCTTATGGTCTACAGCGACGAGCGCCGCGGCGAGGCCCTCAGCGAGGCCGTCCTGGCAGACGACGCCGAACGCCGGACACCCCTGTCCACGTAATCGCGGCCGTTGACCGTGTCCGGGGACGGGTTTCACACTAAGAGCAGCATATGCGAGGTCCGTCCCCGAGCAGAGGTGCTTCCCATGGACAAGAACTTCCTGAACTATCCCGACTGGCAGGCCACCGCGGATACCCTGCACCTGTTCCTGCAGATGGCCGGCAAGGTGAAAGTGGAACGAAGCTGTCCGGAACCGGAGTGGGCGCACGTACGGATGCCGCTGACGGTGCAGGGTATCGGCACCGGCGTGATCCCCGGTCCGGACACCAACTTCGAGATCTATTTCAACCTGCGTGAGCACCACGTCGATGTGCAGAACACGAATTACATCCGCACGCGGCTGGACCTGACCGACGGGCTCAGCGTGGCCGGCTTCTACCAGCAGCTAATGGATGCCCTTGAGTTCATCGAAGCTCCCACGCCCATCAACACGGAGCCGCAGGAATTCTATGATCCAGTGCCTTTTGATGCCGACACCAAGCATCACAGCTACGACAGGCATGCCGTGGAACTGTTCCTGGACAACCTGCACTTCGCCCAGCGGAGCCTGTCACAGTTCCTGGCACCGGTGCGCGGCAAGGTGCATCTGCCGGCGTACTGGTTCGGCACCATGGACATCTCCGGAGCGATTTACAGCGGCCAGTCCGCTCCCTATCCGGGCAAGGGAGCCATTGCCGCAAACAGCTTCGATGAGCGGTTCTGCGAGTTCGGTTTCTGGCCCGGCGACCCGTCATCCATCGAACCGGCGTTTTACGTGATGCCCTATCCGTTCCTGTCCAACATCGGCAGCTACGGCAGCATGCTGGCGCCGCCCCAGGCAGAGTTCCTCACCAAGTCCAGCGAATTCATCCTCACCCTCAAGGACGCTTTCTCCACCCCCGATCCCCAGCGTGCGGTGGTGGACTTCTGCCGCACCAGCTTCGACATCCTGCAGCGGATGGATCCGTGGAGCGACATTGAGTGGATCACGGAACCGCTGACCTACGCCCCGCAGCACTAGCGCGTAAACGGCCGGAGCGGCTGACGCAGCGCCCCTTCGCGCAGGAGCTTCAGGCGGATCTGGCGGGCTGTTTCCATGTGCGCACGGGCAATCCGGCGTGCCTCATCCACGTCCTGCCGCTCAATGGCCTCGATCAGGGCCGCATGCTCGGCCAGTGCGGTATCCCATCGGGTCTCCACGGACAGCGTGGACTGCGGGGCGTGCACCAGGTGCGTGCTCAGCCGCTCCAGCAGATCCGTCAGGACCGGATTGTGCGCACAAGCCCACACCGCCGCGTGGAATTCCAGATTAGTGGTGATCCGCGTGGTGTCATCAGGCTCCGTCAGCTGCCGGTCGCGTTCCAGCAGGGCCTCCAGCCGCATCAGGTCGGTGAACTGCCGCGCGCGGGCTGCCTGTCCGGCCGCTTCTTCTTCGAGCATGATCCGCATGTCATAGATTTGGATGACCTGCGCCGGATCGATTTCGGGCACCTGCAGCCCTCGTGCCACCCGCTCCAACAGGCGTTCCTGCTGCAGGCGGGAGAGCGCCTCCCGGACCGGAGTCCGGGAGACGCCGAAGCGTTCGGCCAGGGTTACTTCCCGCATGGGCGTACCGGGGCTGTGCACGCCGGAGAGGATCTCACTGCGCAGCGTTGCGAAGATCGCCTCACCGTCAATACGTGCTGATGCTGCTTGGGCCACTGAACGTCCTCGAAGAGATACGGAATATAACCGAAACTGTCGGTCCCAACATTACGCGGTCACACCGGCCCTACGCGGTCACACCGGCCCGGCGCAGTCAGGCCAGCGCGCCGGCCCTGCGGCCGAAGACGCAGCCGGCGGCCAGGCCGGACCCGCCGGGGTAGTTGATGCTGAAGAGTCCGCCCAGCATCTCGCCCGCGGCGAAGAGCCCCGGGATGGCGTTGCCCTCGGTGTCCAGCACCCGACCGGAGGTATCGCCCCGGACCCCGCCGAACGTAAAGGTGATGCCGCAGGTGACACCGAACGCGTAGAACGGTCCGGTTTCCAGCGGATTCGCCCAGTTGCTCTTCACCGGAGCGGTTTGGGCACCCCGGCCATCGAGCACGTTGGGATCGAACTCCACGCTGCGGTCAATGGAGGAGTTGTAGTCCGCGACGGTTTTCTCCAGCGCTTCGGGGCTGATGCCGGTCTTGGCGGCCAGCTCCGCGATGGTGTCCGCGGTTTCCACGGAGACACCGGGCATGTCGTATTCCTCGGTGCGCAGCATCGGGCGCAGCGCGGCGTCGAATATCTGCCAGGCGACGGACCCGGGCTGGCGGAGGATTTCCTTGCCGTACTTGGCGTAGGTGTAGTTGCGGAAGTCTGCACCTTCATCCAGGAACCGCTCGCCGTCGCGGTTCACAATGATGCCCAGGGGGTAGCTCTGCCGGGTGAGCCGGTTGGTCAGCTCACGGTTGCTTTCGTTCTCCGGCGTAAAGGCATCCCATTGCACGCTGTGGCAGGTGTTCCAGTCCCCGCCGCGGCCGGCGCCGGCGTCGAGCGCAGCCAGGATCATGTCGCCGGTGTTGTACGGGGTGCCGCGCACCTTCGCGTTCTCCCACCCTTCGCCCAGGTGTTCCCGGCGCAGCTGCGGATCGGATTCAAAGCCGCCGGCGGTGAGGATTACGGACTCGGCTTCGATCCGGTACTCACCAACGGGTCCGCTAACGACGACGCCGGTGACGCGGCCGCCGTCGACCACAAGGCGGGTCGCGGGGCTGGCGTAACGGATGTCAGTGCCCAGCTCCCGGGCCACCCGGACGTGGTCCGCCATCATGCCTTCGCCGCCGCCCACGTTTCCCACGTGCAGCCCGCCCCAGAACAGGTAGCTGCCGTCCGGACGCTCGTAGGCCTGGCGCTCGTACATCAGCCGGTACTTCAGTCCCAGGCCGTTAAGCCAGCGCAGGGTGGACTGGCTTTCGGCGATCAGGACCTCGGTCAGCTCCGGGTCGTTGCGCCCTTCAGTCACCTTGGCCAGGTCCGAGGCGTAGTTTTCTGCGGTGTAAGGCGGCACCACGGTGGAGGCGTGCCGGTCATCGGGTTCCACCAGTCCGGCCAGGTCCTCCAGCCCGCCGTGGACAATCCGCGTGGCGCCGGCGGTGTAGAAACTGTTGCCGCCGGAAAGTTCCTCGGCACCCTTCTCCAGGAGGATCACCTTTCGTCCGCGTTCGGCTGCGGCGTGTGCGGCGGTAAACCCGGCGTTGCCGCCGCCCACCACCACTACTTCGGTCCTGACGGTCTCCGGAACTTCTGTCATGATGCACTCCTGGTTGCTGTTGCATACAACTGTATACATTCAATCTGCGAACGGTGAAGAGTCTACGCAGATTCCCTACCCGATCCAACGGCGGCGAAATATTGAGGCACATCTTCCTTTTGTTACCGGAGTCGCGTTTGGGACTAGAGTGATGCGGGTCACTTCGGGTATAGCTGTATTGCATTGTGTACAACGCGCCCCACCCCCTCCGACAACGAAGTAATGGAACGGGAAACATGAAAAAGACCATTCGCACCGGGCTTTTCGCCCTGGTCGTAGCCGTGGTCACGGTGCTGGCGTTCGTCAACGCAGCAGCATCCGGCGGCACGGCAACCGCACGCAGCAAACTCACGCTCATCGCTCCGGCCGCCCCCGGAGGCGGCTGGGACGGGTTTGCCCGCGAGGCGCAGCAGGCGCTCCGCAGCAACGGCGTGGTGAACAATCCGCAGGTAGTCAACGTGCCCGGCGCCGGCGGCACCATCGGCCTGAGCCAGTTTGTCCAGACCCCGGGGCGCGAAGACGCGCTGCTGGTCACCGGAGGCGTGATGGTGGGGGCCATCGAACTGGCGGACAATCCAGAGTCCATGGCCGACGTCGTGCCCATCGCCCGCCTCGCGGACGATTACGCCGTGCTGGTGGTCCCGGCCGACTCCGAAATCCAGACCCTGGCCGACTTCCTCGACGCGTGGAAGGCGAACCCGGGCGCCAACTCGATAGGCGGCGGGTCCCTGGGATCCATCGACCACCTGCTCAGCGGACTGCTGGCCCAAAAGAGCGGCATTGATCCCCGGGACGTGAACTATGTGGCGTACTCCGGCGGCGGCGAAGCCCTGACCTCCCTGCTGTCCCACACCACCGTGGCCGGCATGTCCGGCTACAACGAGGTGGCGGACCAGATCGAAGCCGGCACCCTCCGGGCACTGGCCATCTCCTCGGAGGAACGGCTCGACGGCGTTGATGTGCCCACCTTCATGGAGCAGGGAGTGGACGTGTCCATGTCCAACTGGCGCGGCGTCGTCGCAGCCCCCGGCATCTCGGACGAGGCGAAGGCCGAGTTCATCGCCATCATCACCGAAATGCGCGACTCCGAGGAATGGAAGGACACGCTGGAACGCAACAGCTGGACGGACAGCTTTGCCACCGGCGAGGAATTCGAAGCCTTCATCGAAGAAGAAGTTTCCACGGCACAGTCAATCGTGAAGGAGCTGGGACTATGAGCCTCGCCCAGGACAAACCGGCACCCGTGCAGCAGTCCACCAACCGGCGCGGGGGCGCACTGGAAGGCCGCAGCGAACTGATTGTCGTAGCGGTCCTCTACGCCATAGCCGTCTTCCTGGCGGTCGGCACCGCCACCATGAACGTGCAGGGCAGTGCAACACCCGGGCCGCAGTTCTTCCCCATCCTGGTCTGCGTGGCCCTGTTCGCCGTCGCCACCGCCCTGGCGATCTCGATAATCCGCCGTCCCGTCATCCCCGACACCCGGATCCACCCCGGCCGCGGCAACTTCTCCGGCGCCATGCTGGACGACCTTTCCGGCGAACACGAATTCGCCGCCGAACACCCCGCAGCAGGGGAGGGGCAGCGGAACTGGAAAACCTACTCCGACTGGCGCACCGTGGGCCTGGTGGTGGGCGGCGTGGTGGTCTTTACCGCCGCACTGAACATCCTGGGCTGGATCCTCAGCGCCGCGTTCCTGTTCTGGGTGATCTGCTACGCCATGGGCAGCAAGCGCCCCGGCTTTGACGTGGGGGTATCCCTGCTCTTCGCCTCTGCCGTGCAGCTGGCCTTCAGCGCCGGCCTCGGCCTCAACCTGCCCTCCGGCTTCCTGGGAGGGATGCTCTGATGGATCAGCTGGCACTGCTTTTTGAAGGGTTCGCCCACGCGCTGACCCCCGTAAACCTGCTCTGGGTGCTTATCGGCGCGGTGCTGGGCACCGCCGTCGGCGTCCTGCCCGGCCTCGGCTCCGCCATGGCGGTGGCCCTGCTGCTGCCGGTGACCTTCTCACTGGAACCCACCGCGGCGTTCATTATGTTCGCCGGCATCTACTTCGGCGGACTGTTTGGCGATTCCACGGCAGGCATCCTGCTGAACACGCCGGGCAACTCCTCAGCCATTGCCTCCACCTTCGAGGGCCACCGGATGGCTAAGAACGGACACGCCGCCAAGGCGCTGGCCACCGCGGCCATCGGCGCCTTCATCGGCGGCCTGATCGCCACCACCCTGGTGGTGTTCTTCGCCCCCACGCTGGTGAAGCTGGCCACCGTGTTCGGGCCGGCCGAATACTTCGCGCTGGCCGTCTTCGCGTTCCTGGCCATCTCCGCGGTGGTCTCCGAATCCGTGATCCGCGGCGTGGCTGCCCTGGGCATCGGCCTGGCCCTGGCGCTGGTGGGCATCGACGGCCCCAGCGGCACCGCCCGGTTCACCCTCGGCATGCCGCAGCTGTTTGACGGGATCTCTGTCATTGTCATCACCGTGGGCCTGCTCGCGCTGGGTGAAGTCTTCCATGTGGCCTCGCGGATCCACCGCGACCCCGTCGCCACCCGGATCGAGTCCGGCGGCAACGCCCGGATCAACTTCAAGGACTTCCGCAAGGCACTGCCGTCCTGGCTGCGCGGCACCGCGTTCGGAGCCCCCTTCGGGCTGATCCCGGCCGGCGGCGCCGAAGTCCCCACCTTCCTGGCGTACGGCACCGAAAAGCAGCTCGCCAAGCGCCGGAAGGACCCGGAGTTCGGCACCACCGGTTCCATCAAGGGGCTGGCCGCACCGGAAGCGGCATCCAACGCCACCGCGGGTACCGCCATGGGCGCCCTGCTCGCCCTGGGCCTGCCGACGTCGGCCACCGCCGCCATCATGCTGGCCGCCTTCCAGCAGTACGGCATGCAGCCCGGCCCGCTGCTGTTCGAACGCAGCGGGGACCTGGTCTGGGCGCTGCTGGCTTCGCTGTTCATCGGCCTGGTGATGCTGCTGATCATCAACCTGCCGTTCGCCAGCGTGTGGGCCAAGCTGCTGAGCATTCCCCGGCACTACCTCTACGCCGGCATCACCGTGTTTTCGGTGCTGGGCGTCTACGCGGTGAGTTCCTCCCTGATCGACCTCTGGCTGCTCATCGGCATCGGCCTGGTCGGCTTCATGATGCGCCGCTACGGCATTCCGTTGGCACCGTTGCTAATCGCCGTCATCCTGGGTCCGATGGCGGAAACGGAACTGCGGCGCGCCCTGGCTGTATCCGAGGGGGACCTCGGCATCCTGGTGGGCAGTCCCATCACCGTCACGCTCTACCTGGTGCTGGTCGCGGCACTGGTAGTCAGCGCCCTGCAGCACCTGCGCCACCGCCGCAATGACCGTCGGGTTCCCGACGCCGAGCCGGAGCACGAAACGGTGTAGCGCCGGCACGAAAAGACGTCATCCGACCAGCCGGCTTCACCGGACAGGGCCGGCCGCGGAATCCACCCGCGGCCGGCCCTGTTGTGTGACTGGCGTCGCAAGATGGAACAATCACCTATGCGACTCATGGGGAGAAGCGACAAGGGGGTCACTTTGATGGACGCACGCGAGAACCAGGCGCTGGACGCGGTCAAGCTCTACTACGAAGCGGGGCTGTCCCAGAGCGAGGTGGCCGAGCGCCTGGGCCTGTCCAGGCCCACGGTGTCCAAGCTCATCCAGTACGGCAAGGACCGCGGATACGTCAGCATCCGCATCCACGACCCGCGGGAAGCGGAGTCCTCCCTCGCCGCAGAGCTGCGCGAGGTGTTCGGGCTCCGGGACGTCCGCCTCGCCGTCGTGCCCGAAAACGGAACGGACCTGGTGGGCCAGCTCGGGAAGGTGGGCGCCGCCGTGCTGGCCGAAAACGTGAACGACGGCGACACGGTGGGCGTGACTTGGGGGCAGACCATGTATTCGGTGGCCCGGAACCTCAGCCGGCAGGAGCGCAGCGGCGTGGAAATCATCCAGCTCAAGGGCGGGGTGTCCTACACCACCCGGGTGACCAACGACTTTGAAACCATCACGCTCTTCTGCAATGCCTTCGGTGCTTTTGCCCGTACCCTGCCGCTGCCGGTGATTTTCGACAGCGTGGAGGTCAAACGGCTGGTGGAGGCGGAGAAACACATTCAACGCGTCATCGAAATGGGCCGGGATGCCGACGTCGCCGTCTTCACCGTGGGCGCCATCCGCGCCGACGCCATGCTGTTCAACCTGGGCTACCTCAGCGAGACCGAGAAGGCCGGCATCGCAGCCCGCGCCGTTGGGGATATCTGCTCCCGGTTTATCGACGACGACGGCAACGCCTGCGTGCCGCAACTGGACGAGCGGACGGTCGGGATCACGCTGGGGGACCTGCGCGGAATCCGCACCCGGCTGCTGGTGGCCGGGGGAGAGGACAAGGTGGCCGCCATCGAGGCCGCGCTGCGGTCCGGCTACGCCACGCACCTGGTGATCGACGCCGCAACGGCAGGGCAGGTGCTGCGCGCCACCCGGCAACGGGCGGCTTCCTAGCGGACCGTTTCGACGGCTGCACACATGTAAAACAGCAATTTGACATGTGTTCCGAGCCACTTCTACAGTGAGTGAACACCCTCAATGAGGAGGCTCACATGTCGAAGATTTCGCAGCTCATCGATCACACCCTGCTTGCCCCGACGGCAACCGCAACGCAGATCGAAACCCTTGTCCAGGAAGCCGTTGAACACGAGTTCAAGACGGTGTGCGTCAACCCGGCATGGGTTGGCCTGGCCAGCCGCGCCGCCCAAGGCACACCGGTAGGCATCTGCACCGTGGTCGGTTTCCCGCTGGGGGCATCCACCACCGCCGTCAAGGTTTTCGAAACCACCGACGCCATCGCCAACGGCGCGGACGAAGTGGACATGGTCATCAACATCGGCTGGGCACTCGCCGGTGCCTGGGACGACGTCGAAGCGGAGATCCGCGCCGTCGTCGAGGCCGCACGGGGCAAGGCCCTGGTCAAGGTCATCCTGGAAACCTGCCTGCTCGACGCCGAGCAGACCGAGGAAGCATCCCGCTGCAGCGTTGCCGCGGGTGCAGACTTCGTGAAGACTTCCACCGGCTTCTCCAAGCACGGCGCCACCGTGGAAGCGGTCCGCATCATGCGCGAAACGGTTGGCCCGGACCTTGGCGTGAAGGCTTCCGGCGGCGTCCGCACCGCCGAGGACCTGGCCCGCATGGTGGAGGCTGGCGCCACCCGCATCGGTGCTTCCGCCGGCGCAAGCATCCTCGCAGGCAGCACCATCTGATGCTCTTCAAGACCTCCGCCGTCCAGCAGCCGGACGGCTACCTCAGCCGTATCCCGTGGTTCCAGTTCCTGCTCATTTCGCTCTGCTTTCCGATGTGGGGCGCCGCTGCCAGCCTGAACGACATCCTCATTACGCAGTTCAAGTCCGTGTTCACCCTCTCGGACCTGGCCACCGCGTTTGTCCAGTCGGCGTTCTACGGCGGCTACTTCATCATCGCCATTCCGGCCTCACGGATCATCCGCCGTTTCACCTACAAGACCGGCATCCTGATCGGCCTGGGCGTTTACATCCTGGGCTGCGCGGCGTTTTTCCCGGCCTCGCACATGGCCACCTACAGCATGTTCCTGGTGGCGCTGTTCGCCATTGCCATTGGCCTCAGCTTCCTGGAGACGGCCTGCAACACGTACTCCACCCTGCTTGGTCCCAAGCCCACCTCCACATGGCGCCTGAACGTCTCCCAGACCTTCACCCCCATCGGCTCCATCCTGGGCATCCTGCTGGGCAAGTACCTGGTCTTCACCGACGGGGACAAGCTGGAAAGCCAGATGGCCACCATGTCGGCGGACGAGAAGGTTGCCTTCAGCGCGGACATGCTGCAGCGCACCCTGATGCCGTACAAATACATCATCATGATCCTCGTGGTCGTGTTCATTGTGGTGGCCCTGACTAAGTTCCCGCACTGCAAGCCGCTGCGCGACAAGACCCATGAAGCAACCGCGCGGATCGGCGAGACGCTGGCCTACCTGGCCCGGAACAAGGAATTCCTGCGTGGCATCTTCGCCCAGTTCATGTACGTGGGCATGCAGACCGCCGTTTGGTCCTTCACCATCCGGCTGGCCCTGAACCTGGACGATTCGCTCAACGAACGCAGCGCGACCAACTACATGTTCTTCGCCTTCATCGCGTTCTTCCTGGGGAAGGTTGTTGCCAACTTCCTGATTACCCGCTTCGACGTCAATGCGGTCCTGATGGGCTTCGCCGTCCTCGGCAGCCTGGCCCTCGTCTACGTGATCCTGGTTCCGAACATCACCGCCGTCTGGGCCGCCATCCTGGTCTCCGGCCTCTTCGGACCCTGCTGGGCCACCATCTTCGGCCGCACCCTGGACACCATCACGGACAAACGGCACACCGAAACCGGCGGCGCCGTGCTGGTCATGGCCATTGTCGGCGGCGCGGTCATCCCCGTCGTCCAGGGCCTGGCCTCGGACCTGACCGACTCGCTGCAGATCTCCTTCGTGGTCTCCCTGGTCTGCTTCCTGGTGGTCTTTATGCACTTCCGCCACCTGCGCCGCAGCGAAGCCCGCACCGGCGTCGCCGGCACCCCGGAAAGGAATCCCGAGCATGTATCGCATTAACCTGGACCGGAGTTCCTTCTCCGCCGTCAAGGCAACCCTGGTGGAGTCCGCGGAGTTCACGGTCACCGCGTTCCGCTATCCCAGCGGCGTCGAATCCGTCACCGTGGCAAACTCCCGCGGCCGGGTCGAGGTCCTGCCGTTCCTGGGCCAGATGGTCTGGGACGCGGAGTTCGACGGCGTGAGCCTGCGGATGGACTCGCCCTTCCGGCAGCCCTATCCCGCCACGCTCGTCGAGGACACCTACGGCTGCTTCGCTTTCCACTCCGGACTGCTTGCCGCCGGCTGCCCCGCACCCGAAGACACCCACCCGCTGCACGGGGAGTTCCCATGCGCGGAGTTTGACGAAGCGTGGCTGGAAATCACCGGCGATTCCGTGGCCGTCTCCGGACACTACGAATACGTCAAGGGATTTGGTGACCATTACGAGGCCGTTCCCGCTGTCCGGCTGACCGCCGGTTCGGCCATGTTCGACATCGACCTGTCCGTGACCAACCTGTCCGCGGCCCGCACCATGCCGCTGCAGTACATGTGCCACATGAACTACGCCTACTCGGACGGGGCGCGCATGACGCAGTCCCTGCCCGACGGCGCGTTCCGGCTGCGGGAAACCGTCCCGGCACACGTATTCCCGACGCCGGAATGGACGGTCCTGAATGAGGCCATCCGCACCGGGAAGGTTCCCGCCGACGTGGTGGACGCTTCACAGGGCTACGACCCGGAAATCGTGTTCCTCGCGGATAACCTGCCCGGAGGGGATGAGCTGGAATTCCGGCTGGAGCGCACCGACGGCGTCACGTTCTGCACCCGGTTCTCCGGCGCCGAGTTCCCGGTGGCTACCCGCTGGCTGCTGCACAACCCGGACCAGAAAGTGGCCTCGTTTGTCCTGCCCGGCACCTCGCGGCCAGAAGGCTTCCTGGCAGCCAAGGCCGCAGGGACACTAATTGAACTGGCGCCCGGAGCCACCCGCTCCTTCCACGTCAGCACCGGCATCAAAGAGAAGGCATAGCCCCATGGATATTGCAGTAATCGGTTCCAACATGGTGGACCTGGTGTCCTACCTCAGCCGGATGCCGGACGAAGGGGAAACCGTTGAGGCCCGGGACTTCGCCATGGGTTGCGGCGGCAAGGGAGCCAACCAGGCGATGGCCGCCGCCCGCATGGGTTCCTCGGTGCTGATGCTGACCCGGGTGGGCAACGACGCCTTCGCCGAAACCACCCGGCGCAACTTCGAGGCCAACGGGATCGACACCACCTACGTGCTGGACACGGACGCCACCAGCGGCGTCGCGCCCATCTTCGTGGATGACAACTCCCGCAACTCGATTGTCATTGCCAAGGGCGCCAACGCCTTCCTGACGGCGGCGGACATTGAGGACGCCGCCGAGGCCATTGCGCAGTGCAAACTGATGGTGCTGCAGCTGGAAGTGAACCTGGAGACCGTCTACGCAGCCATCGACTTCGGGAACCGGCACGGCATCCCCGTGCTGCTCAACCCGGCACCGGCCAGCCCGGACCTGGACTTCGCCCAGGTAGCCCGGTGCGACTACTTCGTGCCGAATGAAACCGAACTGGCACTGCTCACCGGCATGCCGGTGCAGACGCTGGAAGAAGTGCAGGCTGCAGCGCAGACCATCCTGGACCGCGGGGTGAAGAACGTTATTGTCACCATGGGCTCGCGCGGAGTGCTGTGGCTCTCCGCCGCCGGTTCCACCTTGGTGGAAGGCCGCACCGTGGCCGCGTTGGACACCACGGGGGCAGGGGATGCGTTCATCGGCTGCTTCAGCCACTGCCTGGTGGAAACGGGAGACGTTCCGGGTTCCCTGTCCACAGCGAATGCCTACGCTGCGGATTCGGTCACCCGCCGCGGGACGCAGACTTCCTACGCCACGCGCGAGCAGTTCGAGCAGGGCCTGAAGCAGGGCCGGGCGGACACCGCGGCCTGAGCCGACCCAACAGCTTGGCCGCAGCGGTCCCCCCACCGCAGCGGTCCGGAAGAGGCTGCTGCGGGCCGGAACCGATCCCCTTCGGTGCCGGCCGCGGCAGCCTTTTGCGTAGGGGCTAAGAGCCTCAGGGGCGCCGGACGGTTCGAGAAGGCAAAAATTACCGCCGTGGCCCGCGAAAAGGCAAAATTTACCAATTTCCCGCCCAAAACCCGTAAATCTTGCCTTCTCGTTTGGCCCGGGCGGGGCCGCTGCCGCTCACCGCGACAAGCAGCGGCAGGCCGGGGAGCCGCGGCCACCAGTTCCGCCCTGACCGATGCTGAAGACTAACGGCGCCGAAGAGTAAGGGTGCCGGAGACTAAGGTCGAGGTGTGAACCGCACCGACCGTCTTTACGCCCTTGTCGAGGAACTGCGGGCCGTGGCGCCGCGGCCGAGAAGCGCGCGCTGGCTGGCAGAGAAATTCAGTGTCAGTTCCCGGACCATCGAACGGGACCTCTCGGCGCTGCAGCAAAGCGGGGTGCCCATCTGGGCTGAACCGGGCCGCACCGGAGGCTACTGCCTGGACCCGGTACACACTCTGGCGCCCCTGGGCCTCAACGTGGACGAGGCCCTGGCCGTGATGATTTCACTGGGAATGCTGGCCACCAGTCCGTTCCACGCTGCAGCGACGTCGGCCCTTCGCAAGGTGGTTGCCGTTATGGACGGCGGCACGCTGAGGGAATCTACGGACCTCGCCACCCGGATCCACCTGCTGAACGAGCGTCCCGTCGCCGGCCCGCCCAACAAGGCACCGGAATCGATTGCCGGCGTGCTGCGGACCGGAGAGGTCCTGCAGATTACCTACGTTGACCGCAACGGGACACCCACTGAGCGCGAGGTGGAACCCATGGGATGTGTCGGCAAAGGCAGCCACTGGTACCTGATCGGATGGTGCCGGCTACGCGACGGCCTTCGCGCCTTCCGCGGCGACCGCATCAGCGCAGCGGAGCCCACCGGGGAGCGGCCCCCGCGCCGGATTTTGCGTCCGGAGGACCTGGGCATTGTCTACGGGGAGCTCCGCACGGTGGGCCCGGACGGAAAACAGCCGTAAAAACCGACAGGACGGTGTCGCAAGGGAAGGGGACGCTGGATGCTTCGGGCCGGACGGCCCGGCTGAAAGGAAACCATGGACCTCGCATCAATCCGCATCATCACGCACGACGTCGACCGGCTCACCCGCTTCTACGAGAACGTGACGGGAACCTCCGCTGTCCGGCCGGCACCGGTCTTCGCCGAGCTCCGAACCGCCACAGGCACGCTGGCGATCGCAGGCACGGCCACCGTTGCCATGCTGGGCGGCAGCGCCCCGGTGCCGCGCAGCAACAACACCGCAATCATCGAGTTCCTCGTCACGGACGTGGATTGCCGAGTTCGCCCGGCTCCGGAGCACGCTGGAGGACGTTGTGCTTGAACCGGCCACTATGCCATGGGGGAACAGATCCACGCTGTTTCGCGACCCGGACGGGAATCTCGTCAACCTCTTCTCCCGCCCCACCCGCTAACCGGCGCCGTCGTGATTGCTGTCCCAAAGCCGGCAGGGGATTCGCCGCGCGCAGGGCCATGCTGACATACTGTTGGTAAATCTCAGCAGAAGGTGGATCCCGCATGACCCCCCGCAAACTTTTCCGGACCGTGGCGCTCGCCGAGGCCGTGACCTGGACACTGCTCCTGATCGGCATGTTCGCCAAATACGTCTTGGACTTTGAAGCCCTCACGCCCATCTTCGGCGGCCTGCACGGCTTCGTGTTCCTGTCCTACGGTGTGGTCACCCTGTTTGTCTGGGCTAACCAGAAGTGGCCGGTCCGCACCGGCATCCTCGGCCTGGTGACCACCGTGATTCCGTGGGCCACCATTCCGTTCGAGAAGTCGGTGGACCGGCGCGGCCTGCTGGACGGCGGCTGGCGGATGGCCCCGGGCGGCGAAGAACCCACCAACGCCGTGGACAAGGTGGCAGCCCTGGTGCTGCGCCGCCCGGTAGTGGGCGGCGTCGTCGCCCTGGTGGCAGTAGCCGCGGTCTTCACCGTGCTGCTCTACCTGGGCCCGCCCGTTCCCATGGGCTGATCCAGTCGCACCGCTGCCGTGCCGGGACCTAGGCGTTCATCCGGGCCGCTAGGACGCGGGCGGGATGGAAGCGCCCGCACTCACGGCAGCTCCGGGACGCAGCCGGCGCCGGTTCGGCCGGTTCGAGCCGCCCCCGCGGTAGGCCGTCGTCGCCGTGGCCAGAATGAGCACAATCAGCACGGCGCAGCCAATGATCACCGACACCATGGCCAGGGCGCTGCCGCCCAGGATGCCGACCAGCGGGCTGACAATGCCGGCCAGGCCCACCTGCAGGGCGCCGATCATGGCTGCGGCGCTGCCGGCCATGTGCCCGTAGTCGCTGAGGGCAAGGATCGAAGAGTTCGAAGCGATGAAGCCGTTCATGGCGAGCACCAGCCACAACCCTGCGGTAAGGCCCGCAGCCCCGCCGAATCCGGTCAGCACGATCACCGGCAGCAGTGCGGCCAGTCCCAGCAGCAGGATTACGGCCGCCCGCAGGATGCCCATGGGGGAGTAGCGGGTGACCAGCCAGGCATTAAGCTGCGCGGAAATGACCATGCCCACCCCGTTGATGGCGAACACCAGCGCGTACTGGCCCGGGCTCAGTCCGTAGCCCTCCTGGAAGACAAACGGTGAGCCCACCACGTAGCTCATGATGACGGCCATGCCCAGGCCGGGGATTGCGGCCAGGGCCAGGAACTGCCGGTCGCGCAGCAGGACCCGGAAACCGCTGAACGTACTGGCGCCGCCCTTGGTCCGGCGGCGTGCCGGCGGCAGCGTCTCGGGCATCCAGCGCAGCACAATGACACCGAGCACGACGCCGATCAGGGCCAGAGCGAGGAACACTGCCCGCCAGTTGAACAGCCCGGAAACAGCACCTCCGATGGAGGGCGCCAGCAGCGGGGCCAGGCCGATGATCAGCATCAGCCGGGACAGCATGGCCGCCGCGGTGGAACCGGTGAACCGGTCACGCACCACGGCAAGGGACACCACGCCTGCGGCGGCGTTAAAGAAGCCCTGCAGGAGGCGGAGCACAATCAGGGCGCCGATGTTCGGGGCCACAAAGCACAGCAGTGAAACCACCACGTGCATGCTGATGCCGATGATCAGCGGCAGCCGCCGTCCGAAGCGGTCCGAGAAGGGGCCGATAACGAGCTGGCCCACCGCTGCGCCCAGCAGTGTGCCGGAGAGGGTGAACTGGGCCGCCGCTGCGCTGGTGTGCAGGTCTTCGGCAACCTGCGGCAGCGCCGGCAGGTACATGTCCGTGGTCACTGCGGGCAGGGCGGCCAAGGCACCGAGCATCAGGATGTATTTGATGCTGGTGCGGGTACTGACGCGGGAACTGTTTCCGGAAACAGCGGGTGCCGGGCTTCCGGTTTTGGGCGGGGTATCGCTCATAGACACTCCTGGTGCGGTTGCGGTGGAACGAAAAAACTACGGGTGCCGGGTGCCCTCGCCTGCCAGGACCGCGCGGTAGCCGTCCCGAAAGGACGGGTAGGCGAAGTCGAATCCGGTGCTGCTCAGCAGCTCGCTGCTCAGCCTGCGGTTTCCTCCGCGGCTGCTGGAAGCCGGTGCCGCGGCGGGCAGCGCGTGGCCCAGCTCGTCGGCGAGGAAGTGCAGCACGTCGGACATTTCGACGGGCTCCTTATCCACTCCAACATAAATGGGCGCCGGATGTGAAACCCGGGTGGTGAGATGCACTATGGCCGCTGCCGCATCGTCCCGGTGGATGCGGTTGGTCAGCTGGCTGCCGGCGGGTACGACGGCGGTGCCGGCGGTGACGGCGTCGATCAGCCGCGTGCGTCCCGGCCCGTAGATCCCGGCGAGGCGCAGCACCACGGCATCCGGACGCCGGTCATGCAGCAGCTGCTCGGCCTCGAGGATCACGGCTCCGGTGGCCGAGCCGGGTGCGGGCGGGGTGTCCTCGTCCACTTGGCCGCCGTCGGCGTCGCCGTACACCGCGGTGGAGGATACAAACAGGATGCGGGCCGGGCGGACGCCGTCGCGCTCCAGTGCGTCCATTACATTTGCAGTCCCGTCCACATAGGCGGCGCGGTAGGCGGCTTCGGTGCGTTCCCCGGCTGCAACGGCAATCACGACGACGTCGGTGCCGGCGGGGATGCGCGGCAGTTCGCCCGTGAGGTCAGCAGCCTGGCCGGTGATGGCCGCCGGCAGCTTGCCGGGGGAACGGCGCCAGCCAAGCACGGAGAAGCCGGCCGCGGCGAACCGCAGGCCGGCTTCCGTGCCCAGATCGCCGCAGCCGGCGATCAGGACTCTCATATGGTTACTCGGCCAGGGCGGAGATGACGGCCTTGGCCACATCTTCGCTGGACTGGGGGTTCTGACCGGAGATGAGGTTGCGGTCGCGGACCACGTAGCTGGTCCAGGCCGGGCCGGTCTCCACTACGGCGCCCTTGTTGCGCAGCACGTCCTCCACGAACCAGGGGGTGTTCTCGCCGGTTCCGCCGTTCAGCTCTTCCTCGTCGGTGAAGACGGTGAGCTTGCGGCCGGAGAAAATGAAGCCGTCCTCGGTTTCGGCGGCCAGCAGGCCTGCCGGGCCGTGGCAGAACGGGGCAATGATCTTGCCGGCCGCGTCAGCTTCCCGAAGGATCCGGCCCATGTCCTTATCGAACGCGAGGTCTGCCATGGGGCCGTGACCGCCGGGCATCACCACGGCGTCGTATTCCGACACATCGGCGTCGGCGAGCACCAGCGGGGAGGACAGCTCCGCGTCGATGAAGGCGATGTACTGGGTGAACGCGGCAGCCTTTTCGGCGCTGCCTGCGGACTCGGGGGCCAGGGACACCTGGTCAACGGTGGGCTTAACGCCGCCCGGGGTGGCGATGCGGACGGTGTGTCCGGCTTCGCGCAGCACCCGGTGGGACTCGGCGAGCTCTTCGGCCCAGTAACCGGTGGGGTGTTCGCTGCCGTCCTTCATGGTGAGGGAATCGGCGGCGGATACGACCATCAGGATGTTAGCCATGCGTTGTTTCTCCTTTGCTTGGCGGAAATGTTGCTTGTGGGGGGATGCCGGAGGCTTACTTGGCCGGCGCTGCGGCAGCGCCGGCGGCGTCGAGTTCGGCGAACGTCGCGTCATCGAGTGAGATATTGGCGGCGCCCAGGTTGTCTTCGAGGTGTGCAATGGAGCCGGTGCCCGGGATCGGCATCATCACGGGGGAGCGGCGCAGCAGCCAGGCCAGGGCCACCTGGGAGGTGCTGGCGTTCAGGCGCTTGGCTGCCTCATCCACGGGACCGCCCTGCTTCGCCAGCTCGCCGGCGGAGATGGGTGCCCACGGGATGAAGCCGATGCCGTTGTCCTCGGAGTACTTCAGCACGTCCTCGGAGGAACGGTCGGTGAGGTTGTAGCGGTTCTGCACCGTGGACACGGTGAAGAACTTGGCGGCGGCTTCCAGGTCCTCAACGGAGACCTGGGACAGGCCGAGGGCCTTCACCTTGCCCTCCTGCTGGAGGTCGCGCAGCACGGCGAACTGCTCGTCGCGGTCCACCTTGGGGTCAATGCGGTGCAGCTGCAGCAGGTCCAGGGACTCGACCTTCAGTTTGCGCAGCGACAGTTCGGTCTGCTGGCGCAGGTACTCCGGGCGGCCCACCGGAACCCAGACGTCCGGGCCGGTGCGGACAAAGCCCACCTTGGTGGCAATCCGGACGCCGTCCGGGTAGGGGTAGAGTGCTTCGGCAATGATCTCTTCGCTGATGTTCGGACCGTAGGAGTCGGCCGTGTCGATGAAGTCGACGCCCAGCTCGACGGCGCGGCGCACCACGTCGACGGCGGTGCCGCGGCTCTCAGGTTCACCCCATACACCGGGTCCCACAATCCGCATGGCTCCGAAGCCCAGGCGGTGTACGGTGCCGAGGTTCTTGAGGTCGATGGTGGGGGACAGGGCGGGTGAATTTTCCGTCGTATCAGTCATGTAAGGCCCAACACGGCGCGCCCCCGGGTTTATTCCTCAGCAGCCTTATAAGGCACGCGGACACGTCCTGTCCGCAAGGAGGGTTCCGGTGCGGCACCGGCCGGTTTAGCTTTGCCCGATGGACTGGAAAATTGAGCTCGTGCCGGTACCCGTGTCCGACGTCGACGCCTCCAAGGCCTTCTACGTGGACCAGGTGGGTTTCACTCCCGACTTTGACGAACGGGTCGACGAAAGCCTGCGCTTTGTGCAGCTCACCCCGCCCGGTTCGGCCTGCTCAGTGGTGATTGGCCCTGGTACCACGGACATGGTCCCCGGTACCCAGCGGATCCAGGTGGTGGTGCCCAGTGCCGCCGACGCCCGCCAGCACCTGGTGGACCACGGCGTGGCAACCAGTGACATCACACCGCTGGACTGGGGCACGTTTGTGTACTTCAGCGATCCGGACGGCAATCAGTGGTCGCTGCAGGAACTGCCGGCCATTCCGCCCACCCTGCCGTCGGAGTCCTAGCTGGACCCGCTGGTACCGGACTACGCGGCCGGGAGGGCGGCAACAGTTCCTCGCTGCAGCTCAAGAGCAGTTCGTCCTATAGCTGGGCGGCTACCGCCTGCAGTACGTCGGTGACGTCGGACTTGCCCTGGCCGTAGTCGAGCAGTGTGGTGGGGACCTGCGGCGTGCTGGTGGCCAGGACCCGTGTGTTGCCGGCGTCCAGCGGTTCGAAGGTGAGCACAATGTTGGCCCCGAAGGACTTCCAGTTGGTTGCGGCGGACATTTCCGCGCGGTCGGCCCAGATTCCGGTGACGGTCATCCGCGGCAACTGGAAGGCGGCCCGTTCGACGGCGGGAGGCAGTGCGGCAGCTGGTGCGGCAACCACCATTTCACCGCGTGCCCGTGCCCGTTTGGAGGTCACGTTGAGACTGATCGTTTTTGAATTCCCCATATTCTTCATGCGAGAGAGAATAGCGCAAACATAAAAAGGGAGTTGTTCTAGTTGTAGTAGAATAACTTCATGCTGATGAAAGTGGACGCCTCCAGCGACCAGCCGCTCTTTGAGCAGCTGGCCGCCTCGATCCGTGCGGACGCTGCAGCCGGACGCCTGCAGCCGGGCGAACGGCTGCCCACCGCGCGGGACGTCGCGGAGTCGCTCGGCGTCAACGTGCACACCGTCCTGCACGCCTATCAGGAGCTGCGGGCGGAGGGCCTGATCGAGCTGCGCCGCGGGCGCGGCGCAGTGGTGACTGAAGCTGCCGCGCCGCTCGCCGCCCTGCACGCCGATGTCCTGGCCCTGGTGGCCAAAGCCCGGGATCTGGGCCTGTCGCCGGAAACCCTGTCCGCCTACGTAAAGGAAATTGCCCATGAACGCTAGTGCCTCTGCCCGACGCCGTTTCCTGCTGGTGGCCCTGGGAGTTCCCGCCGTCGTGGTGGTCATTGCCCTGGCCCTGCAGCTTGCAACCTTGCCGTCCCTGCCGGACCCCGTGGCTATCCACTGGGGCATGCAGGGGCCGGACGGTTTTGGCTCACCGTGGTCCACTGTGCTGTTCACCGTGCTGCTGGGAGCGGGTATTCCGGCCCTGATGGCAGGCACCAGCATGCCGGGCTATACGGACAACGGACCGAGCTACCGGTTCCTCGGCGCCGCGGTCCCTGCCATCACCACCATGCTCTGCACCCTGCTTACCTGGACCCAGCTGATGCAGGCCGGGCTCTCCGATGCCCGGCAGGCCCCGGGGGTGGGACTGCCGCTGCTGTACTCCGTGCTTGCCGGACTGGCCGTGGGAGCGGTCTGCTGGCTCGTGCAGCCCAAAGCACAGCAGCGGCCCGCCGCCAGCCCGTCCGAGCCACTGCCGCTGGCTGCCGGTGAACGCGCCGTGTGGTTCCGCGAGACCAGCCTGTCAAAGCCCGCCCTGCTGCTGATCCTGGGTGCGGTCACTGCGGCCGGCGCCGGGGCGGTCATCGGGTGGCTGTGGGCGGAGCCGGAGCTGGCCTGGACAATGACCGGCCTGACCGTAGTGCTCCTCGCCGCCGCGGCCACCGCCACAGCCTTCCGGGTGCGGGTGGACGGCAGCGGCCTCACAGCGGTCTCCGTGGCCGGTTTTCCCCGCTTCCATGTTCCGCTGGCGGAGATTCGGGATGCCGAGGCAGTTACCGTTTCCCCCGTTGCCGAGTTCGGCGGCTGGGGCCTGCGGTGGGTGCCCGGACGGTTTGGCGTGGTGCTGCGCAGTGGTCCGGCCCTGCAGGTGAACCGCGTCACCGGCCGCCAGTTTGTGGTCACGGTTGATGACGCCGGCACCGCCGCCGCGCTGCTGCAGGCCCTCACCGCCCGCACTTAACGCAGCAAGCAGGGCAGGGACTACCCGGTTTCGCGCACGACAAACAGGCGTGAAACCGGCGTCAGGCATACCAATGCGGGGGAGTATGTTTGAAGATGGGCAGAACGCGAAGGACCGGCTCGGCCGAAAGGCAACCAATGAAGATTGCACTCTTTGCCACCTGCATTGTGGACGCCATGTATCCGTCCACTGCCCGCGCCACGGTGTCCATCCTCGAGCGGCTCGGACACCAGGTGGTGTTCCCTGCAGGCCAGGGCTGCTGCGGGCAGATGCACCTGAACTCGGGGTACTTCCCCGAGGCGGTACCGGTCATCCGGAACCACGTGGAGGCGTTTGAGGCGGAGGACTACGACGTCGCCGTGGCACCTTCCGGTTCCTGCGTCGCCTCCGTGAAACACCAGCACGCCATGCTCGCCCGCGCTATCGGCGACAAGGACCTGGAAGCCCGCGCCACCGCCGTCGGCGCCCGCACCTATGAACTGTCCGCCCTGCTCACCGATGTCCTGGGCGTGACGGATGCGGCCGCGCAAATGGGGTCCTGGTATCCGCACCGGATCACCTACCACCCCAGCTGCCATGGAATGCGGCTGCTGCGGCTCGGTGACCGGCAGTCGAACCTGCTGCGCACCGTCGAAGGCCTGGAACTGGAACCCCTGCCGCAGGCGGACCAGTGCTGCGGCTTCGGCGGAACCTTTTCCCTCAAGAACGCCGATGTGTCCTCGGCCATGCTGGCGGACAAAGACGCGAATATCTCCGCCACCGGCGCGCAGCTGTGCACCGGCGGCGACGCATCCTGCCTGATGCACATCGGCGGCGGGCTATCCCGGGAGGGCAGCAGCATCGCCACCCTGCACTTCGCCGAGATCCTTGCCAGCACCCGCGAGGACCCGGCACCGGCACCGGACGCGCTCCGGAAGCCGGCCGGGAGCACCGCCGGCAGCATCGCGGAAAGGGCCCGGAGATGAGTTCCACCTATCTGGGCATGCCTGCCCTGCCGGCCTACGGGCAGGGCAACCTGCACGCCACGGAGGCGTTCCCGGCCGCGGCCCAACGGGAACTGGGCAACACCCAGCTGCGCGCCAACCTGGGCCACGCCACGCACACCATCCGGGACAAGCGGCTGCGTGTGGTGGCCGAACTGCCGGACTGGGAAGAACTGCGCAATGCCGGCGCCGCCACCAAGGCCTCGGTCATGGCGCGCCTGCCCGAACTGCTGGAGCAGTTCGAAGCGAACTTCACCGCGCGCGGCGGGACCATCCACTGGGCCCGGGACGCTGCCGAAGCCAACCGGATTGTGCGGGACCTGATCCGCGACGCCGGCGCCGACGAAGTGGTCAAGGTCAAGTCCATGGCCACCCAGGAAATCGGCCTGAACGAATACCTCGAAGAGCAGGGCATTGCAGCCTTCGAAACCGATCTGGCTGAACTGATTGTCCAGCTGGACCACGACAAGCCCAGCCACATCCTGGTGCCGGCCATCCACAAGAACCGCAGCCAGGTGCGTGATATTTTCCTGCGCGAGATGCCCGGCGTGGACCCGGACCTCACCGACAACCCGGCCCGGCTGGCAGAAGCCTCCCGTATGCACCTGCGCCGCAAGTTCCTCTCCGCCAAAGTGGCCATCTCCGGCGCGAACTTCGCCATAGCCGATTCGGGGACGCTCGGCGTCGTCGAATCCGAAGGCAACGGGCGGATGTGCCTGACGCTGCCCGAAACCCTGATCACCGTGATGGGGGTGGAAAAGCTGCTGCCGTCCTTCCAGGACCTGGAAGTGTTTATGCAGCTGCTGCCGCGATCCTCCACGGGGGAGCGGATGAACCCGTACACCTCGTTCTGGACCGGAGTCACCAAGGGGGACGGACCGCAGGACGTGCACCTGGTGCTGCTGGACAACGGCCGCAGCGCCGCGCTCGCCGATGAGATGGGGCGGTCTGCCCTGCACTGCATCCGCTGCAGCGCCTGCATGAACGTCTGCCCGGTTTACGAACGGACCGGCGGACACGCCTACGGGTCCACCTACCCGGGGCCCATCGGCGCCATCCTGTCTCCGCTGCTGACCGGCATCACCTCGGAGGAAAACGCTTCGCTTCCGTACGCGTCGTCCCTGTGCGGTGCCTGCTACGACGCGTGCCCGGTGAAGATCAACATTCCGGAGATCCTGGTCCACCTGCGGTCCGTGGACGTGGAGAGCCGCCGCGGGAAAGCGGCCGGGAAGAAGAAACTGCCCGGGCAGATGGACGTGGCCATGAAGGCCGCCTCCTGGGCCATGGGGTCCGGGCGCCGGATGGCACTGGTGGAAAAGGCGCTGCCGCTGGGACAACTGGCGGCGGGGCCGGACAAGAAGATCAAGAAACTTCCCGGCATTGCCGCCGGGTGGACACAGAGCAGGGACCTCCCGGCGCCGCCTGCCCGGTCCTTCCGGGACTGGTGGGCTAAGGAACGCGGGAACACATCGTCGAAAGAGAAGGCATGAGCGCCCGTACGGAGATTCTGGACCGGCTGCGGTCGGCCCTTCATGATGCGCCGGCAGCTGGGGACATCCCGCGGAACTACCGGCACGAGTCCGGTAAGGCTGAGGACGAACTCATTGAACTGCTCAGCGACCGGCTGGTTGACTACAAGGCGGGAGTCAGCGTGGTGGACGAGGCCGGGGTGCCCGTCCGTGTGGCGGAGCTGCTGGGGGGAGCTCCCTCCTACGTGGTTCCGGACGGGCTGGATGAACGCTGGACGGCGTTGGCGCCCGGGCGAATGGTGGACTCCGCGGAGGACCCGCTTTCCGTGGCGCAACTGGATGCTGCCGGTGCCGTGGTGACCGGTAGCGCCGCCGCCGTGGCGGAGACCGGCACCATCATCCTGGACGGCAGTCCGGACCAGGGCCGCCGTGCTATTTCCCTGATCCCGGACCACCACATCTGCCTGGTCCGGGCCCGGGACATCACCGGAGTGCTGCCCGAGGCATTGCGCCGGCTGGACGCCACCCACCCCCTGACCTGGATCAGCGGGCCCAGCGCCACGAGCGACATTGAGCTGGAACGGGTGGAAGGCGTACACGGGCCGCGGACCCTGGACGTGGTGATTATCCGCTGAGCGCCGCGGCAGCAGCCTAGGCGCTGATTTTCTCCCTCGCCGGCTGCCGGTATAGCCGGCTGGGGGACTGCGCCTGCGCCGTCGGCCGGGTGACGGTGTCCAGGAACCGGACCGTTTCCTGCAGCGTCTGGCGGGCCTCCGGCCGGTCCAGCCGGAACTGGTATTCGTGGCCCAGCGCCGGGCGGTAGTCCCTGGGCCAGAAGCGGCGGGTCACTGGGACCCCAAGTTCTTCCAGCCGGTCGGCCAGCGGCAGGGACTGGTTCTCGGTCAGCGGATCACTGTTGCCGGCGGCTATGTAGGCGGGCGGGAACTTCCCGTTGGCGTGCTCGAAGATGGACATGTGCCCTGCTGCCTCGGTGGCAGCCCAGTCCTTTGACCCGGTATAGGACCAGAGGGCCTTCTTCAGGCCCCACCCGAAAGTGCCGGTGAGCCGGGCCACGGATTTGAAGTCGTACAGGCCGCAGTTCAGCACGATCCCACGCAGGTGTTCCGGGGCGGCGGCGGGGACTATGCCAGTGAGTCGCGCGTAGTCCGGACTGGTGATGCCCAGGGCCAGCTGGGCTGCGAGCTGGGCTCCGGCTGAGTCGCCTGCCAGGACAATCCGGTCCGGGTCCAGGCCGTACTTCTGCGCATGTTCGCGCAAATAGCCGAGGGCGGAGTTCAGTTCCCGCACGGCTGTGGGATAACAGGCCTTGGGGGAAATGGTGTAGCCAAGCCCGACGACGGCGTACCCGTAGCCTGCCAGAACCCGCAGGTAGGGCTCCACGTCTTTCTTGGAACCGGAGATCCAGGCACCTCCGTGGACCCAGACCACTACGGGCAGCGGCGCGCTCGCCGACGCGGGCAGGAAAAGGTCCAGGGAGGGGTTCACGGCGGAGCCGAGGTACCGCAGTCCCATGTGGCTGGTGACGCTGCCCCGCGGAAGGTGCAGGACCGGCCGTGAGGGCTGCATTTTGCCGGCGCCGGAGAAGACTCCGCGGATCAGCATGGCAGAGGTTCGGGGATCCCAGTGCAGGGCAGCGGCGGCAGCTGTTCCAGCAGCGGCGGCCGCCCCGGCCAACACCACCGCTGCCTTCAGCGACAGGAACTTCACGCTTTTTAAGTTAGGACCTGCCGAAGTACCGTTTTTTCGAAGTTCGCCGCCAGCGATGGCTTCCAGCCGGGCAACGTGCCGGATCTCATACGAAGGTGTAGCCCCGGCCACGGGAAGGGGGAAGGCGGGCAGGGCTCAGCAGTGAAGAGCTCGCAGCAGTGAAGAGCCTAGGGCAGCATCCACTCCAGGACCGGCGTGGACTGGAGATAGACCAGGATGCACATGGCCAGGAGCAACAGTGCGCTCCACCCCACCACCTTGCGCAGCAGTACGGATTCCTGGCCGCTCATGTTCACCGCGGCGGCACCGATGGCAAGGTTCTGCGGACTGATCAGTTTGCCCATCACGCCGCCGCCAGTATTGGCGGCGACCAGCAGCTGGGGATTCAGGCCCGCTTCGATGCCTGCCGTCTGCTGCAGCTTGGCGAACAGGGCGTTGGCGGACGTGTCGGACCCGGTCACTGCCGTGCCGATCCAGCCCAGCACGGGGGACAGGAAGGCAAAGAAGGAACCGGTGGCCGCCAGCCAGGTGCCGATTGAGACGGTTTGGCCGGAAAAGTTCATCACGTAGGCCAGGGCCAGGACCGCCAGGATGGTCAGCGCGGCCGAACGCATCCGCACCGCTGTTGTGCCGATTTCCCGCAGGGCCGCCCCGATGGACAGCGGATACCGCCCGTCCTCGTTGAACCGCGAATAAACCAGGGTGACAATCAGCCCGGTGATCAGCAGGAGCGTGCCGGGGCTGATCAGCCACTCGAAGGAGTAGATGGTGGAGGACTGGCGCTGCCCGCTGCTGTCCAGCAGGGCGTCATGCAGCACCGGCCAGGGGATCTTGATGATGGTCTTCGCCAGGGCCTCGGGCACGTTGATGCCCCAGGTCCACAGGTTCACGAAGCCGAACACCACAATCACGGCAACGTATGGAAACAACGCCATCCAGGCGCGGGACGGGGTCAACCGGTCCGCTGCGGTGTCATGGGCCGAGGTCTGCACAGCGGCCGCCGCGCCGGACCCGGCCGCAGTCCAGCCGCTGGCCCGCGCCTCCTGAAGTTCCGCGTTCATCCGCCGGCCCGCCTCGGCACCGTTGCGGGGATGCCAAAAGCGCAGGAACCCCACCGCTGCGAGCATCGCCACCAGAGAAGACACAATGTCGGTGAGCTCGTAGGAGAAGTAGTTGGAGCACAGGAACTGGAAAATCGAGAACACGACGCCGGTAAACAGTGCCACCGGCCAGCAGTCCCGCAGGCCCCGCCGCCCGTCCAGGATAAAGAGCAGGATCAGCGGCACAAACAGGGCAAGGACAGGTGTCTGCCGTCCCACAATGGAGCCCAAATCTTCGCCGGTGTAGCCGGTCAGGTTCGCCGCCGTGGTGATGGGAATGGCCAGGGCGCCGAAAGCCACCGGCGCGGTGTTGGCCACCAGCACCGCCGACGCCGCCCGGATGGGGGCAATCCCCAGCGCCAGCAGCATGGTCACCGTGATGGCCACCGGAGCGCCGAAACCGGCCAGGGCCTCCAGCAAACCGCCGAAGCAGAACGCCACCAGGATGGCCTGGACCCGCAGGTCCCCGCCGCCTATCGCATCGAATACCCGCCGCAGGTCCTCGAAGCGGCCGCTGAGCACGGTCACCTGGTACAGCCACACGGCCATCACGATGATCCAGACCACCGGGAACAGGCCGAAGGCGGCGCCCTGCGTGGCCGAGAGCAGCGCCAGTCCCAGCGGCATGCCGAACCCGAACACTCCGACGGCGAGGGCCACCAGCAGCGCCCAGGCCCCGGCCACGTAGGCCCGGGTTTTGGCAAAGGCCAGGAGCAGGAAAAACGTCAGCAGGGGCAGCAAGGCCACAAGGGCTGAGAGGGCTACGCTGTTGGCTACCGGATCCGTGCTGGGAGTGAAGCTCTCCATGGACACCTCGCGTCAGTCCGCTGGGTGGAGAAAGCATGCAAGCGTCCATTAAGCGTACGGCGGTGCCTCCGGCAGGTAACCCCCGGGAAGGGTGCAGTAGTGCTCCCAGGCCGGAATGCGCCCACGCGTCCGGTGTCAGCCCGCAGGCAGTTCCTCGCCCGCGCCGCTGCGCTCGCGGTGGTGCCGAACGTAGCCGGCGGCTGCCACGCTGATGGAAATCAGCGCCGAGATGACCAGCCCCAGCCAGACGCCCACGTTCAGGGCCGCCGCTCCCGCCACGGCGCCCAGCATGATCAGCGCGATGGCCAGCATGCGACGGACCCAGTACTGGCTGTTGCCCCCGGCCAGCCGGGAATCGGAGGCGAGGCCCGTGATGGTGGACGTGACCACCACCGTGGTGATCTCGGCGACCTTCAGGCGCTTGGCCGTGGCGGCCTGGACGCCCATGGCGGCGGCGAGGGCCGACGTCGTAATGCTGCCCAGGACCCGGTCGCCCTGGACGTCGAATACCAGGGTAAAGACGGCGAGGACGGTAATGAAGCCGGCCACCACTACGAGCGAGACGGACGTACGGCGGGACCAGCCCTCCGGGCCCCCGCGCAGCATGCGCCCGGCCAGGGCGGCCCCGAGCATAAAGAACACCAGCGCCAGGGCCGGGCGCAGGATGGGCAGGTCCGCGCCCCCGGCGAAGGCCATGCCCAGCAGCACCACGTTGCCGGTCATGTTGCCGGTGAAAACCCGGTCCAGCCCCAGGTAGCCGACGGCGTCCACCACCCCGGTGGAGAACGTCAGGGCCAGCATCAGCCATAGGTGCACGCGTTCGGTGGGCACGTCGTTCAGGCGCTTCACTGGCGGGCTGTCTCCTTAGGCAGGGACCGGCACATAGACAGAACCGGGGGCTGAAACTCCGATTGTATTCAAAAGCCGGCGGTGCAAGGATGCCACTACCCATCCCCGGCTGAAAGTGACATCCGTGAGCTATACGGCGCCTGCATCCTTTACCACCCGTCCAACGCTGCGGGGCCGTTTTGGCATGAGCGCCTCCACGCACTGGCTGGCCACCGGTTCGGCGCAGGCCGTCCTGGAGCGCGGCGGCAACGCCTTTGACGCCGCGGTGGCGGCGGGGTTTGTGCTGCATGTTGTGGAGCCCCACCTCAATGGCCCCGGCGGTGACCTGACCGGTATTTTCGCGACTGCCGGGAATCCGGGCGAGCCGGTGGTGCTGATGGGGCAGGGGCCGGCCCCTGCGGCAGCCACCAGGGAGCACTACCTTGCCGAAGGCCTGGAACTGGTCCCGGGGGCAGGCGGGCTGGCCGCTGCGGTTCCGGCCGCCGTCGACGCCTGGCTGCTGCTGCTGCGTGACCACGGCACCTGGGAGCTGGCCGACGTCCTGGCATTCGCGGTGGATTACGCCCGCAACGGGCATCCTGTCCTGGGCCGGGTTGGGGCCACCATTGAGGCGGTGGCGGAGCTGTTCACCGACCATTGGCCTACCTCCGCCGCACAGTGGATGCCGGAAGGCCGGCCACCCCGGGAGGGGGAAACCATCCGCAACGAAACCTACGCAGCGGTGCTGGACCGGCTCGTGGCGGCCGGGTCCGGTAACGCCACCCGTGCGGGCAGGATTGACGCTGCCCGGAGGGAATGGCGCGAAGGCTTCGTGGCCCGCGCCGCCGCGGACTTCCTCTCAACACCGCACCGGCATTCCTCCGGAATCGACCACGCCGCGGTCATTACACCCGGGGACTTCGCCGCGTTCAGCGCCGGCTACGAACCTGCCGTCACCTTCGAATTCCGCGGCTGCACCATCGCCAAGACCGGCGCCTGGGGCCAGGGCCCGGCATTGCTGCAAACCCTGGCTATCCTGGCCGGCTTTGAGGATGAACGGCTGGACCCCTCAACCGAGCTGGGCGCCCACACCATCTTGGAAGCGCAGAAGCTGGCCATTGCGGACCGGGAAGCGTACTACGGGGATGTAGACGTTCCTTTGGATTTCCTCCTAAGCGAGGACTACGCAGCCGCGCGCCGGATCCTGATCACTGACACGGCTTCCGGCGAGTTCCGGCCGGGCACGGTGCCCGGGCACAGCCCCTTTGTCCCCCCGCTGCGTACTGAGTACCGTCCGCCGGCCGACGGCGGCCGGGAGTTCGCCGGCGTCGGCGAACCAACGGTGGCGCCCACCGGCGAGACGTGCGGGGATACCTGCCACATCGACGTCGCCGACCAGTGGGGGAACATGGTGTCCGTGACCCCGTCCGGCGGCTGGCTGCAGTCCTCACCCACCATCCCGGAGCTGGGGTTCTGCCTGGGCTCGCGGCTGCAGATGACGTGGCTGGAAGAAGGGGCGCCGTCCACCCTGACACCGGGCAAACGGCCGCGCACCACTCTGACCCCTACCCTGGTGCTACGGGACGGGCAGCCGGTGGCCGCCCTGGGATCCCCGGGCGGGGACCAGCAGGACCAGTGGCAGCTGCTGTACCTGCTGCGGACCATAGTGGGCGGTTACACGCCGCAGCAGGCCATTGACGCACCGGCCCTGCACACCACGTCCATTCCCGGTTCGTTCTGGCCGAGGACCTGGACTCCCGGCGGAGCGGTGGTGGAGGACCGCCTGGGCGAGGACGTCATTGCCGGGCTCGAAGCCCGCGGCCATGTGGTCACCCGGGCGGGGGACTGGGCGCTGGGACGGCTGTCCGCGGTGACCCGCGCCCCCGGAACCGGCCTGCTGCAGGCTGCGGCCAATCCGCGCGGAATGCAGGGATATGCAGCCGGGCGCTGACCTTGCCGTGCACGCCGTTCCGTTCGGCGGTGCGCCCGCCTAATGTGGGGGCATTCCTTCCTATTGTGAGCGAGGCGTGAGAATGGCAAACATCACCACCCGACCCGTCACAAAACTCGGCATTGTGGGTGCCGGAAGCGTGGGCACCTCCCTGGCCTACGCGGCGATCATCCGGGACACCGCTCGCGAGATCGCCATTTACGACATTGACGCAGCCAAGGCCGAAGCCGAAGCCCTGGACCTCGCCCACGGTACGCAGTTCACCGGAGCCAGTACCGTCACCGGCGGCGGCAACATCGAGGCCCTGGCCGGTGCCGACGTCATCGTTATTACTGCCGGAGCACGCCAGCAACCGGGCCAGAGCAGGCTGGACCTTGCCGGCACCAACGTCCGGATCCTGGAGAAACTGATCCCGCAGCTGATGGCCCAGGCCCCGGCCGCCGTCTACATCCAGGTGACCAACCCGGCCGACGTGCTGGCCGTCGCAGCACAGAAGATCGGCGGGCTGCCGCGCAACCGGATCTTCTCTTCCGGCACCGTGCTGGACACCTCGCGGCTGCGCCTGCTGCTGGCACGTGAGGCGCACGTGCTGATGACCAGCGTGCACGCCACCATCATCGGCGAGCACGGCGACTCGGAATTCCCGGTCTGGTCCAACGCGACCATCGGCCCGGTCCCCATCCGGGAATGGAAAGTCAGCGGACGGCAGGTCTTCACGGAGGAATTCCTGGCAGCCGCGACCAACGAGGTCGTCAACGCCGCCTACAAAGTGATCGAGGGCAAGGGCGCCACCAACTACGCCATCGGCCTGGCCGGCGTGCGGATTGTGGAAGCTGTGCTGAACGCCGAGAACGCCGTGCTGCCGGTGGCGGCCATGCTGGACGGGGAGTACGGAATTAGCGGCGTAGCGCTGTCCCTGCCGTCCGTCGTGGGCCACAACGGCGTTTACAAAATGCTGGAAATGCCGCTTGACGGAGCCGAAACCAAGAAACTGATGGACTCGGCAGAAACCCTGCGCAACACGCTGGCCTCGCTGGGCATCTAGCCCTCCGGCGTCCAAGGATGTCGGAAATCACATTTGGATGAGTTCGCGCAGCCGCCAGGCGTTGCGCACGGCGTGCCCCTCGCCGTCGTTGTTGAAGTAGGCATAAACATCCTTGCCCATGGCATCCCATTCCCGGATCCGCTCGGCCCACCACCGCAGGTCTGCCTCGGAGTAGGAACCGGCGTACAGGTGTTCCGGGTCGGGTCCGTGCAGGCGCACGTAAACGAAATCTGCGGTGGCGCGCAGGGTGCAGGGCAGGTGGGCTCCGCTCATCACCGTGTAGGCCGCTCCATGCCGCTCGAGTAGCCCGAAGACGTCCTCGGTGTTCCAGCTCTCGTGCCGGAACTCCACCGCCACCCGGATGTCCTGCGGCAGGTGGGCCAGGACGTAGTCCAGCCGCTCGTCGTCGCGCTCCATGTCGGGGGACAGCTGGAACAGCAGCACACCGGCACGGTTCCCCAGCGCCTGGAAGCAGCGGTCAATGCGTCCCAGCCATTCATCCGGATCCCGCAGCTTGCGGGCGTGGGTGAGTCCGCGCGGGGCCTTCACGGAAAACACGTAGCCCTCCGGCAGCCGGTCCCGGTAGGCAGCAAAGGCTTCTTCGCGCGGCCAGCGGTAGAAGCTGCCGTTCAGTTCCACGGTGTCGAATTCCTCCGCGTACTTTTCCAGCCAGACGCGTGCCGGTACGCCCTTCGGATACAGCACGTTCCGCCAGTGGTTGTAGGCCCAGCCCGAAGTTCCGATATGGATGCTCACATCATCCAACCTAACGGCTGGCTCCGGACCCCGGCGGGATTGTGCCCGCCGGGCCGGGGTTCCACACTGGAGGAAGACCCACTCGCGCCGCTTACCGTCCCCGTGCCGCTAGGAGCGCCCCATGGATGACGAGCTTCCCGACGACGGGGTGGACTTCCTGCACATGGTGCGGGATCTGCCTTCCGCCCCCGCTGCCATCTACTCAGCCTGGCTGGACCTTTCCCGGATTACGTCCTGGTGGGGAGCCGAGGGTTTTGTGGTTCCACCGAACCGTATCTCGGCCCAGCAGCGGGTGGGCGGCGATTACCAGGCCTGCATGGTCAATGCCGTCACCGGGGACGAGCTCTGGTGGAGCGGCCAGTACCGGATCCTGGATCCGCCGCACAGTTTGGAGGTCACCCAGCAGTGGCGGCAGCCGGACGGGGTGCCGGCCGGTCCCCTGCGGGTGATCAATGTTCAGCTGCAACCCCTGGCAGCAGGTGAGGACCATGCGCTTACCCGCATGACGTTCCGCGAAGGTCCCTTCGAGCCAGGCTCGGAGTTGGTCGGACACGAGAGCGCATGGAGTGAAGCCTTCCACCGGCTGGCCGGTTACCTGGCCCGGCAACAGGAACCAGCGGAATAGGCATCAGCCGGTGGTGGCAGCACGGACAGCCTCCACGGCGCCCGCTGTCATCTCATCGGCCAGCGAGAGTACGTCGAACATGCCGGTCCGTTGTTCATCCCGGCTCAAGGCATGGACCTGGGTTCCGGTGCCGTCCGGTCCGGGAACGGCGAACACCAGAACAACTGGCCGGAACTTCAGGTGCACGACGGCGTCCTGATGCCGCCATGCATGCCCGGTGGCCGGGCGGTACGCACGGCCCAGTTCCACCAGCACGCTCTCACCTATTCGGGAAGCCGTAGCGCCGGAGGAGGGGAAGGCCCGGACCACGGCGTCCAGCACCTGTTCCGGATGTTTGGGCGACGGCCAGCTTTCCTCCTGCCCGTAGCGTTCCCGGGCGAGGGCAAGCATATGCTGTTGCGGCAGAGCCAGCGGCCGGCGCAGCCGATTGGCGAGCACTACGGTCGCGAAGGTCCACGTGCCCCACCAGATCACGGACTGCAGCACCCTGACCGGATGCCATGGGTCATCTTCCGGAAGAAGGCCCAGCAGCAGCCAGGTGGCCGCCGCACCGAGAAAGCCGAGGGCCTTCCGCCTGAACGGTGTGAAGAACAACACCAGGCGGGACAGCAACGGCAGGTCCCGCACCGGTTTGGCCGGCCCGGCAGGGGACAGGGGGTGCTTCTGAGACTGGGACATGGCGGGAGTGTGCCACGGTTCACGGCGGCGGAGAACCGTGGTCCGTCCCGGATGAAATAAGCCGGAGGCCCGCGCGGTTGCATCTACCGTGCCCGGACAAACAGCCGGACACGCACGCAACTGAAAGGCAAGCCCCCATGACTGTCCCGCTCTCCATTCTCGATCTCGCCATCATCGATGAGGGCGAGAGCGCGCGTGATTCCTTCGCTTCCTCGCTGGCACTGGCCCGGGAAGCGGAAAAGCTGGGTTACACCCGCATCTGGTACGCCGAGCACCACAACATGCCCACTATCGCCTCGTCGGCCACCAGCGTGCTGATCGGCTACATCGCTGCGCACACCGAAAGCATCCGGCTCGGCGCCGGCGGCGTGATGCTGCCCAACCATGCGCCGCTGACCATCGCCGAGCAGTTCGGCACCCTGGAAACCCTGTTCCCGGGCCGCATCGACCTGGGTCTGGGCCGCGCCCCGGGCAGTGACCAGAAGACCATGCGCGCCCTGCGCCGGGACCCCATGTCTTCGGACAGCTTCCCGCAGGACGTCCAGGAACTGCAGGGGTACCTGACCGGCAACACCCTCATCCCGGGCATCCACGCCACGCCGGGCACCGGCACCAACGTGCCGCTGTACATCCTCGGGTCCTCCCTCTTCGGCGCCAAGCTGGCCGCCGCCCTGGGCCTGCCGTACTCCTTCGCCTCGCACTTCGCTCCGCAGGCGCTGCAGGACGCCGTCACCATTTACCGGCGCGACTTCAAGCCCTCGGCCCAGCTGGCCGAGCCGTACGTGATTGCCGGCGTGAACGTGGTGGCCGCGGAAACCAGCGAAGAAGCGCAGCAGATGTTTGCCGATTCCCAGCGCCGCCGGGTAACCCAGCTCTTCGGCCGCGACCGCACCTTCACCGATGAGGAAGCGGACGCCATCCTGCAGTCCCCGGGCGGACAGCAGGTCAAGCAGATGGGCCGTTACTCCGCCGTGGGCAACCCCGAAGAAGTACGGGATTACCTGGACTGGTTCACCGGGCACGCCCAGGCAGACGAGCTGATCGTCGCCACGCAGACCGCCACCCTGGAAAGCCGTCTGAGGTCCTTCCAGCTGTTGGCCGAAGCCGCGGCACTCCCCGTTAGCGCGTAGGCAGCGTAAGAAAGGCGGGCAGGTTCTTCCTGCCCGCCTTTCGCATGCCCGGCTGTTCGCATCCCCGTGCCCGGCTCGGCCGGGCGGGAGGCGGGCCCCGCTGTGCTAGAGATGTGGGATGAGCTCCAACTCCCACACCGCACCTGCCGCCATCCACTGCTCCGTTCCCATGCGATGGGGAGATATGGATGCCTACGGCCACATCAACAACGTGCAAATAGTGCGCATGCTCGAAGAGGCGCGTGTCCACGCTTTCGGTCCTCCCGGCGGCACAGGCGGGCCGGGCAACGCACCGGCCGTGCCGCTGTTCACGGATGTCCCGGCCGGCACGCAGTCGCTGGTGGTTGAACACCGCATCCGGTACGTAGCCGAGCTGACCTACCGGAACATCCCGGCCGACGTCGACGTCTGGATCAGCGCGCTCAAGGGCGCGAGCATCACTCTGGGCTACGTGATCTCCGATCCGGTGACGTCAAAGCCCTGTGTGCGGGCAGAGACAACACTGGCGTTTGTCGACGGTGCCACCGGCGCCCTGCAGCGGCTGACGCCTGCTCAGCGCGAGCTGGCTGCCGCGCATATGGGGGAACCGGTCTTTCGCTGACCGGCGGGTAGTCACGGAGCGCCTCGCCAATAGGGGGCTCCGGCGGTGTAAGGGCAGGTGCCGCCTTATATGCGGCACCGCCGCGGCGCTAGC
This sequence comes from Arthrobacter sp. zg-Y750, assembly GCF_020907365.1. Taxonomy (NCBI): domain Bacteria; kingdom Bacillati; phylum Actinomycetota; class Actinomycetes; order Micrococcales; family Micrococcaceae; genus Arthrobacter; species Arthrobacter sp. zg-Y750. Next base: position 84,270 of record NZ_JAJJOC010000016.1, on the reverse strand, counting down.
ATCTCAGGAACCGCTGCGGATACCGCGAATAAGGAGATGCGCCGTGTGGCATAGCCTCGGCATTACCCCCGTAGAAGCGCTTTGGGTTGTTCTGGGGGCCGTAGGTATCTACGCGGCCTTCTACCTTATGGTCCGGGCCTTCGGCCTGCGTGCGCTGGCAACCTGGTCAACGCTGGACAAGGCCGTGGTGATCGCCCTCGGCTCGTTGCTTGGCCGTGTAGTCCTGGGGTACACCACCACCCTTGCGGCCGGCGTTGTTGGCCTGGCCACCCTGTTCGCCATGCTGCGGCTGGAACGTTGGGTGCGGGAAAAGGACAGCGGGTTCCTGTCCAGCAACCCGATCCTGCTGATGGCCGGCAGCGAAGTGCTCCAGGACGGGCTGAAGAAAGCCCGCGTCGTGGAGGACGAGCTGTACTTCAAACTGCGGGCCGCGGGTGTTCGGAACCTCAACGAAGTGGCCGTCGCCATCTTGGAAACCACGGGCGACATAACCGTGCTTAGGCGGGGCCAGCGTATCGATCCTCTGCTGCTGCGGAGGGTGCCGAACCGTCACTTGATACCCGCGGACCTGATGCTGCCGGGCCAGTGATCAGGGCCCGGTTTGGACTTATCCCAAAGGTCGTGTAGGCTGAAACGCAGTTGTTGTGTTGCGCATTTTGTATTTCAAGCGGCGAAACCAAACGGTCTAGCTGCTTTTCTGTAAAAGCGGTAAAGGAACACCGCGACTGAAACCTCCCGAAAGTCGGGATGCGTTTCAATGCAGAAGGAATATTAAAATGGCTACAGGTACCGTGAAATGGTTCAACTCCGAAAAGGGCTTCGGCTTCATTGAGCCCGACGACGGCAGCGCCGACGTCTTCGCTCACTACTCCGCTATCAACTCCAACGGCTACAAGTCGCTGGACGAGAACCAGAAGGTTAGCTTCGACACCGAGCAGGGCCCCAAGGGCCCGCAGGCCTCGAACATCCAGGCCCTCTAATTTCTTAGAGACTTTGTAACGGCTTCACTGCCGTAACAGCCTAAAGCAGGACGGGTTCGCCCGTCCTGCTTTTGCGTTAACTACAGTCCCGCAGTGCGGGGCGACGCCGCGCTGACTGGTGCTGCAGTGCTACGGGCGGGCTGTCCGCGACTGGGGTGTGCCGCCATCGGGCTGCCGGCGGGAGCGGTGCACCGGAACCGCGGACCCTTTCCCCGGTGCCCGACGGCGGCACCCTGGTTCCCGTAGCCGCAGCGGGATTGTGCAGACGGTGGAGTGGAAACCGCTGATGGCCGCCCTCGGTGTCCACGCGCCGTCACCGGCCAGGACACCCACCTTTCCCGAGCCCGGAGGTTCTGCTGCCGGGTTGGGTTTTTCCTGACGGTTTTGGTTTCTGCTGCCGGTTTAAACGGGCAGCAGAACTTCAAAGGGTCAGCAGATTTACTAACCGGGCGATATTCCAGGCCGGGACTCCGCCCGGGTTCGTTGCCGTCGTCCCGGACACCGGAACCGCGCCCCTTCCCCCGGAGACCGGTACGACTCAGTCCCGGATCCGCACGGCAGCCTCGCGCAGGTACTGCTCCACCCGCGTGTACGCGTCCTGGGTCAGCGCCTTCCACAGGTTCATGCTCAGCACTGGGTCCTTCGCGGCCAGTTCTTCAATGGCCTCGGCAGTCAGCACCTTCAGTTTCAGTGGCCCCGCAGCTTTGACCGTAGTTTCCTGCCGCTTGTCCTCACCCATCGCCATTTCGCCGAAGGTCATTCCGGGGCCCAGCGTTGCCAGCTTCACGCGGCTGCCGTCGGGGCCGGGCATGGACGTGGTGATGTGCCCGGAGACAATGAAGAACACTCCGCCAAAACGCTGGCCTACCCGCCGGACCACGTCGCCGTCGTCGAACTCGCGGTCCTCCATCATGTCCTGCAGCATCCGGGCGTCATTCTCGTCCAGGGGGCTGAGCGCGGGGGAGTCCGCCGGTTCTATGCTGTCCGGCAGCACCAGTTCGGTGCCGTACCCTTCCAGCAGTTTGTTCTCACTCCATTCAATGGCGGCCGAGCGGGTGGTGAAGGAAGCTGTTTCCCGGCCCAGCTCCTCGAGCGCAGCGGTTACCGAGCCTTCGATGTCCACCAGGGCCAGTTCGCGTCCGTCCCGGCGCAGCATGTCTTCGGCCTCGGCAATCAGCCGGATGGCGACGTCGGACACCTCGTCTACGCTGCGCAGATCGGCGACCACCAGTTCGACGTCGTCGTTCAGTTCGCTCAGTGCCCGCACCATGGACTCGGCACCGGCAAAGAGCAGGTCCCCGTTGAGTTCAATCACCTGCACGCGGTGGCCGTGTCCGGCCAGGATCTCCGCGGCCTCGTCCGTGCGGCGGATGCCGGAGGGGGTGGCCGTGATGTCATACACAGCGCGGATGGCCGAACGGCCGGTGCGTGCAGCACGGACAAAGTGCAGGCCCAGGTCATGGGACAGCCGCTGGCTGACAGCCACGCCGCGGACGCTGTTGCCGTGGGCGTCCAGGGGCGGGGAGTAGACGGCCAGGCCCACCTGCCCCGGCAGGACCGCCAGGATGCCGCCGGCCACGCCGGACTTGGCCGGCATCCCCACGCTGCTGATCCAGGAGCCGGCGTCGTCGTACATGCCGCAAGTGGTCATCACCGACAGGACGCGTTCCACCGAGACGAGGTCCAGGACCTCTTCCCCGGAGAGCGGGTGCCGGCCGCTGTTGGCCAGGGTGGCAGCCATCAGGGCCAGATCGCGGGCGTTCACCATGACCGAGCACTGACGGAAGTAGTCCTTGATGATCGGTGCCGGGTCGGATTCGATGATGCCGAAGGAGCGCAGCAGGTAGCCCAGGGCGGTGTTGCGGTGACCGGTGCGCAGTTCGGACGTGTAGATGCGCTGGCTTACGGACAGCTCCCGGCCGGCGAAGGCGGAGTATGTGTCCAGGATCCGCTTGAAGCGGGTCCGGCCGCCGGAGCCTTTCACCAGCGAAGTGGCGGTGAGGGCGCCGGCATTGATCATGGCGTTGGCCGGCCTGCCGGTTCCTTCTGCCAGGGAAATTTCGTTGAATGAATCCCCGGAGGGTTCCACGTCCACTTTCTCGTCCACGGCGTCCATGCCCAGGTCCGAAAGGGCCAGACCGTAGGTGAAGGGCTTGGAAATGGACTGGATGCTGAATTCCTCGCGGGTGTCACCCACTTCGTAGACATAGCCGTCCGCGGTGGCCAGTGCAATCCCGAAGCTGTTCGGGTTCACCTTGGCCATGGCGGGTATGCCGCTGTACGGGGCGCCGTCCTTCAGCCCGGCCAGTTCAGCGTGGATCCTGCGGAGGTAGTGCTCAATGGGGGAGTCCATACTTCCACCCTAGGGGCTTCCGGAGGGGTGACTCAGCAGGGGCCCCGTTGTATACTTTTACCAGTTGCGGTGTTGCGCAATATGTAAGTTCAAGCGGCGAAACCCAGATCCAGGGCCAGCCGCTTTTTCTGTAATTTGCCACCACGGACACCGCAGCATGAAACTCCCCGACGGTCGGGGCTGGTTTCGTTTAGAAGGATGATTAAAAATGGCAACAGGTACCGTGAAATGGTTCAACGCTGAAAAGGGCTTTGGCTTCATCGAACCCGATGATGGCAGCGCCGATGTTTTCGCCCACTACTCCGCTATTAACGCCAGTGGCTACCGGTCTCTCGAAGAGAACCAGAAGGTTAGCTTCGACACCGAGCAGGGCCCCAAGGGTCCGCAGGCCGTCAACATCCAGCCTGTCTAACTAGACTTACGGGTCCGTTTCACGGGCCGGCGTGAATCGAAAGCAGGGCGGGAGAAATCCCGCCCTGCTTTTTACGTTCCTGCACGGTTAAGGGTGCGGATTTTCCTCAGTACTTATCCATCCCGGTCCGGTCAGCCGCACCGGGACCAGCAGTTCCAGCGAGAGCAATCTCACTCCGTGGGCTGGGCGCCCGGGCCGGAATCGGGGACCACGGCTACGCCGAACGGTGCAGGGCGCTTTCGAGCAGCTCCAAGTCAATCCGGGCGTGTTCGCGTCCGAGCCGCTCGGCATCGGAGGAGCGCTGATCCGTAATCGCGGACACGAGGAGCTCGTGGTCGCGGAGCGCCCGTTCTTCCATGTGCCGCATGCCCGCAGCATCGCCCCACACGTGGGACGGAGCAGCAATGCTGACGCGTGCCTCCACCTCCTGGAGCACGGACTGCAGGGTGGCATTGTGGGCTGCGGCACTGACCGCCAGATGCAGCAGCCCGTCCGCCCGCTGGGACTCCAGGCCCGAGGCGGCTGCACGGAACGCGGTCAGGCTCTCGTTCAGCACAGCGATATCCTCAGCCGTCCGGTTTTCCGCTGCTGCCCGGCAGATGGTTCCCTGCAGCAGGGACACCGCTTCGCAGGTATCCCGCAGTGCTTCCCACCGGCCGGAAAGGATCCGGCGGACGGCCGGGCCGGAGGAAGCATCCGGGCCTTCGTCCCGGACAAAGGATCCGCCGTTCCGGCCGCGCTGGGTCCGCAGCAGCCCCTGCTCCACAAGCCGGGCGATGGCCGCGCGCACCGTCATCCGGCCAACCTGCAGCGAGGACGCCAGTTCCCGTTCAGCCGGCAGCTTGGAACCGGGAAGGTACTCGCCGATGGCGATGGCGGTGATCAGGCGGTCCACAATTTCGTCCACCCGGGACGAGCTCTCAAGCGGCGTGTCCAGACCGCTGACGGTACCGGTCATTGCAGTCCTCCTGGTCAGCCGCTACAGCCTTCGGACGAAGCGGCGTCGGCGCGTAACAAACATCCTAATGGGCTGATTGGTCTTGTCTCGATACCTTTCCTCGGCAATGATGATTTTCGCCGGACCCGACCGCCGCTATTTCCGTCGGGCTCCCCGCCGGCCCCCACCGAGTCCGAAAGTCCGATGCAATGAACCGTTCTGCACCCTCTCCGGAGCGCGATGCCCAGCAGGAGCTAGAGTCCCTGGGTTACAAGCAGGAGCTCCGCCGTTCCATTTCCACGGCCGACCTTCTCATTTACGGCCTGATTTTTATGCTCCCCATCGCGCCGTGGGCCATTTTCGGCACGGTCTACAATGCGTCCGGCGGCATGGTCCCGCTCGTTTACCTCATCGGACTCATTGCGATGATCTTCACGGCACTGGCCTACGCGCAGATGGCGAAGTCGATCCCGCTGGCCGGCTCGGTCTTCTCCTACGTGGGCCGCGGAATCCACCCCACCGCCGGGTTCTTCGCGGGGTGGGCCATCCTGCTTGATTACCTGCTGGTACCCACTCTGCTCTACGTTTTTGCGGCCGAATCAATGGTCGGCATCTTCCCGGACACCCCCCGCTGGATCTGGGCAGTGGTGTTCGTCCTCATCAATACCGCCATCAATCTTGCCGGTGTCAGCTCGATCAAGCTGATGAACCGGGTCTTCCTGGCTGTTGAACTCCTGTTCATCGTCATTTTCGTGGTCATTGCGGTCACGGCACTGAACGGCGGAACGGTCCCCGGAGCGGAACTCACGTGGGCCCCAATGTGGAATCCGGAAACTGTGTCGGGCCCGCTGATTGCCTCAGCCCTGTCGATTGCCGTGCTCAGTTTCCTCGGGTTTGACGGCATCTCCACCATGGCGGAAGAGTCCACCGGCAGCCGCAACAGCGCGGGCAAGGCCATGATCGCGGCGCTGATCATCGTGGCGTCCTGCTTCATCCTGCAGACCTGGCTGGCCAGCGCACTGGCCGGCGGCCGGGAGACCTTCGGGGATGACGAAGCCGGAAACGCCTTCTTCACCATTGTCGAGGCCGCCGCAAACAGCGGATGGGCTACCGCCTTCCTCGCCGTCAACGTGGTGGGGGTGGGCATCGCTAACGCCATGGCTGCCCAGGCAGCCACTTCCCGGCTCCTCTACTCGATGAGCCGCGACCGTCAGCTGCCGGCCATGTTGAGCCGCATTAACTCGCGGCAGGTGCCGCAGAACGCCATCCTGCTCGTCTCGGGTATCTCAGCAGTCCTGGTCCTGTTCTTCGTAGGCCAGATCGACCTGATTTCTTCGCTGGTGAACTTCGGGGCATTGTTCGGCTTTATGCTCCTGCATCTGGCGGTGATCGTGTTTTACCTCATCCGGAAGAAGTCCCGTAACTTCCTGCTGCACCTGGCCGTACCCGTGGTTGGTTTCCTCATCATCGGCTACGTATTGGTCAACGCGAACATCGAAGCCAAGGTCGGCGGGCTTGTGTGGCTCCTCATCGGCGCCGGCGTGTTCCTCTATTACCGCGCCACGGGCCGGAAAACCGAAATTTCCAGCGACGACGACTCCGTACCCGCGGCAACCGCTCCGGGCACGGGAAAGGCATAAACCCATGGACCACTTTCTGGATAAGACACACGGCCGGTTCGGGTTTTCCGCCTCCGGCAGCCCGGCGCTGAAAATCACTCCGGGCACCGGCGAGACTATCGGATTCGAGACCAGCGACGAGGTGTATGCCCAGCTCCATGAATTCCATGACATGGAGAAACTGACGGTGGGGATCAACCCCGTCACCGGGCCCGTCTATGTGGAGGGCGCCCGGCCCGGCGATGCCCTGGCCGTCACCATCCACGACATCCGCTTGAAGGACCGCGGCTGGTCGGTCAGCCTGCCGGGCTCAGGAGCCCTGCAGTACGTGATGGGCGAGGAGATGTTCACCCGGCGTGTCCCGATCGATGACGACGGGGTGCACGTCACGGACCGGCACACCTTCGAGCCGCTGCCCATGATCGGCTGCATTGGCACGGCACCGGCGGAGGGCAGCAATTCCACCATCATGCCCTCCACCCCGCAGGGCGGAAACATGGATTTGGTGCAGTGCCGGCCGGGGTCGACGGTCTACCTCCCCGTGATGGTGGAGGGTGCCTACCTGTCCATCGGTGATATCCACGCCATCATGGCCGAAGGGGAGTCCTCCTTCGTGGCGATTGAGGCGGAAGGTATCGCCGTCGTGAGTGTGGACGTGGTCCGGGACCTGAACCTGCGTGCTCCCCGGGTGGAGACCGCCGATGAATGGATCTTCGTGGGACTCGGCGATCCGGTGCAGGAGAGCATTAGGCGCGGCTATGAGGATATGTTCCACTTCCTGGTCTCTGACCACGGATGGGACCGCGGCGATGCGTATGCCGTCATGAGCGCCGTGGGCCATTCCCAGCTGGGCGGCCCCACCGGTTCCGCTGAACCGGATCCGCTGCACCCCTTCTCCGCGGTCGGTGCTGTCACCATCCACCGCCTCCCGAAGTCCGTCCTGGCCGGTCCCGCCGCCGGGACGACCTGATCGGGACTCCGCTGGCCCGCCGCCGCTTCATTGGTGGCGGGCCAGTTTAGCGCAGCAACCGGGGTTGCACGAGGGGTAAAACTGAGTAGAAAAAAAGTCGCTACGGGCCATCTACGCCGTGAATCTGCTCCGCTACGCTATATGGAGGGCGAGAGAAGGTTGCAGCATGGAAACCAATGCAACGGGTGGCCTGGGCAGGCTCATTGCAGGCAGATACCGACTCATCGAACCTATCGGCCACGGCGGCATGGCCACCGTCTACCGGGGCCTGGACGAAGCGCTCGGCCGCGACATTGCGGTGAAGCTCTTCCGGGCCAGCGCCGTCGCTGCAGATGACGTCGGCCGCCAGGACAACGAGATGCGGCTGCTCGCCTCCTTATCCCACCCGGGGCTTGTGACCCTGTTCGACGCCGGTAAGGACGACGCCGGGCGTGATGACGGTGAAGCCGGCGAGCCGCGCACTTATCTGGTGATGGAACTGGTGGAGGGTTCGGACCTGCGCAAGCGGTTGCGGGAAACCGATATCCGCCACCAAGACGTCGGCTACATCGGCGCCGAACTTGCCGGTGCGCTGGCCTACATCCACAGCCGGGGCGTGGTGCACCGCGACGTCAAACCGGCTAACGTCCTGCTTCCGCCGGCCATCCCCGGGACCGCGCTACGGGCTAAGCTAACCGATTTCGGTATTGCCCGGATTATCGACGGCGCCCGCATCACCGCGGCCGGGGCCACCCTGGGAACTGCGAACTACCTGAGCCCGGAACAGGCATCCGGCGTAGCGGCCGAGGCTCCCAGCGATATTTACTCGCTGGGCCTGGTCCTGCTGGAATGCGTCACCGGCCGGGTGGAATTCAGCGGCAGCGCCATTGAATCCGCCGTCGCCCGCCTGAGCCGGGACCCGGAGGTTCCCGCGTCCCTGGACAGTCACTGGCGGGGACTGCTGGCTGCCATGACCACCCGGGACCCGGACCTGCGGCCAACGGCGGCGGAAGTCTCCGCGGCACTGCTGGATCACCGCTGGGCGGAAGGGGCGGCGCGGACGCAGTCCGAGCGCTCCGGCCCGTCGCCCATTTCCGAAGAACTCTGGAACGGTCCCGCTACCGTCGAGGCCCGCACATTCCCACCCGGGCGCAGCGCCGAGGCCCTGCCGGCATCCGGCGGTCCAGTGTCCGGTCCCGGTCCCGTGCCCGTGCCCGGTCCCGCCCCCGCAGCCCGGCAGCGATCGAGTCCGGCATCGGAGCCCGTATCGTCCGACCCGGTACCGGCCTTGGACCAGGCTCCGGGCTCCGATCGGGTACCGGCAGCCGCCGCGGGGGAACAGCACCCCTCCGCGCCGCTGCCTGTGACCTCTCCGCCCGCCGTGCCGCCAACTGTCGGTATCCCAGCTGCCCCCGCAGTGTCCGCGGTTCGGATGCCGCAGGTACAGGTGATGGCGGACCAACGGCCGTCAGCCGCAGCCCGGGCACTGCTTGCCGTTGTCGTGATGGCGGTCTTGACCGCAGCGGTGGTCCTGATGCTCGGGCGCGTGGGTGCCCTGCCGGACGGCGGAACCATTCCCGGTGAGATCGGCCAGAACCTGCAGCGGCTGCAGGACGCCTTCGGCCGCTAGGGCGCAGTCGCCGGGCGCCCGCGCCCCCCCCGCCGGCGTATCCCCGCAGCGCCCCCGCCGTCGTATCCCCGCCGTCGTATCCCCGCCGTCGTATCCCCGCCGTCCGCGCGATACTGGAGGGGTGAGTATCCATACACCCGTCACCGCCGAATCCCGCTGCCCCTGCTTGAGCGGCGAAACCTATGGAAACTGCTGCGGCCGCTTCCACTCCGGCTCCGCAACCGCCCCCACCGCCGAAGCCCTGATGCGTTCGCGCTACAGTGCCTTCGCCGTCGGCAACGTGCCCTACCTGCTGGCGACCTGGCACCCGGACCACCGTCCGGCCCATCTGGAACTGGACCCGGAGCTGGAATGGCGGCGCCTGGACATCCTTGCGGTTTCCGGCGGCGGGCCCCTGGACTCCGAGGGCACCGTGGAGTTTGCGGCGCACTACCGGCAGGCCGGAGAACGCGGCACGCAGCAGGAGCTCAGCCGCTTTGTCCGCGAGGGCGGGCAATGGCTGTATGTTGACGGCGTATAGCTCCCCGCTTCTTCCACCCCCGCCCACGCAGGACCTACGCTGGAAGACATCCGACGGCGGTCTGCCGCACGGCAGGCACGCTCCGGGAAGCTCCCGAAGTGCAGGCGCATTCCAGGCACTGCACAGGGTCGGATGAGCGGCAGGCGAGGACATTATGAAAGCACTCGTTTACGAAGGCCCCGGACAGAAGTCCTGGAAGGACGTTCCCGATCCGCAGATCCAGGAGACGCGGGACGCAATCGTCAAGATTGATGCCACCACCATCTGCGGCACCGACCTGCACATCCTCAAGGGCGATGTACCGGCCGTGACGCCCGGCCGGATCCTGGGCCATGAAGGGGTGGGAACGGTTACTGAAATTGGCAGCGGCGTCACCAACTTCAAGGTGGGGGACAAAGTCATCCTCTCCTGCGTGTCCGCTGACGGTTCCTGTTCCTTCTGCCGCGACGGCCTGTATTCGCACTGCCTGGGCGAGGAAGGCTCCGTCGGGATCGGTTGGATCTTTGGTCACCTGATCGACGGCACCCAGGCCGAATACGTGCGGGCCCCGTATGCGGACACCTCGCTCTACCACCTGCCGGAGAATGTCTCCCAGGAGCATGGGGTGCTGCTCAGCGACATTTTCCCCACCGGCTTCGAAATGGGGGTGCAATACGGGCAGACCAAACCCGGTGATGTGGTGGCTGTGGTGGGGGCCGGGCCGGTGGGCCTGGCGGTCATATCCACTGCCCGGCTCTACGGGGCGGCCAAGGTCATTGCGGTGGACCTGGACGCCAACCGGGTGGAGCAGGCCCGTAAGTTCGGCGCTACGCACGGGGTCAACTCGGGGGACGCGGATTGGCGCGAGCAGGTCATGGCCCAAACGGACGGATGGGGCGTGGACGTTGCCGTGGAGGCCGTGGGCATCCCCACCACGTTCGAGATGTGCACCAACATTGTCCGGCCCGGCGGGAACGTGGCCAACGTGGGTGTGCACGGGAAACCGGTCAGCCTGGACCTGGAACGGCTGTGGATCGAGAACATCGACATCAGCATGGGCCTGGTGAACACCAACACCTTGCCTATGCTGCTGAAACTGGTGGCCGAGGGGAAACTGCCGGCTGAGGAATTCATCAGCCACCGGTATCCGCTGCACGACATCATGCAGGCGTATGACACCTTCTCCCGGGCTGCGGAGACGGGCGCTCTGAAAGTGATCCTGCAGGCGTAGCCGGGCCTTCCACGGAAGGCAGCGGAAAACGGGCGGGCGGTGGCCGGACAGGCTACCGCCCGCACCTTTTTGCGCATTTGTTACGCGGGCAGATAATGGGAACCGCGGCGTGCATCTGCCGCCGCAGTTTCCGCGTAAAAGAGGTTTTCCATGTCCAACGGCACTTCTACCGGCACCATGATTGCCGGACGTCTCAATGTTGAAACGGGCACTTTCGCCATGCAGGAAGTTCCGATCCCGGAGCCCGGCCCCGGTTTTGTCCGCATCAAGGTGGGGGCGGCCGGCGTCTGCCTCTCCGACGTCCACCTGATCCAGGGCCTGCTGCGTCCGCAGTTCCTCAAGGGCAGCGAAGTGACGCTCGGGCATGAGGTGGCCGGCACGGTGGACCTGCCCGGTGCGGGCGTCACGTCCGTGGCGCCTGGTGACCGCGTAGTGGTCCAGGCCGGGTACGAATATAACGGCGTCACGCTCACCATGGGCGTGGATTACGACGGCGGCTGGGCCGAGTACCTGGTTGTCCCCGCCGGTGTGCTGGTTCCGCTGGGCGATGACATCCCGTTCGACCAGGCCTCCATCATTCCCGATGCCGTCTCCACTCCCTGGGGCGCCATTGCCTCCACGGCAGATGTCCGCGCCGGTGAAGCCGTAGGTGTGTGGGGCATCGGCGGGCTCGGCGCCCACGGCGTCCAGTTGCTGCGCCTGGTTGGCGCGGCGCCCATCATTGCCGTTGATCCCCTTCCCGAGGCCCGGGAACGCGCCCTGGAATTCGGTGCGGACATCGCCCTGGACCCCATGGCGGAAGACTTCGCCGAGTCCATGAAGGCCGCCACGGGCGGCAAGGGCCTGGATGTAGCCCTGGACTTCGCCGGCGTGGATGCCGTGCGCGCCCAGGCCATCAACTGCCTGGGCCGGGACGGACGCCTGGTGCTGGTGGGCCTGTCCGGCAAGCCGATGACCATCAATGACAGCACCGGGTTCTCCTATGCCCGCAAGCAGGTCCGCGGCCACTACGGCTCCGAGGCGCACCACGTCCCGCAGCTGGTGTCCCTGGCCCGCCTTGGCCGGCTGGACTTTGCCAAGTCCGTCAGCGGCCGCATTCCGCTGGCCGACGCCGAGAAGGCCGTTCAGGCCCTCGACGCCAAGGAAGGCAACCCGATCCGCCTGGTGCTGATCCCGTAGCCGTTCTTTAAAGAAGGAAGCCTCCCGCCGGTACCGGCGGGAGGCTTCCTTGTTATCGGGCTGAGCGGGCCGGCAGGGGGTGCCGGGGCGCGTCCGTCTGCGTTAGGGCATATCCGCGCAGCGGACGGCCTCGGCCAGCGCCTTTTCCAAGCCCGGGACGTCCAGCGCCGCAACGTAGGCCGGGGTGTCCCGCTGCCAGCGCCAGCCTTCGGACAGCGGGCCGGCGTTGACGACGTCGAAACCGAACTCGTTGATCAGCGAGGTGACCAGCTTCTTGGACTGGGCGTCGTTGCCGGCAATGGGCAGCGCGCGGCGGTTGGGCGTTCCGGGCAACGTCCCCTGGCTGGTGAGGTGGTCCGCAGTGATGTTGTTGAAGGCCTTGACCACGTGTGAATCGGGCAGGTGGTTCTGCAGCAGCTCACTGGTGGTGGTGGACTCGTTGTCCAGCTCGGCGATGTTCCCGTCCCGCTGCGGGTAGTAGTTCATGGTGTCGATAACCGTCTTGCCGCGCAGCTCCTCCACGGGCACGTCCGGGTAGCTCTTCAGCGGGATGGTGACCACCACAAGTTCGCCCGCGGCAGCGGCTTCGGCCGGCGTGGCCGCGCGGGCATGGTCACCCAGTTCCATAAGGAGCGGTTGCAGCTTTTCGGGGCCGCTCGCGTTGCTCAGGACGACGTCGTAACCCTGCTTGACCGCCAAGCGCGCCAACTGCGAACCGATGTTCCCGCTGCCGATGAAGCCGATGGTCCGAATCCGAGGGGTGCTCTCCAATGTGCTCATGAACACTTCAACGGCCGGATCCGCGAAATATTCCAAGGCAGCGGGGGAGGGCGGCCTGCCCGGGCCGGATCACAGCCGGCGCAGGTACCGTTCCGGGGCGTCCAGGAAACTCTTCCAGCCACTGACCAGGTCCAGGTCCTCCCAGTCCTTCTCCCGGTATCCCCACGGCCCCAGCTCCAGGATCCGGGCGCCCGGAAGTGCCGCGAGCACAGGCGAGTGGGTTGAGAGCAGCACTTGGGAGCGTCCATCGGCAACCAGGTCCTTGAGGATGCCCAGCAGGGCCAGGCATCCAGAGAAGGAGAGCGCAGACTCGGGCTCGTCGAGAATCCACAAGCCGGGACCCCGGAACCGGTCCACGGCCAGTGAGAGGAATGATTCCCCGTGGGAGAGGGAATGGAACTCAACGTCTGCCTGCGATGTGGAGGGATTCTGCTCCAGATAGGTGAAAAGGCCGTGCATGGTTTCGGCCCGCAGGAAATAACCGCGTTTGGTGCCGCCGGGGTTGCGCACCAGCTGCAGATGCCCGCTGAGGGCGGACTCCGTGGGCCTGGTGGTGTGCATGGCACCGGTAGACCCGCCTTCCGGGGACAGGCCGTAGGCCAGGGCAATGGCTTCAACCAGCGTGGATTTCCCGCTGCCGTTGTCACCGACCAGCACGGTGGCCGCGGCCAGGTCCAATCCCGACTGCAGCAACTGGGCCACCGGCGGCAGCGTGGCCGGCCAGGTCTTCCGGTCCAGTGGCTCCAACGGATGTTCCCGGACCTGCCGGATGGGATAGCGGTCGCTGAGCATATCCAAATTCTGCCACTACGCTTGCCCGCTCCCGCTGCGTTCCTTACTTTGCCCCTCATGTCTTGGAGATGGAAACAGGGATGGCTGGTGCCCGCGGTGCTGGTTGCCGCTGCGGTGGTTGGTTACCTTGTGGGCCTGCTCATCCGCCAGTGGGACGCGGACAGCAGTCCGTGGACGGTAGCTGGACAAGTGACTGCCGCAGCCTTGGTAGCCATTGCGGCCGTCCGGAGAAACACCCGCCAGGTCCAGTTACTGAAAGCTGATCCGCAGGGGTATGTGCAGGACCGCCGGCTTGCGGAGGACAACCGGTTGCTGCCGGGATGGCTGTTGGCCGGCAACCTCCTGATCGCGGGGATGTTTGCAGCTGTGCTCCTCCTGAAACCCAAACAGGGGGACGGATACGCGCTTGAGGGCATTTTACTGCTGGCCGAAGTGGTGCTCTGGGGTGTCCTCCTCTGGTGCTGGCTGGCCGTACGGCGGCAGGTGGAAAGCACGGGCCGCCACAGCACTGCGGCCGGCCGCGGCCGGGTGGCCCGGAGCCGGGTGCTGCTGGACCGGCCGTACTCCGAAGCCCGCCAGCTTCTGGAGCTGGCGCTCGCCGACCACCGCGTGTACCGGCTGCTGGCCGAAACCGGCCGGACCCTTTGGTTGGGGACCGGGCAGAAGAACACGATCACGCTGGTCCTGCAGGTGGAGCTGGTTTCCACTGGGCAGGGGACCGAACTGCACGCGGTGTCCTTTCCCCTGGACCGGTTCGCCAACAACGCGGCCGGGCGAGGGGGACATGCGCTGGTGGTGCTGCTGGACGCCGTGGCGGACCGCGCAGCGGCGTTACCCGGCCCGCCCGTCCGCCATTCGCCGCCGGCTACCGGGTGAGCGCGATGTTGTGGTCCGCGGCAGAGGGAAGAGGCATCTTCTTTATTCGCCAAAGGCTGATGCCCATCATGATGGCGCCTGCCCCCACGATGCCGCCGGCTACCGCGGAGCCGTCCAGCATTGTGGCATCCCAGCCGAGGATCACTGCCTTCGCAGGGTCTTCGGGATCGTAATAGACGGTTTGCTTGGAATCCTCGAGTGTAGGTTCGAAGCCGGCTGTTTTCATCCGGTGGGAACCTTCCACGGTCCATTCCCCGCCCTCGGATTTATAGGTCACCGTCACGTGTTCATGCCGACCGTTTTTGCTGCGGCTCTCCCTGATATCGGTGACGGTTCCCTGCACCTTGGTACCGGTGTCGATCAGGTGCTGGTCGGTATAACCGTCGACGAGACTGCTGATACCCAGGGGCGTCCCCACCAGCACAAACAGGAAGCCTGCGACGAGGAGCCCCGCAGGGTTGTATTGCCGTTTTCGCCGGTCGTCCGCCGTATTTGGCAGTGAATGTTTGCCGACATACTTTTGCGTCATCTGTTCCCCCCAGGATTGATGACACTAACGTACCGCCAACCCGGCGGTGATCCTGGCCATGAGGGAGGCCACGCCGGTGCCGTGAAACGGAGTACTTCGAAAACGGGCTACTTCTTGCCGGCGTGATCCTTGGCTGCCTTGCCTGCCTTGCGGTCCTTGGCTGCCTTGCCTGCCTTGGCCACGGCCTTGGCGGTCACGCCCGCCTTGGCAGCCTTTTTCGCAGCCTTCGCGGCCTTGCCGGCGCCCTGAGCTCCGGCAATCACGGCGGCCCCCTTTACCGGAGTGGGAACCTTGACGGTCTTGACCTTGGGCTTCTTGCGGTCCAGGACCAGGGCTGCGGCAATGCCGGCCATCCAGATGTCCTTGGCCAAGGCCGTTCCGTCGGCTGTGGGACGGATGCCGTCCTCTCCCGTCATTCCGGGGGTCTTGAGGTACATCCGGACCATGCCGCCGGAGAATGCGCCCAGGACCAAGCCGGCCAGTCGGCTGGGGACAAACGGGAGGAGGAGGGTGAGTCCCACGCAGATCTCGGCGTTGCTCAGCAGCTTGCCGAACTTCACCGGCTCCATGTCCTCCACTTGCGGAAAGGCGTTGGCCGCCATGTGCTGCAGTCCTGCAGCGCTTTCGGCGTCCAGCCCGCGTTTGCTCAGGCCGGAATTAAGGATGTACGCGCCGGTGACGAGCCGCAGGGGAATATGGCTGAGTTTCATGGGAGTCCCTTCACAGAACGGTCACAGAACGGTGCAAACCTGCATCGAGCCTACGGCCGCCTCCGCCCGGGCGCCAGAGCAGCCGGGCGAAGAACAACCAACTCGGCCCGGAGTAAAAGGACGCGAAACACGCCCGAGGTGCTTACCCCCCGGTCGCCATGTCTGCTTTTATGGAGGAGATACGCCGCAGCAAGCTGCCGACACAGAAGGTTCTGATGGATTTCCTCCGGGCTGAGCATCCCCGCCCCCGCCATTTCATCCTCCATCTCAGTGACACGCATCTGCTGGCCGGGGAGCGCCGGCTCTACGGAGCCGTGGACAGCCTCACCAATCTGAAAAGGCTCTTTGCACGGCTTGAGGAAAGCGGCCAGCAGCCTGAAGCAATCGTTTTCACCGGAGACCTGGCCGACCGAGGCGAGGCGGGAGCCTATGCCCGGCTGCGCGACGTCGTCGTCCCGGCTGCCGAACGCATGGGTGCCCGGGTCATTTGGGCCATGGGCAACCACGATGACCGGGCGGCCTTCCGGCAGGTTCTGTTGAACGGAGCCCCGGAGATGACCCCGGTGGATCAGGTACACCACCTGGACGGACTGCGGGTCATCACCCTGGACACTTCCGTGCCCGGCTACCACCACGGGGAGCTGGCAGCGGAGCAGCTGGCCTGGCTGCGCCGGGAACTGCATACCCCCGCGCCGGACGGCACCATTTTGGCCATGCACCACCCGCCGGTGCCCAGCGTGCAGGACCTGTCCGTGCTGGTGGAGCTGCGCAACCAGCAGGAGCTGGCCGCGGTAATCGCCGGCAGTGACGTACGCGCGGTGATCGCAGGACACCTGCACTACTCGACCTTCAGCACGTTCGCCGGGATCCCGGTGTCCGTGGCTTCGGCCACCTGTTACGCGCAGGACCTGGTGACGCCGGGAACGCGCGGCCAGGATGCCGGGCAGTCCTTCAACATGGTGCACCTGTACGAGGACTCGGTGGTCCATTCCGTGGTGCCGCTGGAGCAGGCCGGCACGGTGGGGGAGCAGGTGGGCCCGCAGGAGACGGCGGACCGGCTGGCGGCCGCCGGCGTACGGATCCCGGACGCCCGCACGCTGGCTTCGGCGTAGGGGATCAGCCCCGGTCCGGCTCCGGGCCCAGGTTGAAGAACCGGCCGGTCACGGAGACCGGAGTGATTTCCACATAACGGTATTTCTCCGTGCGCACCCAGGGCTGCAGCGGCAGCTGATCCGCGGCAGTGATCTCTTCGGAAGTTTCCAGTTCCCGGATGGTTCCCCTGACGACGACGGACCAGGCCTGGTCGCTGGTGATGCCGTCCGCTTCCAGCGCCACACGGGAATTCACCGTAAGTTCGGCGAGCTTGGTGCCCGGAGCCGTGCGGATGGTGATCACGCCGTCGTGCGCGAAGTAGTTGATCGGGAAAATGTCGGGCTCGTTGAGCACGCTCAGGGCCAACCGGCCGTGCTGCGTGTGCTCAAGGTACTTCCAACTCTGCTCGGGACTGAGTTCAACAACCGGGGGCCGCTCTTCACTAGTCATGAGCACAGTGTGCCAATCCCGGCCCTCCCGCCGCTACTATCAGGCTGCTTATCAACTTGACTCAGGCTCCGGTTTTCATGAGAGTTGAAAGGGTAGATATTGTCAGCCAGCTATGGACCTCACACTCAGAGAGCACGTGATGACAGACGCAGAAACGCAGAATTCCGGCAACGGCCAGAACAACGCCGAAGCCCCCAAGACGCTGACCACCCGGCAGGGACACCCGGTCTACGACAACCAGAACACCCGCACCGTGGGTGCCCGCGGCCCGGCCACGCTGGAAAATTACCAGCTTCTGGAGAAGATCAGCCACTTCGACCGGGAACGCATCCCGGAGCGTGTTGTACACGCCCGCGGCTTCGTGGCCTACGGCGAATTCGAGGCTTCCGGCAAGTGGGGCGACGAGCCCATTGCCAAGTACACCCGCGCCAAGCTTTTCTCCGAGCCGGGCAAGAAGACCGACGTCGCCATCCGGTTCTCCTCGGTGATCGGCGGCCGTGACTCCTCCGAGGCCGCCCGTGACCCGCGCGGCTTCGCGATCAAGTTCTACACCGAAGACGGCAACTGGGACCTGGTGGGCAACAACCTGGGCGTCTTCTTCATCCGCGACGCCATCAAGTTCCCGGACGTGATCCACTCCCTGAAGCCGGACCCCATCACCTTCCGCCAGGAATCCGCCCGCATCTTCGACTTCATGTCGCAGACCCCCGAGGCCATGCACATGCTGGTGAACCTCTTCAGCCCGCGCGGCATCCCCGCAGATTACCGCCATATGCAGGGCTTTGGCGTGAACACCTACCGCTGGGTCAACGCACAGGGCGAGTCCAAGCTGGTCAAGTACCACTGGCTGCCGCAGCAGGGCGTGAAGTCCCTGACCGAGGAAGACGCCGCGAACATCCAGGCCAACGACCTCGGCCACGCGTCCAAGGACCTCTACGAGGCCATTGAGCGCGGCGACTACCCCAAGTGGGACCTGTACGTGCAGCTGATGGATGACAACGATCATCCGGAACTGGACTTCGACCCGCTGGATGACACCAAGACCTGGCCGGAGCAGGAGTTCGAGCCCAAGTACGTGGGCACCATGACCCTGAACCGCAACGTCACGGACCACCACAACGAAAACGAGCAGATCGCTTTCGGCACCGGTGTGCTGGTGGACGGCCTGGAGTTCTCCGATGACAAGATGCTGGTGGGCCGCACCTTCAGCTACTCGGATACCCAGCGCTACCGCGTGGGACCGAACTACCTGCAGCTTCCGGTGAACTCCGCGAAGAACGCCCGGGTGGCCACCAACCAGCGCGGCGGGCAGATGTCCTTCGGCACTGACCTTGCGCCGGGCCAGAACCCGCACGTGAACTACGAGCCGAACATCACCGGCGGCCTGCAGGAAGCACCCAAGCCGGCGCAGTCCGAACTCGGTCCGGAGCTGGAAGGCCGCCTCATCCGCGCCCGCCTGCCCCGCACCAACGACTACATGCAGGCCGGCCAGCGCTACCAGCTGATGGAGCAGTGGGAGAAGGACGACCTGGTGAAGAACTTCGTCGACAACATCTCCCAGGCTGTCCGGGAAGTTCAGGAGCGGATGCTCTGGCACTTCTACATGGCCGACGACGAGCTGGGCGCCCGCGTGGGCGAGGGTCTCGGCATCAGCCTGGACGAGATCAAGGATCTCGGCCCGCTGGCCACCCAGACGCTCAACGAGGAAGAAACCGAGCGGATGAAGAACCTGGGCCACAACGGCCCCCGCAACGTTGAAGGCCTCACCATGACGCACTGCGTACCCAACGAGCACGTGGTCGTCACCCGGTAGGGCAGCACAAAACTACCGCAGCGAACGACGGCGGCGGCGCACCTGGGGCGCCGCCGCCGTCGTTCTGTGTCCCTGGCCTGTTCCCGGGCCAGGTTCCCGGGCCAGGTTCCCGGGGTCAGTGCTCCCAGGGGGCCTTGACCGGGAAGTACTTCTCCAGGAAGTCCGTGACCCGCTCCGCGCGTTCGGCGGCCGGCACCTCGGGGAAGCTGCCGTCATTGAGGCAGAACATGTCCATGTTCCGTTTGGCGAGCAGGCGCTCCAGGGCTGACAGGCCCGCGTAGGACGTGGTGTCCACGTACTTGGTCTTGGCGGTTTCCTGGGTGACCGCACGCCCGGTGAGCAGGGCGTAGTAGTGGTAGAGCGAGTTGGTGACGGAGATGTTGTCCTTGGCGCGGAAGGTACTGGCGGCGGTGGCGGCGAACTCTGCGGGGAACGCTGCTTCCATTTCCAGCAGCACGCTGCGGCGCAGCGGAGCGGCCGCGTGTTCCAAGTGGCGGGTGGTGATCCGGCCGAAGCGTTCCCACAGCAGCCGCCGGTTTACCCGGGCCGCGTTCTCGAAGCCGCTGCGCTCGGCGTCGTTGGAGCCCAGTCCTATCCGGGTGCTGGCTTCGATGAACTTGGTGATCCCGCCGGGGGAGAAGAACATATCGGGGGCCACCGGGCGGCCGAAGAACATGTCGTCGTTGGAGTAGAGGAAGTGTTCCGCCAGCCCGGGGATGTGCTGCAGCTGCGCTTCCACCGCCTGCGAGTTGTGCGTGGGCAGCACTGACGGGTCCTTGAAGTGCTCCGCCGCGGGCACAAAGGTGACCGAGGGGTGCTCCGCCAGCCAGTGGGGCCGCGGGGAGTCCGAGGCGATGAAAATCCGCCGGATCCAGGGTGCGAACATGTGCACCGAGCGCAGGGCGTACTTCAGTTCGTTGATCTGCCGGAAGCGGGCCTCGTGGTCATCGCCCTCGCCCACCACGGCACCCTGCATCCGGGCCGCGCGGGCGGCCTGGAATTCCGGGGAGCTGCCGTCCACCCAGGAGAACACCAGATCGATGTCGAAGCGGATGTCCGTGGCGTGGTCAGCGAACATGTTCTCGATGGTCGGCCAGGTCAGGCCGTGCTTGTCCACGGTGCCGCGGACTGCCTCCGAGGCCGGCAGGGTGCGGCGGGTCAGGGAGTTCTCCACCGGCAGGGTGATGTTTTCCCCGTCCAGGTCCCACAGTTCAATCTGCACCCCGGCCGCAGCGGAGAACACCAGGTTGGTGCCGGTGAAGGCGCGCGGCCGGTAGACCCGGATGATCCGGGTCTTGTCGCCGGGGGCCAGGCTGCCGTCGGCAATGAGCAGGGTGCGGCTCTTTTTGGTGTCCACGCTGCGCGCGTAGAACGGCTCCTCGCGGCAGGCTTCCACCATTGCCTTGCGCAGCAGGTCACGTTCGCGCAGGTTGACGGCGATCACCGGCCGCTGGTCATTGCCGCGCACCAGCAGGTAGGTGATGCCGGCGTCGTCGAGCACCCTGCGGACAAACAGCAGGTCTTCCACCATGGCCTCGTGCGGGGTGAGGCCGGTGTCCATCAGAGCCAGGCGGCCCTTGAACATGGCCACCTCGGGGCGTTCCTCCACGCGGCGGAGTACGGCGGGGGCAGCTGTCTGGAGGTTTTCGGGTTCGAAGTCCGGCTCCGGGGCTCCGAAGTAGACATCGTGTTCGGCGGCTGTATCGGTAATGGGAACCTCCTAGGGATGGTCGGCGCCCGCACATGCAGGCGCTGGTTGGGTGCAGCGCTGCACGGGGAACTGCTGCCGGGATACCCGGGTGTTGCACTTGTTGCGCGGTGCCGGTCTTGGCCGGTGCGTATTGGGCCGAACCGCGGGCCGCCCGCGGACGGGGTGGGCGCGGGGACGGAGCACGGGTCGGCCGGGAGCCACTGAGGAAACCGTAACACCGCGCTGGAACATCCTTCTTCCGAGCCCTGTCCGTTTTCCGGCCGGGGCCGTAGTTCTCTTGGCCAGTATCTCATCCTGCGCCGCGCTGCTGCGAGGCGACGGCATAGGCTGCCGGCTTCACGGGGGCCGCGAGCTTCGCCGGGTTTGTGGTGCCCGTGACTTGTGGATAACCGGTTGTGGTGTGGGGGCGGTGGCTATTATGGCCGGACTGACAGTGTCGCGGCTTGCCCAACTTGGGGGTTTCGGATGACCAGAACCATTCTGCGCCGTTCTCGTGTTTGGAGCTTCCCAGCGGTTTTCGCCGCGGTTGTCCTGGCCGGGTGCACGGGCGCTTCCGGGGATTCAGGGACCGGTGCTGCCTCCCCGTCTCCGTCACAGTCGTCCGCCTCAGCGACGCCAACTCCCACGCCCACACTGTCAGCTGTTTACAAGCCGGCCTCTGCCGAGGGGCCGGCGGAAAATGTTCCGTTGCCGGTGATGCCGGAGGAGGCGAAGGTCGAGTCCAAGGAAGGGCTGGAGGCGTTTGCTCGGTATTGGTACGAACTGGTGAACTACGGCTACGAGACCGGCGATACAGGACCGGTGAAATCGGTTAGCAGCACTGATTGCCTCGCTTGCCAGAACTATTACAAGGTTGTAGATGACGGGTATGCGAATAATGACTGGATAGCCGCGGGTGAAATTGAAGTCAAAGACGCGGCATCCGAATACATCCTGACTCGAGAAGGGCGTTATCAGGCACTAGCCGTTATCCAGCAGGCGGGTATGGCTTTTTATGGTCCAGAGGGTCTCCAGGGCACGGACGACGGCGATGACGGGCCGGCCGTGCAATTATTCGAAGCTGTCTACGCTGACGGGCAGTGGAACCTGGTTTTTCTCGACACAATGAAGACGCAATCGCCGTGAAATCTTTGGAACCTGGTGCCGTAAAGAACATGCTTGCGACCGCTCTGGTCCTCGCTCTCGCGTCGCATGCTCCCTTAGATTCTCGTGGTGAAGGCTCCTTCAGCGGGGGGAGCAACGTAAGCGGTTCTGCAGTTTACGCCCAAGATCCCGCGACTGGCGCGTGGACGACTATGCCGGTAGGGCTTCCTGATGATCCTTTCGGATTCCGGTTTGAGCTTGTTTGCTTCGATAACCTCTCTGGTGACGTTGACTGCCTCGCAGCGAACCAGGCCGCGTGTACGGCGGGCGAAAACGGTCGGCTAGTTTATTGGTTCCGCGGGTTGAAGATCAGTGATCCGAGTGGATGGGAAAAGGTCAGCGACACCCCGTCGTGCATCTACTCCGAGGAGCCGGTGGACATCGGCCAGCAGATCCAGGCGCAGATCCTCACTGCGTTCCAGGAGCGGCCGATCGCAGCCGGGAGGCTGGTGGTGCAACCCAGTCCGCACACGCTGATCGGGATGGAGACCAATGTTTACGTTGAAGCCGCCGAGCAGGTCTTCGAGATGGTCCTGCTGGACCAGACGGTCCGCATAGTTGCGACGCCCACCGAATACGAAATCAACTACGGCGACGGAACGGTCTACGGTCCCACGTCCGCCGCCGGTGCACCGCTGCCGCAGGGTCGGTGGGGAGAGCAGACCCGCACGAGCCACAGGTACGCCGCCGCAGGGGACTACCAAATGGGTGCAACCGTGCATTTCTCCGGAACCTATTCGGTGAACGGCGGGCCCATGATTCCCATTGACGGGAGGGCCGCCGTCGCTTCGCAGGCGCAAACAATCCGGGTGTGGCGGGCCGAAACCCGCAGCGTCGCGGACAACTGCCTCATCAACCCGAACGGCATCGGCTGCTAAAGCCCTTTCGGCTTCGGCACCGCAAACAGTGTCCGGGGATCCTGCAGCACCGCCGGATACGCGAACGCTGAACGCGGAATGCTGCCGGACAGCGACACCGGCCGCACAGCGGTGTCATTGGTCAGTTCCACCGGACCGGCATGACCCAACAGCAGTTGCGAGCGGTCCGCCGGCGAGATCACCGCCACCGGATCGCCGTCGTCCATGTCCTCCAGCAACCGCACCAGCTGCCGGCCGCGCTTGCCGGTAATCGGCGTCCCCTTCACCGAAAGCATGGGCAGGACAATGGCGGCAGCATCGCCGTCGGGCACCGCCCGGGCAACCCACAGCGCCTCGCCCGGCGGCGGATCCGCAGGGTCCGAAACGTCTGCGGGGGAGGGCCACACATAGGGCAGGCCCGCGTCGGTGTCCGGAAACAACGGCCCGTACACCTCGGGGGACTTCTCAATCAGGTTCGAGCGGTGGCTGCGGTGCAGCTGCTCGTCGCCCAGCCACGGCGGAAGCTCGACGTCGGAGCTCGCCGCTTCCGGAGCGAACTCCAGGATCTGCTCGCGCA
Organism: Arthrobacter sp. zg-Y750; assembly: GCF_020907365.1. Classification (NCBI taxonomy): domain Bacteria; kingdom Bacillati; phylum Actinomycetota; class Actinomycetes; order Micrococcales; family Micrococcaceae; genus Arthrobacter; species Arthrobacter sp. zg-Y750. The sequence goes on along the minus strand of NZ_JAJJOC010000016.1, from coordinate 61,151 downwards.
CGGTGTCGGCGTGCCCGCGGGCGATCCACTCGTCCGTCATTGCCAGCCCGTACGCCGTTAGCGCCGGCACGAAGCCCTTCCACATCAGCAGGGCAGGATGGCGCTGCCAGCCGTAATCCGGCACCACCAGACCGCGCAGCAGCTGCAGGGTCTCCACCCGCTGCTTGCCCAGCCGCGCCTGATCCAGGACCCGGGCACTGCGGGCAAAGCTCTCATACGGGAGGAAGGTCTGCACGGGCCCAGTCTGTCACTGTTCCCCGCGGCCGGCCCCGTCACCGGCCCCGTCACCGGCCTCCGCCCCGGTGCCGGTGAGCAGCCGGACCATGATCAGGTCCCGGAAAGTATGCGCACCAACTTGGAAGGACCGGCGGCCGGACGTCTGGAACCCGGACTTGCGGTAAAAGGACTGCGCGCGGACGTTGCCGTTGTTCACACCCAGCCACATGGACCGTGCACCTACGGACGCCGCCGCTCCGGCGGCAGCATCAATGAGCTGCCCGGCAATGCCCCTGCCGTGGGCATCCGGGTGGACGTAGAACTTGCTCAGCTCCGCCGAGGGCCGCAGCGCCCGGCCCTGGTCCAGGGCATCGAGCACTTCGGGATCGGTTGGCGCTTCGAGGACCAGCAGGCAGTACCCCACCAGCCGGCCGTCCTGGCGGGCCGCGAGCACCAAACGCTTCTCATCCGCGAGGAACTGCGTGAAATTCCCGGCGGAGAGATTCGCGGCAACGAAGGCCGCGCTGTCTTCCGGTGTGACTTCGGGCGGGCAGGCCAAAGGAAAAGTGAGGGAAGCTAATTCGACGAGCCCGGGAATGTCTTCAGCCGTTGCATGTGAAATGGAAGCTTGCACCCTTCCAGCATAGGCACTGACTCCGTGTTGCCCGCCCGGCGCCGCGGCCGGACGGGCATCGGCCGTCTTAGTACTTCACGTACAGTTCGCCCACCGGCAGCGCGGTGTCCACGGTGTTCGCCGGGCCGGGCAGCGGGCAGGCCCACGCCTCGTCATAGGCGCAGGAGGGGTTGTAGAGGTAATTGAAATCCAGCACCAAGCTGCCGGGTTCACTGCCCGGTCCCAGGCTGGCGCCCTTGATCGTGTCCAGCAGGTAGCGCCCGCCGCCGTAGCTGCCGCCGTCGGCGCCGGAACTGGCATCGCGGACCGGCACAAAAATTCCGCCGCCGTACGTGTCCAGGTTCCATACCGCCAGGCTGCCGACCCCGTCCACGTTCACCGTCCCGAGCCGGGTGAACGGCACCGTCCCGTCCGTTCCGGTGGCCACCTCCATCGACTCGCCGGCACCGGCGCCGTCAATAACGGCCTCGAACCGGAACGCCGGATCGTAGCGGGCGGTGCGCAAACCGCGGAACCGGCGGCGGACATCTTCCGGGAGGGGCGAGGCCGGGTGCGTGCCGAAGAGCCGATCCCGGCCGGTGGCCCAGAGGGCATGGGCGTGCGACGCCGAGATCCCCTCGGCAGCGCGACGCGCCTGCTCATAAAGGGCGAAAGTGTTACGGCGCCAATCGGCGGTGGCAAGGGCTGTGACGGGAGAGAGCATTTGTCCAGCGTAGTGTGTTCGGGTGACTACCGGACTTCTTATTGTGGTGCTCGTCGCCATCTTTATCGGCGCGATAGCCCAGCGGATCGCCGGTCTAGGCTTTGCGCTGCTCATTTCTCCGTTCCTCGTGATCATCCTCGGTTCCCACGGCGGCGTGCTGATGGTGAACATCTGCGGCCTCGTGTCCTCGCTGCTGATCATGAGCCGGGTTTGGCGGGACATCGACTGGTCCATGTACCGGTGGCTGGCCATCCCGGCGGTCTGCGCCAGCGTACCGGCCTCGGCGGCCGCCGTGTACCTGCCCGCGGCCCCACTGGCAGTCACCGTGGGCGCCGTCGTACTGGTGGCCCTGAGTATCTCCCTGTTCCTGCAGCGCACCTCTATCCAGCTGACCGGCAATACCCCCAAGGCCGTGGCCGGTTTCACCTCGGGCATCACCAATGCCATGGCCGGCGTCGGCGGCCCCGCCGTCAGTGTGTACGCCTTGCTGGCCCGCTGGCCGCAGCGCCCGTTCGCCGCTACCCTGCAGCCGTTCTTCGTGACCACCGCCGCCGTCACCCTGACCTCCAAGCTGATCCTGGACCCCGGCCAGATGCCTCCGTTCCAGCCCTGGGCCTGGGTGCTGGTGGGGGTCATGATTGTGGGCGGCATCTACGCGGGGGAGAAGCTGCAGCGGTTCATCCGCGACGACCAGGCCCGGCTGGCAGTAGTAGTCATCGCGTTCATTGGTGCAGCCACGGCACTGGTGAAGGGCCTGTACGACCTCTGACCGGCATCGGCACCGCTGACACCACGGCCGTGCCCGCCGCAGTTACCCGACTCACGCAGGCACCTCATCGGGCTGCACCGGACCGGATGGCACGATAGAAGCGATGAAGATTTTATTGCGGCCGAAGAAGCCGGGTGTGCCGCCCATGCCACTCTGGCTGCAGGGAACGTTTGAACTGGGCCAGGCTGCCGTGCTTTCCGCGCTGCTGGTGCTGCTGCCGCTGGTGGGCGTGTGGCTGGCCAACGGCTTCACCGATATCGACTTCACATCCCTGGCGCGCCTCGGCGGCCAGGCCTGGCTGCTCATCCACGGCGTGCCGCTGCAGCTGAGCTTCGCCGCCGGAGAACTCGGAACGGGTCCGGCCTCCGGTTTGCTCTCCTTCTTCCCGCTCGGGCTGACGCTGATCCCGTTCTTCCTGTCCTGGCGTGCCGGCCGCCGTCTGGCCCGGGCCTCCTACACGGACCAGCTCTGGCAGGCACTGCTTGGCGCCCTGGGCGCCTATGCGCTGCTGGGCGCGGCAGCCGCCTACTTCAGCAGCACCGACGGGGTGCGGATTTCGGTGGCCGCCGGTGCGCTGCTGCCCCTCATCGCGGCAGGCGCCGGCCTGATTGTGGGGGCCCGGATCGAAGCCGGATCCTGGGTGCGGCTGATCGGCATGGACCTGACCGCCTGGATTGCCCGGACCAGCCAGCATTCCCGCTGGGCCGGCTCCTACATGTGGGCCGCCCTGCGTGCCGCGGTGGTGGGGATCGTGGCCGCACTGGGCCTGTCCTCATTGCTGCTCGTGGTGACGCTGGTGATGAGTTGGGCCGAAATGGTCTCCGTGTATGAACGGCTCGGCGCCGGTGTGCTGGGCGGAACGGTGCTGACCGTCGTCGAGCTGGGCCTGATGCCCAACTTTGTGGTGTGGACCCTGGGCTGGGCCTCGGGCGCCGGATTCTCCCTGGGCACCGGAAGCATCATCAGTCCGCTGGAAACCACGGTGGGTCCGCTGCCCGCGCTGCCCATCCTCGCCGCCCTGCCTACGGGGAGCATGGAATACGGATACGCGGCGCTGCTGATACCGGTGGTGGCCGGGATCCTGGCCGGCTGGTGGTTCCTGCGCGAGGGCGAAAACCACTTCGACGAGTGGCTTTCCATCAAGATCCGCGCCCGCTGGTTCACGGCACCAGTGTCCACGCTGGTCCTCGGCGCGATCGTCGGACTGGTCTCGGGACTGCTGGCGGCCGGGGCCGCCTGGCTGTCCGTCGGGTCGCTGGGGATCGGGCGCTTTGTGCAGCTCGGCCCGGATCCGCTGTGGCTGGGACTGTGGGTAGCTGCCGAAGTGGGGGCCGGCGTCGTCATCGGTTACGCCATGGGTCCCTGGCTGGAACGTGAGCCCAAACCCGAGAAACAGCGGGCCGCGGTCTAGCGCATCTGCTGGAAGGGCAGGTACTCGGCCTGGCAGGCCTCCGCGCCGTCCAAGGTCAGCGCCGAACGCATGCATGTTTCATAGGTTACGGTCTGGTCCCAGATGGCCACCATGAAGCCCAGCCCCAGGGTGGTCAGGAAGGTGATGACCAGGCCCAGCGACACCAGGACGGGCAGCAGGGCACCCATCCGCCGGCGGGCCAGCTTGACCAGGGCGATGATTCCCACCACGAAGGCGACAAGCCCGATTGCCAGCGGCACCAGCTTCCACGGCAGGACCAGGCCGCTGCTCAGCAGCATGACCAGCACCAGCAGCCAGAACACGCGGACATAGCGGACCGCGTTCTTCTTCTGCTCGTCGGTCGCCCCGGGGCGGCGGCTCTGCTCCGCGAGGGTTTGGGTCTTGTACTGCGCGCCGTCGTCATTCATGGGTTTAAGCCTAGGGGACGCCGCACCCTATGGTTGACGCATGCGCATCGTAGTCCTCGTGTCCGGTACCGGCTCCAACCTTCAGGCCGTGCTCGACGCCGTCAGCGACGGCCGGCTGGATATAGACATCGCGGCAGTGGGCGCGGACCGGCCCGGCACCTACGGGGTGCAGCGGGCGGCCGACGCCGGCGTCCCCACCTTCGTGGTGCCCTTCCGCGATTTCCCGGCCCGGCCGGACTGGAACCGGGCGCTCACCAAAACGGTGGCTTCCTACGCGCCGGACCTGGTGCTCTCCTCGGGATTCATGCGCATTGTGGATGAGGAGTTCATCAACGCGTTCAACGGCCGGTACCTGAACACGCATCCCGCGCTGCTGCCTTCCTTCCCTGGGGCACACGGCGTCCGGGATGCCCTGGCCTACGGCGTGAAGATCACCGGCTGCACGGTGCACTGGGCCGACGCCGGCGTGGACACCGGCCCGATCCTGGCCCAGGCCGCGGTGGAGGTGCTCGACGGCGATACCGAGGAGTCCCTGCACGAGCGCATCAAGGTCCAGGAGCGGCGGCTGCTGATCGACACCCTGGACCGGTTGAGCCGGGAAGGGTTGCCGGCGCCGGCTTAGTCCAGCGCCGCACCCTTGGTCTCGGGTGCGAACCGGGCCATCCACAGCACCGCCATTAGCACCAGCACTCCTGCCAGGGCGAACGACAGCGCCAGCCCGAGATGGGGCCACAGCACCGAGACGAACAGCAGCGGACCCAAGCCTGCCCCCACCCGGGAGACGGTGGAAGCCCAGCCGAAACCGCTGCCGCGCAGCTCGGTGGGGTAGAGCTCCGAGACGTAGGCATACAGCACGGGGATGGCCACCTGCACCACGAATCCGTAGGCCAGCAGCCACACCGTTGCCGCAGTGGGCAGGTCCACCACCAGCGCCACCACCACCAGGATGGCGGCGGACAGCGGACCGGTGACCGCCAGGATCCACTTCCGGCCAACCTTCTCCACCAGCAGGGCCGCCGCGATAACTCCGAGCAGGCCAACGGCTGCCATGCCCGAGGTGGTCAGGAACGCCCGATACTCGGCAAACCCGGCGTCAACGAGGATCTTGGGCATCCACTGCAGCGCCAGGTAGTAGACCAGCAGGATGGTCAGGAACAGGGACCATGCGGTGATGGTGGTTTTGCTGCTGAACCTCCATAGGTCGCCCAGTTGGGCGCCCATAGTGCGCAGGGACAGCTTTTCCGGTTCCTCCGGTTCGGGCAGCCGCCACTGGGTTTGGGTTCCCCCGGTGCGCCGGATCAGGCTGTTGATGACGGCGGCCGCCTCATCGGTGCGGCCCTTGCGGACCAGATAGAGGGGGGACTCGGGGACCGAACGGCGCACCCAGAACACCAGCAGGGCGGGGACCACCATCACCAGCATGGTGTACCGCCAATCCGCGAAGGTGGCCATGATCGCAGCGGAAGTGAGCCCGCACAGGGCGGCACCCACCGGCCACCAGCCGTCCATCCCGGTCAGCACCCGGCCGCGCTGTTTCTTGGGGGTGAACTCGCCAACGAGCGCGTAGTCCACCGGCACGCAGCCGCCCAGTCCGAACCCGGCCATAAAGCGGAAAATGCAGAACCACACAATGTCCGGGGAGAACGCACCCAGCACGGTAAAGAGGGAAAACACCAGCAAGGTAGCGGAAAACGCTCGCTTGCGGCCGATCGCATCGGCAATGGAACCCCATACGAAGGCACCAATGGCCATGCCCAGCAGATTCGCGGTGCCGATCCAGGCGGCCTGCGGCGCCGTCAGCCCCCATTCCTTGGACAGCAGCGGAATCAGCACGCCGTTCAGCGTTACGTCCCAGGCATCGAACATAAACCCGAGTCCGCCGATGAGGAAGATCCGGCCTTGGACCTTCCACCGCCACGGCAGGTTCTGGACCACCTGGTCACCGGTGGGCAGCATATTGGTGATGGACATGTTGGTTCGGGGCCTTCCGGGGATGCGGGGTGCAGGAGGGGTGGCTGCGTGCCGGGGGTCAATGGCGTCGGGGAAACAATACCGTGCGGGGCCCCCACCTGTGGATAAGGCGCCGAAGACTCGCGGGACCGGGCACCATGTGGTGATGGGCAAACCGGAGCGGGCGGGAGGGATCGGGCTGCCCGGACCGGTGTTCTCCGTGGCAGAGGCGCGGGCACGCGGCGTGCCGGCGTCGGAGTTGCGGCGCAGGGCGTACGACGGCGCCGGGCACGGTTTGCGTACGGTCCGCGGGGCAGCATCCGCCCTGCCGGATGCGGTGCGGCCGCTTGCCCCGGCGTCCGGCACTACGGTGGCCAGCCACACCACCGCCGCCGCCCTGTGGGGCATCTGGTTGCCGTACCGCTTCGGGCCCGAACCGCTGCACCTCACCCGGCCGCTGCGGTTCAGCCAGCCGCGGAGGAAGGGCGTCGTCGGGCACCATGCACCCCTTCTGCAACTGGACGTGGTCCGGGCCGGAGGGCTGCTGGTGACATCACCGGCTTGGACTTGGCGCGACCTGGCCGCTCTCTTGTCTCCCGATGAGTTGGTGGCTGCGGGGGACTCCCTGCTGCGGCGGAGGGATGCGCCGGACCGCGGTGGCTACCTGTCCCAACCGGATCCGCTGTGCGGTATGCAGGAGTTGCAGGAGGTTCTGCTGCGCAGAGCGGGAAACCGCGGTGCATCCACCGCGCGCACCGCTCTCGAGCTGATGCGCCCAGGCGCGGACTCGGCCCAGGAAACCAGGTTGCGGTTGCTCATTCGGCGTTCCGGGCTGCCGGAGCCGGCAGTAAACCAATGGATTATCGGTCCGGCGGCGCAGCGCGTGTCCCGGCCGGACCTGCAATATGTGCGGCTGCGGATTGCGCTTGAATATGAAGGCGAGCATCACCTGCTGAATCCGGACCAGTGGCACCGGGACATTGAGCGCGACGACCGCCTTCGACGGCTGGGATGGGTGGTGCTGCGCTTCAGCAAGAAGCACCTGCGGCCCGGCAACCAAGCCGCAGCAGCGGAGAAGGTTCGCGCTGCCCTCCTGACGCGCGGCTGGCGACCCGGACAGCCCGCCTGACGCGGCCGGCCTGACGCAGCGTGCCCCACGAGAAGGCAAAATTTACCGATATTGTGCCGAAAATCGGTAAATTGTGCCTTTTCGTTCCCTTTGACGGTAATTTTTGCCTTTTCGATCGCGTGCAGGGACCGGTCTTTGCCCGGCCCCAGCGCGGCCAAGACACGTTGTTACAGCCCCGCAGGCGTGGTCCGGAGCACATAGGCATAAACTTTCCGCATGGCCGTACGGCCTTTTGCACGCCCTTCATCAACCCCTTTGGAGTGTCAGCTGTGAGCAACCCTGTCCTTGACCGTGTTCCTATCCGCCGGGCCCTGATCTCGGTTTACAACAAGACGGGGCTGACGGAGCTGGCGCAGGGCCTTTCGGCAGCCGGTGTCCGGATTGTGTCCACCGGATCCACGGCCAAGCAGATTGCCGCCGCCGGCATCGAGGTCACCGAGGTCTCCGAGGTCACCGGCTTCGCCGAATGCCTCGACGGGCGGGTCAAGACCCTGCATCCGCGCGTCCACGCCGGGATCCTGGCAGACCGCCGCCGCGAGGACCACGTGGCCCAGTTGGAGGAGATGGAGATTGAACCCTTCGACCTCGTGGTGGTGAACCTCTACCCCTTCGTGGAAACCGTCCGCTCCGGCGCAGCGCAGGATGACGTGGTGGAGCAGATCGACATCGGCGGTCCCTCCATGGTCCGCGCCGCCGCAAAGAACCACCCGTCCGTTGCAGTGGTGGTGGACCCGAACAAATACTCCGACGTCGTCACCGCAGCAGCCGAGGGCGGCTTCGACCTGGCCCAGCGGCGCCGGCTCGCCGCCGAAGCCTTTGCCCACACCGCCGCCTATGACAACGCAGTTGCGACCTGGACCGCAGAGCAGTTCGGCGACGGGACCGAAGACGGCTCCAAGTGGCCGGCCTTCACCGGCCTGGCCCTGGAACGCGCCGAAGTGCTCCGCTACGGCGAAAACCCGCACCAGGACGCAGCCCTGTACGTAGAGCAGGACGGACAGCCCGGCGTCGCCCAGGCCGACCAGCTGCACGGCAAGGCCATGTCCTACAACAACTACGTCGACGCCGACGCCGCCCTGCGCGCCGCCTTCGATTTCGATGGACCCGCCGTCGCCGTCGTCAAGCACGCCAACCCGTGCGGCATCGCCGTGGCCTCGCCCGGTGCAGCCGATCCCATTGCGGATGCGCACGCCAAGGCGCATGCCTGCGATCCGGTCTCGGCGTTCGGCGGAGTCATCGCCGCCAACCGGACCGTCACGGCAGGCATGGCCGAGACCGTGAAGGACATCTTCACCGAGGTGGTGATCGCCCCCGACTTCGAGCCGGAGGCCGTGGACATCCTCAGCGCCAAAAAGAACATCCGGCTGCTTGCCCTGCCGGACGGCTACGGTCGCAGTGCCGCTGAATTCCGGCAGGTTTCCGGCGGCGTGCTGGTCCAGAAATCGGACCGGCTGCAGGCCGAGGGCGATGACCCGGCGAACTGGACCCTGGCCGCGGGGGAGCCGGCAGACGAGGCCACCATGGCCGACCTGGCCTTCGCCTGGGCAGCGGTCCGCGCGGCGAAGTCCAACGCCATCCTGCTCGCCAAGGACGGCGCCTCCGTAGGCGTGGGAATGGGCCAGGTGAACCGGGTGGACTCCTGCCGGCTCGCCGTCGAACGCGCCAACAGCCTGGGTGCAGCCGGCGAGGACCGCGCCCGCGGTTCCGTGGCGGCGTCGGACGCGTTCTTCCCGTTCGCGGACGGCCTGCAGATCCTGATCGACGCCGGCGTCCGCGCCGTGGTGCAGCCGGGCGGCTCCATCCGGGACAGCGAAGTGGTTGAAGCAGCTGCTGCGGCGGGGGTCACCATGTACTTCACCGGGGCACGACACTTCTTCCACTAGGAAAAACCCGCTCCGCCGCGCCTGGAACCGCGGGACCGTGCAGGTAATGCACCGTCCCGCGGTTTAGGGCCGGGATAGTGGGCTGTGGCATAGTTGGACTCAAATACAAGCTAAAAAGACGGGTCCCGTCATGCCACAAGACATGCTCCGGTGCCCACCAACACACTAGGAGTACGTGTGGCTGAGAAAATCAAGGTTGTGGGCTCTGTTGTAGAGCTCGACGGCGATGAAATGACCCGTATCATCTGGCAGTTCATCAAGGACCGCCTGATCAACCCGTACCTGGACGTAGACCTGAAGTACTACGACCTCTCGATCCAGAACCGCGACGCAACCGATGACCAGGTCACCATTGATGCCGCCAACGCCATCAAGGAACACGGCGTGGGCGTCAAGTGCGCCACCATCACCCCGGACGAAGCACGCGTCGAGGAATTCGGCCTGAAGAAGATGTGGGTCTCCCCGAACGGGACCATCCGCAACATCCTGGGCGGCGTGGTCTTCCGCGAGCCGATCATCATCTCCAACATCCCGCGCCTGGTCCCGGGCTGGAACAAGCCGATCATCATCGGCCGCCACGCCCACGGCGACCAGTACAAGGCCACGAACTTCAAGGTTCCCGGTGCCGGCACGCTGACCCTGACCTACACCCCGGCCGACGGCAGCGAAGAAATCAAGCAGCAGGTTGTCACGTACAACGAAGATGGCGGCGTCGCCATGGGTATGTACAACTTCAACGATTCCATCAAGGACTTCGCGCGCGCTTCCTTCGCCTACGGCCTGCAGCGCAACTACCCGGTATACCTCTCCACCAAGAACACCATCCTGAAGGCCTATGACGGCCAGTTCAAGGACCTGTTCCAGGAAGTCTTCGACGCCGAGTTCAAGGACCAGTTCGAAGCAGCCGGGCTCACCTACGAGCACCGCCTGATCGATGACATGGTTGCCTCCGCAATGAAGTGGGAAGGCGGCTACGTCTGGGCCTGCAAGAACTACGACGGCGACGTCCAGTCCGACACCGTTGCACAGGGCTTCGGCTCGCTGGGCCTGATGACTTCCGTGCTGATGACCCCGGACGGCAAGACCGTTGAGGCCGAAGCAGCGCACGGTACGGTCACCCGCCACTACCGCCAGCACCAGCAGGGCAAGCCCACCTCCACGAACCCGATCGCTTCGATCTTCGCGTGGACCCGCGGCCTGATGCACCGCGGCAAGCTGGACAACACCCCCGAGGTCATTAATTTCGCCGAAACCCTTGAGGACGTTGTCATCAAGACGGTTGAATCCGGCAAGATGACCAAGGACCTTGCACTGCTGGTTGGACCCGAGCAGCCGTACCTGACCACCGAAGAGTTCCTCGCCGCACTGGACGAGAACCTCAAGGCCCGTCTGGGTGCCGTGGGCCCCCCTTAGTTATCCGCGGCCCCCCCCCAACCGGCCGCGGGCGCCGCGCCGGGGGGGGGGGGGGCCCCCCGTCGCCGTTAAGCCCGGTAACACCGGCGTCACAAGTAGCGCAGGGGTTGCGGCGGTGCCACCATGTGGGGATGTCGAACTCCACCGCCGCACCGTCCAAGCCCGGCTCCGCCGCCGAAGAGCGAAGTGCCCGCATAGCGGTGACCGTCTTCCCGCTGCTGATTGTGGCCGGCGGACTGGTTGCCCTGTTTTTCCCGCAGCCCTTCACCGGTCTGTCCGCCTACATCAATCCGGGCCTGATGCTGATTATGTTCGGGATGGGCCTGACTCTCACCCTTCCCGACTTCGCCCTGGTGGCCCGCCAGCCGCTCCCCGTCCTGCTGGGGGTGGTGGCCCAGTTCGTGATTATGCCGCTGCTGGGGTTCGGGATTGCGTGGGCGCTTCAACTCAGTCCGGAACTGGCGGCCGGCGTGATCCTGGTCGGCTGTGCCCCCGGAGGCACGGCGTCGAACGTGGTCACATACCTGGCCCGGGGCAACGTGGCGCTGTCCGTGGCCATGACCTCCGTTTCCACGCTGCTGGCCCCGCTGCTGACCCCGTTGCTGGCTCTGTGGCTGGCTGGCCGGTACATGGCCGTCGATGCGGGAAACATGGCCTGGTCCATTGTTCAGATCGTCCTGATCCCGGTGATACTGGGGCTGGTGATCCGGTACCTGGTGCCGAAGCTGGTTGACCGGGTGCTGCCGGTCCTGCCCTGGGTTTCGGTAGCGGCCATCACGTTCGTGGTGATTGCTGTCGTCTCGGGCAGCTCCGAGGCCATCTTCACTGCGGGCTGGCTGATCCTGCTGGCCGTTGTGCTGCATAACGGCCTGGGCCTGGGACTGGGCTACGGTGCAGCAAAGCTGTTCCGGCAGCCCGTACCCTCCCGGCGGACCATGGCCATTGAGATCGGAATGCAGAATTCCGGCCTGGCGGCGGGACTTGCCAAACAGTACTTCGCACCGGAAGCAGCTCTGCCGGCGGCCGTGTTCTCGGTCTGGCACAACGTCTCCGGCGCATTGATGGCCGCGATCTGGCAGCGCCGGCCCTCACACTGACTGCACGCCGGGCAGCAGGTGTGCAGCAACGCAGCAGGCCCCGGGTGGAAACCCGGGGCCTGCTGCGTCGGGAAGCAGCTAGATGCCGGCGCCCTGGTCACCCGAGGACGTGGGGCCCCCGGAGGAGGACTGTCCGCCGGAACCCGATCCGCCGGAGCCGCCGCTGGTCTGGCTGAACGAACCGGGGGAGCCGCTGCCGGAGCCCTGGGACCCGCCACTGCCTGAGCCTGCGCTGCCTGAGCCGGAGCTGCCTGAGCCGGAGGACACCGACGCGGGCTCCGACGTCGTCTGGCCGGAGATGGTGTGCCCGTCCTTGTAAGCGGCAGCCACTTCGATCTTGCGCGGCTTGGAACGCTCGCTGACCGGGATGAACACGCTGAGCACGCCGTTCTCGTACTTCGCGGAGATGGAGTCAATATCAATGCCCTGGCCCAGGTTCAACTGCCGCAGGAACGTTCCGCTTTCCCGTTCCCGCGTCAGCCAGGTGACTCCTTCGGTGGCGTGGATGGTCCGCTCCGCGCGGATAGTGAGCAGCTGCCCGTCCACATCCACATCGACTGAGCCCGGATCAATGCCGGGAAGATCCGCGTTCATGATGTAGTGGTCGCCCTCGCGGTAGAGGTCAATGGGCATCAGCCGCAGTCGCTGCCGTGGATCAAGGAGCGCCCCTGCCATCCGGTCGAGTTCGCGGAACGGGTCAAACTTCATCGCCATTGTCATCAACTCCTCTTGCGCCGGCGCCCGCCGGGCACCGGTGGTGTTGCCGGTTGTTGGAAAACGGAGAAACAGGCTGAGCCGCAGTGGCCCAACGGTGCAAATCACGCTAGCACTCGCTAATAGTGAGTGCTAGGTCACGGCGATGGATCGCGGCTTGGAAGCCGTAATCCGGCCCCGGGGCCGTTGGGCACCGCGGGTACGGTGCTCACAGCGGCCAGGAGTGCACCGCCGCGTTGCTGTGCATGTTCTCCCAGTACCGCCGGGACAGTTCACTCAGGGCTGCCGGACGGGACAGGCCTGACTCCTCGAGCCGGCGGAGCATGGCGATCTGCCACGCGGCCCCGTTCTGCTCGGTCCGGGCGCGCTCGGTGACCACATTGAGGTACCGGTCAATCAGGGAGGCATCCACCTTCAGGTCCCGCAGTCCCTCTGCGGCCTGGGGGATCAGGTGCCGCACGATCAGTTCCGCCACGGGAATCTCGCCAATGCCGGGCCAGTAGACCGTGGCTTCCAGGCCGTGACGGGCGCAGGTCAGGAAGTTGTCCGAGGCGGTCTTGAATGCCACCCGGCTCCAGAGAGGACGGTCTGCGGTGCGGATGTATTCCACGAGCCCGTAGTAGAACGCAGCGTTGGCCACCACGTCCAGCACGGACGGACCGGCGGGAAGGACCCGGTTCTCCAACCGCAGGTTCGGTGTGCCGCTGCCCGGATCGTAGATGGGCCGGTTCCAACGGTAAACGGTGCCGTTGTGGAGCCGGAGTTCCGGCAGCAGGGGCGCCCCGAACGGGGTGGTTTCCCCGCCGTTGCCGGACAGTTCGGGAAGCAGCGCCGGGAAGTACCGGACATTTTCCTCGAACAGGTCGAAGATGGAGGTGATCCACCGTTCACCGAACCACACACGCGGGCGGACGCCCTGGTTGCGCATTTCCGGCGGCCGGGTGTCAATGGCCTGCTTGAACAGTTCAATCCGGGTCTCATGCCAGAGCAGGTGCTCCATAAAGACCGGCGAATTCGCCGCCAGGGCAACCTGCGGCGCCGCTATCATTTGAGCCGCGTTCCAGGCCGGGGCAAACTCCTCGGGGGAGACCTCCAGGTGCAGCTGCACCGAGGTGCAGGCTGCCTCGGGGGCAATGTTCTGGGCGTAAAAGGACAGCGGCTCCGGCCCCGAGAGGTCCAGCAGAACATCCTCGCCGCGGGCCTGCAGCACCGAGGTGTTAAGGGCTGCATACCGCTGTCCGCTGCTGAGCCACTCCCAGCCGTCCATGAAGCCCGGCGTGAGGGTGGGGAGGATCCCCACCATCATGATGTCCGCGGACTCCTGTGCCGCCCGCTCGTCGGCCCGGTTGAGCTGGGCCCGCAGGCTGTCCTCGAGATCCTTCAGGCCGAACTGCCCCACCGACATGGCCGGGTGGTTCATTTCGATATTGAAGGCGCCGATTTCCGTCTGGAATGCCGGGTCGGCAATGCGCTCGAGGACGGCCTGGTTGCGCAGGGCAGGCGAAAAGTCCCGGTTCGTGAGGTTTAGCTCCAGTTCCAACCCAATACTGGCCGAATCGGCAAACTGCGCCGTCGACAGGTAATGGGCGAAATGGTCCAGGTTCTCCAGCAGGCGCTGGCGGTACGCCGTCCGCTGCGCCCGGCTGAAGGTCCTGCTTGAGACTTCAGCACCCATGGCCGCTACTTCTTCTTCTTCAAGCCCTCGTAGACATTGATGGGACGCTGCATCTCGCCTTGCTGGGCGCCCATCACAACCACGGTGCCCGTGAGGGCCGGAATGCTCCACTGGAGGATTTTAAGCTGGCGCTGAGCGGACTTGAGTTCATCGGAAGCGCCGGCGCGGGGCTCCGTGGCGCCCTGGCTGCCCTGGTCGGAGAGTTTCTCCACCTTGCTTCCGAGGATGCCGGAGTACAGGGTCACCACTGCCGCCAGGGCCGTTACCACCGTCTTGTAGGCGGTTGAGCGCCCAACACCTTCCTGCGCCGCGATGCGGGTCTTGTTGTCGCCGACCAGGGCGAGTCCGGCCAGGAAATGCATGCCAATGGCAGCGGCCTGGATGGGTGCCCATTTTTTCCAGCCCAGTGCCGAAAGACGGGCCCTTTCGGTGGGATCCTTGGCCTCCGCCGTGGCACCGTTGAGGCCAACGGCGCCCATCAGTGAACCGCCGAACCAAGCCGCGGCGGTGAGGTCGTGTACAGAGCGCGTAATCAGGGTTGCAGCCAATGTATTGCTCCTGTGGGTTGTTGGTGCAAAAAAGACAACCACGCGCGGTAAACATTAGCAAGGGCACTTATGATCCTAACACGCTACACATTGAGAACTAAGTGTGCTTAGTATTGGTGAATCCGGTACATCCGATCTTGATCAGCAGTTGGAATGACGAAAGAGAGCGATGATGACAGAGAATTACAGCCCGCGCGATGGAAGCCATGCGGCTACTCCGGCCGGAGGCGCCAGCGATTCGACCGCCTCAGCCAAGGCCGACGCTGCCAAGCAGCAGGCCGGTGACATTGCCCAGCAGGCAAAGGGCAACGCAGCACAGGTGGCTGACACGGCCAAGACCGAGGCGGCAGGCGTCGCCTCTGAAGTCAAGAGCAACGCCAAGGATCTCTTCACGCAGGCCCGCTCGGATCTGACTGAGCAGGCAGGGGTGCAGCAGCAGAAGGTAGCCGAAGGCCTGCGCTCCATGGCCGATGAACTGCACTCCATGGCACAGTCGGGACAGTCCGGCGTCGCCACGGACCTCGTCGGCCAAGCCGCCAACCGCGCCTCCTCCGTGGCCACCTGGCTGGACGGCCGCGAGCCGGGCTCCCTCGTTGACGAAGTGAAGGGCTTTGCCCGCCAGCGTCCCATGGCTTTCCTTGCCATTGCAGCGGGCGCCGGATTCCTTGCCGGCCGCTTGAACAAGAGCATCAGCGCCGGCCGTCCCCAGCAGGGCACCGCAACCGCCGGTTCCTCCGGACAGCACGTGGCGGCGCCGGTTCCGCAGGCCCCTGCCGCACAGCCGACCGTCGGCACCACCGGAACCGCCGGCAGTACCGGAGCACTGGATGACCCGTTCGGCAGCGAGCCGGTCCGCCCGGCCGGCACCGGCCCCGCCTCGGCACAGACGCTGCCGCCCACGCCGAACACCGGCGTTCCCGCAGCTGATCCCTACAGCGGTGGTCGGCACTGATGAGTACCGAAATGCCCGAAATGCCACCCACTGCGGCACAGGCGAAGGCGGAAACCACCTCCCTGGGTGATCTGCTCGGCCAGGTGACCCAGGACATGTCCACCCTGATGCGTCAGGAAGTGGACCTGGCGAAGGTCGAACTCAAGCAGTCTGCGTCCCGCGCGGGAAAGGGCGCGGGAATGTTCGGCGGAGCCGCCGTCGCCGGGTACTTCGTTCTCCTCTTCCTCTCCGTGGCGCTCTGGTACGCACTGGGCACCACGGCCATCGGCTTCGGCTGGTCCGCAGTGATCGTGGCCGTTATCTGGGCGATCATCGCCGCAGTCCTGGCCAGCCGCGGACGCACTGAGATGAAGAAGATCAACGGTATGCCGCAGACGTCTGAAACCCTGCAGGAAATTCCCCAGACCATGAAACCAAGCGAGGAAACACGATGAGTGAAAACCCTGATGAGATCCGCGCCGATATTGAAGCAACCCGCCGGCGCCTGGGTACCAACGTTGACGCTGTGGCGGACAAAGTAACTCCCTCCCACATCGTCCAGCGCCAGACGGACAAGGTGAAGGACAAGGTTTTCGGAGTAAAGGACAAGGTGATGGGTGTGGCTGATTCCATGGGCAACAGCGCGTCAAACGCCGGAGGCAGCGTTTCCGACGGAATGTCCGCTGCCGGTTCGGCCGTTTCCGACGCTCCCGGCCGCGTGGTCAACAAGGCCCAGGGCAACCCGATGGCAGCGGGCCTGATCGCCTTCGGCGCCGGCCTGCTGGCCGCTTCCCTGATCCCCGCCAGCGAGAAGGAACGCGTCGCTGCGGACAACATCAAGACCGCCGCCCAGCCGATGACGGACGAACTGGCTGGCGCCGCGAAGGAAATGGCGGAGGGGCTCAAGGAGCCCGCACAGGAAGCGATGGAGAACATCAAGTCCACTGCGACTGACGCCGCGCAGAACGTGAAGTCGGAGGGGCAGGCGGCCGCCGCGGACGTCAAGGATTCTGCTTCCGACGCACCGCAGAACGTCCGCAACGCCTAACCGGTGCCGGATGCAGCCGCTCCCGGGCTGACGGCCGGGGAGAAGGGCAATATCGACGGGGGGGGGGGGCCCCCCCCGGGGGGGGGGCGGCCGCGGGGGGGTTTAGTCGGGGTCAGGGGGGGGCCGGGGGGCTCGCCGGCCAATTCCGCCGGGGGCGCCCCCCCTCCCGGGGGGCGCCGCCGCCGTCGTTTTTAACCCGGTGGACGGAAGGAAAGCCCTACCGGGGGAGCGCGGCTTCGTCGTTGCTGTAAAGCACGCCCATCTGGGCCCGCGCGGCATCAAAGAGCTTCATGGTGCGCAGCGAATCAGCCCAGGTCATGGTGGGGCTCTCCACCAGTCCCTCCTGGATGCACCGCGTGACCTCCCGCAGTTCGTACGTGTAGCCGTTGCCGACCTGCGGGAAGCGCTCCACCCGTGCCTCGCCCGTATGCGGAACTATGGTGAGTTCCACCGGGTTGTGCAGCGGCGAACCGGTGCGAAGCCAGCCCTTGCTGCCGGAAATAAGGGCAGTCCGGGGGCAGGAGGAGACCAGGGAAGAGGTCAGCTGGGCGAACCCGCCGGAAGCGTATCCCAGGGTCAGGGCATTCTGGCTGTCCACCCCCTGGTGATTCAGGGTGCCCACCGCGTGCACGGTCTCCGGGTATCCGAGGGTGCCCAGGGCGAAGGTCAGCGGGTAGACCGTCAGGTCCAGCAGGGCGCCGCCGCCGGCAGCAGGGTCCCATAGCCGGCTGGCCGGATCGTAGGGAGCAGGGAAGCCGAGGTCCGCCTGGACCCAGTTGATGTCCCCGAGTTCCCCGGAAGCTACCAGCTCCCAGATCCGGTTGATGCAGGGCAGGAAGCGGGTCCAGACGGCCTCCATCAGGAACAGGTTGCGGCTGCGGGCCAGCTCAATGAGGTCCTCGGCCTCCCGTGCATTGATGGTCATGGACTTCTCGCACAGCACGTGTTTGCCGGCTTCCAGGGCCCGGCGGGCAATTTCATAGTGCTGGGCGTGCGGGGAGGCGATGTAGACCACGTCGACGTCGCCGTCGGCGAAGAGCTGGTCGTACCCCGGGATCCCGTCGGCATCGTAGTAGCTGGCGGCAAAGCCGAAGCGTTCGGCAAAGTCCTCAGCAGTGGCCTGCCGGCGCGAACTGACCGCCTGCAGGACGGCGTCTTCGAGCCGGGCGATGTCTTCGGTGACACGCTCGGCGATGTTGCCGGTGGCAACTACGCCCCAGCGCAGGGTCCGGCCGGTGGACTGGACGGGGCTGGGGGCGCCCGGCTGTACGCAGGGTGGTGTGGGAATGTGTTGAACGGCAGTCATGGTCCTCGTCTTCCGCGTCGTTGAGGGAGTACCCCATACTCTATGGTTGCCGGGTTCCGGGGCCTAGGCCCGGACGGCAGGCAGTCCTCGCGGATGGCCGGCGCCGGCAGATGGAACAGCCCGGGTCCCCTGTAGCGGGGAGCCCGGGCTGTTCCGCCCTAAAGGGGCGGGTTATTACGGCAGCAGTGTACCGGTGGTGCTACTTGACCAGCGGGGAAAGCGTCGGGTCATTGGCGTACGCCTCGGCAGCGTTGGCCTTGGTGACGATGACCGGCTCCAGCAGGTAGGCCGGAACAACCTTCTTGCCGTTGTCGTAGCTCTCGTCGTCGTTGACCTCGACGTCTTCACCGGCAGCCAGATCCTTGACCATCTCGATGGAGTGGTTCACCAGGTTGCGGGTGTCCTTGTTGATCGTGGAGTACTGCTTGCCTTCCATGATCAGCTTCACGGACTCAACCTCGGAGTCCTGGCCGGTGATGACGGGCAGGGTCTTGCCGGCGGCCTCAACCGAGGTCAGTGCTGCGCGGGCCAGGGTGTCGTTGGGGGAGAGGACGCCGTCCAGCTCAGCGGAGGCGTAGTTGGCCGAGAGCAGGGTGTCCATGCGCTTCTGGGCGTTCTCGGCCTTCCAGCCCTGGGTTACAACCTGGTTGAACTCAGTCTGGCCCGAAACGACCTTGAGGTTTCCCGATTCGATTTCCGGCTTCAGCACGCTCATGGCGCCGTCGAAGAAGACCTGGGCGTTGGCGTCATCCGGGGATCCGGCGAGCAGCTCGATGTTGTACGGACCCTCGGGCTTCTTTTCCTTCAGTCCGTCCAGCAGGGCCTGGCCCTGCAGCTCGCCAACCTTGAAGTTGTCGTAGGCCACGTAGTAGTCAACGTTTTCAGTGTTGGTCAGCAGACGGTCATAGGCAATGACGGTGATGCCGGCATCCTTGGCATCCTGCAGCTGGGAGCCGAGCTGCTTGCCGTCGATAGCGCCGACAATCAGGACCTCGACACCGTTGGTGATCATGGAGCTGATCTGGTTCTGCTGCTCGGACACGCCGCCGTTGGCGAACTGGACCTGGCCTTCGAAGCCGGCGTCCTTGAGGCCGTCGTTGAACAGCTTCTCGGCGAGGACCCAGTTTTCGGAGGTCTTCTGCGGCAGGGCAACGCCAATGGCGGCACCTTCGCCGAAGCCGGACTCGGATCCGGAAGCGGATTCTTCTTCGCGGCCGCAGGCGGACAGCGACAGTGCTGCCACCGTTGCGACAACGGCGAAGGACTTTGCGAATTTACGCATGATGTTCTCTTTCTTGATAGCGGTACTGGAGGATATTGCCGGTCAATGGAAAGGATTAGGCGTCGGTGGAGATGACGGTTTTGGTGCCCGTGGGCATTTCCGGGGTGGCGTCGACGACGGCGGGTGCGGGCTTGGGCTTGTTGCCGCCCAGATTGCGCATCAGCAGGCCGGTGATGGAGGGCTTGCCCTGGGTCTTGTTGTAGACGTCCAGTGCCACGGCGAGCAGCAGGACCAGGCCCTTGATCATGGAGGTCAGGTCAGCGCCAACGCCCAGCAGCTGCAGGCCGTTGTTCAGTACGGCCATGACCAGGCCGCCCACGATGGAACCCACCACGGTACCGACGCCGCCGGAGACGGCTGCACCGCCGATGAAGACGGCCGCGATGGCGTCCAGCTCCCAGTTGGTGCCGTCGAACGGACCCGAGGCGGTGGAGCGGGCAACGAAGATCATGCCCGCCAGGGCGGCCAGGATGGACATGTTCATCATGACCATGAAGTTGACCTTTTTGCCCTGCACGCCGGAGAGCTCGGCTGCGTGCCGGTTACCGCCCACCGCGTAGACGTGGCGGCCCAGGATGGTCTTGTTGGAGACGAAACCGTAGAACAGGACCATGACGCCGAGGATGATGCCGGAGACCGGGAAGGAGGTGCCCGGACGGCCGGTGGCGAAGAGGTACGTGGCGTAGAGGATGACGGCGCAGAGCAGGCCGATCTTGACTACCGGCACCCAGGCCGGCGGGTTGGCCGTGCCGAGCTTGGCATTGCGGCCGCGCTTGCGCATTTCGCCGTAGATAACCGCGGCGCACAGGACCAGGCCGATCAGCAGGGTCAGGTTGTTGTAGCCCGGGATGGGGCCGCCTTCGGGCAGGTAACCGGCGCCGATGAACTGGAATTCGGAGGGGACCGGCACTGTGTTGGACTTGCCGACCCACTGGTTTGCACCGCGGAAGATCAGCATGCCGGCCAGCGTGACGATGAACGCCGGAATGCCGACGTAGGCGACCCAGAAGCCCTGCCAGGCGCCGATCGCGGCACCCACCACCAGACCCAGGACGATGCCGGCGTACCAGGGCAGTCCCCAGTCCCGCATGGCCATGGCGACGACGATGCCGGAGAAGGCGGCCACGGATCCGACGGAGAGGTCGATGTGGCCGGCGATGATCACGAAGACCATGCCGACGGCGAGGATGAGGATGTAGGAGTTGCCGTTGAACAGGTTGATCATGTTCGTGGACGTGAGTGTCTTGCCCCCGGTGAGGAGCTGGAACAGGACAACGAGGATGCCCAGGGCGAAGATCATCCCGAATTGGCGGCCGTTGCCGCCCAGGAGCTGCTTGATGGCGTTCATGAAAGGGTTCCTTGTGCGGCGTAGGTTTTCTTGGCGGGTGAGGTCATGAGCCTCATGAGGTTCTCCTGGTCGGCTTCGTCCTTGGAGAGCTCTCCGGTGATGGCACCTTCGAAGATGGTGTAGATGCGGTCTGACAGGCCCAGCAGTTCGGGCAGCTCCGAGGAGATCACGATGACGCCCTTGCCCTGGTTGGCCAGCTGCTGGATGATCCCGTAAATCTCGTACTTGGCGCCGACGTCGATGCCCCGGGTGGGTTCGTCCAGGATCAGCAGATCCGGGTCGGTGAACATCCACTTGGCCAGGACAACCTTCTGCTGGTTGCCGCCGGAAAGCTTGGAAACGCCTTCGTCCACGGTCGGGGCCTTGGTGCGCAGGGACTTGCGGTACTCCTCGGCGTGGCGGAACTCGGCGTCGTCGTCCACCACCAGCCCGCGGGTGATCTTCTTCAGGTCCGCGGAAACCGTGGTGGCCTTGATGTCATCCAGCAGGTTCAGGCCGAGGGTCTTGCGGTCCTCGGTGACGTAGGCCAGGCCGTGGTTGATGGCGGAGTGCACGCTCTTGAGCGTGATTTCCTTGCCGTCCTTGATGATCTGGCCGGAAATGTAGTTTCCGTAGGAGCGGCCGAAAATGGACCGGGCCAGCTCGGTGCGGCCGGCCCCCATCAACCCGGCAAAACCGACAATTTCGCCGCGCTTTACGTGGAAGTCCGAACCCTTGCAGACCAGCCGGTCCGCAATGGCCGGGTGGCCGACGGTCCAGCCACGGACCTCGAAGAAGGTCTCGCCGATCTTGGGAGTGTGGTCCGGGAAGCGGGATTCAAGCGAACGCCCCACCATGCCGCGGATGATGCGGTCCTCGTCGGCGCCTTCGACGGCGACGTCGATGCTCTCCACGGACTTGCCGTCGCGGATGATGGTGATCGAGTCGGCAATCTGCTCAATTTCGTTGAGCTTGTGCGAAATCATGATGCAGGAGATGCCCTTGTCGCGCAGCCCGGACATCAGGCCCAGCAGGTGCTGGGAATCAGTTTCGTTGAGCGCGGCGGTGGGCTCGTCGAGGATCAGCAGCCTAACGGACTTGCTCAGCGCCTTGGCGATTTCCACGAGCTGCTGCTTGCCCACGCCCAGGTCCTTGATGGGGGTGGTGGGGTCTTCCTTCAGGCCCACCCGCTCCATGAGGTCCAGGGTGTCGAAGTTGACCTTATCCCAGTCGATGACGCCGAACCGTGTGGGTTCGTTGCCCAGGAAGATGTTTTCCGCGATGGACAGTTCCGGGATCAGCGCCAGTTCCTGGTGGATGATCACAATTCCGGCGGCTTCGCTGGAACGGATATCGCGGAACTGGACGTCGTTGCCGTTGAAGACAATATCGCCGGTGTACGTTCCGTGCGGGTAAACGCCGGAAAGGACTTTCATCAGCGTCGACTTGCCGGCGCCGTTTTCACCGCAGATGGCGTGGATTTCGCCTGCACGGACCTTCAGGGACACATCCGAGAGGGCTTTAACGCCGGGGAATTCCTTGGTGATGGAGCGCATTTCCAGAATGAACGGGTTAGCCGACATGGGCGTTGTTCCCGCCGTTGGGGCAGTGCGCGCTGGGCGCGTTCACTGCCGGAGCTGTTACTGCTCGCATGAGTGCCTCCATGTGACCTCTTTGTCGTGACATGGCCCACAGGTGAGCCGATAACGAAGTTAACAGGGTCACAGGCACTGCCGTCAAGTCTTGAACGCAAAGTGGCGGAATGACGCGGATTTGCTGAGCCCCCAAAACTGCCGGAGCAGGACTAACGGGCCGGGGCGCCCTGTTCCTGCAGGACGAGTGCAGCCGCGCCCAGTGCCTCGGCGCGGTCCCCGAGGGAGGACATCTGCACCGCGGTGGTTTCATCCACCAGCGGGACGGCATGGCGGAGCAGGCCGCGGCGGACCGGCTCCAGGAAGCAGTCCCCGAGGTCGGTCAGGGAACCGCCGATAACGATGGTTTCCGGATTCAGGGTGTTGGCCAAATTGGACGCTGCACGCCCCACGGCCACTCCGGCGTCGTCAATGACGCGCAGGGTGGCAGGGTCCTTGGCGGCCGCCCGGGCCAGGATGTCCGCGGTGGTGACGGGGCCGTTGGAGGCGCGGCCCAGCAGTTCGATCATGGTGGACGTGGAGGCAATGGTCTCCAGGCAGCCGCGGTTGCCGCAGCGGCAGATCACGCCCTGTTCGTTGATGGTGGCGTGGCCGATCTCGCCGGTGATTCCCACGTGACCGTAGTACAGGGAGCCGTTGATGATCAGCCCTGCTCCGATGCCGGAGGCGACTTTGATGAAGATGAGGTTTGCCGTGCCTCCGTGCGGACCCCAGGTCACTTCTGCGAGGGCACCGAGGTTCGCGTCGTTGTCGATGAAGACCGGCATGCCGAGGCGGTCCGCCAAGTCCGCGCGCATGTTGATGCCGACCCATTCGGGCAGGATGGCGCCTTGGACCACCGTGCCGGTCCGCCGGTCAATGGGGCCGGGAATCCCGACGCCGGCGCCGAGGACGGCACTGCGGTTCACGCCCTGCCGGCGCAGCAGCCGGGCGAGCAGCGCGGCGGCTGCGTCCATGCCTTCAGCGGCCGAGTGTCCCAGTGGCAGCTGCACGGATTCTTCCTGCAGGATGCGGTAGCCCAGGGAGGCCAGGACCACCCGGACGTGGCGGCGGCCGATGTCGATGCCCGCCGCCACGGCACCGGTGTCATTCAGCCGCACGGAAAGTGCGCGCCGTCCGGAACTGGTGGTCGGTTCCGTGCTGACCAGATGGTCCTCATGCAGCTGGCGCACGATGTTGGATACGGTGGCGCTGGAGAGTCCGGTCTGCCGGGACAATTCGGCCTGGGTCTGCGGTCCGGAGGCCAGCAGGGCGGTGATGATGCGCTGGCGGTTACGTTCGCGCAGGGCGCTTTGGGAGCCCGGTTTGGAGCTCTCTGAGCCCGTGGTCGGGACTGTCCTCAACGCTGAGGATGGATCGGCTGGCATAAATTAAGAGTGCTACATCACACTCTTGTCGTCAAGAATTGAACGCAATAGTAGGCCGCGGACCCGATTGGCAGCTAGGACTGCCCCGCAACGGCGGTCCGGTGTTCCGCGGCGGTGCGCCGGTAGTTCGCGGCGTTGGCCTGCACCCCGGCAAATTCCTCGTCCGTCAGGCTCCGCCGCACCTTGGCAGGCATACCCGCTACCAGCGAGCGGGGCGGAACCACGGTGCCTTCGAGGACCAGGGCGCCGGCGGCCACGAGTGAACCGGCGCCGATGACGGCCCCGTTCATGATGGTGGCGCTCATGCCGATGAGGCAGTCATCCTCCACCGTGCAGCCGTGGATCACAGCGTTGTGGCCTACGCTCACCCCTGCCCCCACCGCCGTCGGGAAGCCCGGATCCGCGTGCAGCACCACGTTGTCCTGCAGGTTGCTGCCGGGCCCTACCCGGATGCTGTTGGAGTCTGCGCGAACGCTGACGCCGTAGAAAGCGCTGGAGTCGGCAGCCATCACCACATCGCCGATCAGGGAGGCGGTGGGCGCTAGGAAAACACTGGGATCAACGGACGGGACAGAGCCCCGGAATTCAATGATGTGTGCCATGGGACCTTAGCGTACTGCGGCGGCACGAGCCTAGGTGAAGACGATAGTCCGCTTGCCGTCCAGCAGCACCCGGTGCTCGGCGTGCCACTGCACGGCCTTGGACAGTGCCCGGCCCTCGACGTCGCTGCCCAGGGCAGCGAGCTGGGCAGCGGAGCGGGAGTGGTCCACCCGGATGACTTCCTGCTCGATGATGGGCCCTTCGTCCAGGTCGGCCGTGACGTAATGGGCGGTGGCGCCGATGAGCTTCACGCCGCGCGCGTGGGCCTGGTGGTAGGGGCGGGCACCCTTGAAGGACGGGAGGAAGGAGTGGTGGATGTTGATGGCACGCCCGGCCAGATCCGCGCACAGCCGGTCGCTGAGGATCTGCATGTAGCGGGCCAGGACCACCAGTTCAATGTCCAGCTGATCCATCAGCTCCCGCAGCCGGTCCTCGGCTTCCGGCTTCGTGTCCGCAGTGACCGGGATGTGGTGGAAGGGGACACCATAGAAATCGGCCAGGGATTCGAGCTCGCGGTGGTTGGACACAATGGCCGGAATGTCGATGGGCAGCGTGCCTGCGCGCTGCTGGAAAAGCAGGTCATTGAGGCAGTGGCCTGAAGTGGAAGCCATGATGAGGGTGCGGACGCGGCGGCCGGTGGCGTGCAGTTCCCAGGCCATGGCGAACTGGCCGGCCACCGCGGCCAGTTCGGCGCGTACTTCCGCGTAGGAGCGCGGCGAGGTGAATTCGACCCGCATAAAGAACGAACCGGTCTCGGGGCTACCGTACTGGGCGGACTCGGTGATGTTCCCTTCTGCGGCCACGAGGGCGGCGCTGACCGCGTGGACAATGCCGGGACGGTCCGGGCAGGAAAGCGCCAGCGTGTACGTGCCCGGTGCGGAGCCGGAACCGGTGCCGCCGGGAGAAGTCGGGATCAGGTGCGTCACCCTAGCTAGGTTACCGGTTGGGGCGGGCAGGCTTAGGGTTGGGCACATGGATGTGACGTTCCTGCCGCTTTCCGACAAGGATGAAGAAGAGCTTGTCCGCTTCCTCACCACCAACAGTTTCCCCTACCACCGGATTACGGCACCGTCCGAGGAGCTGGTGCGGCGCCTGCTGATCGAGGGACGGTTCGACGGCGACGGTGTGTGTACCTATTGGGTCTTCGGCGACAACCAGCGCATGGGCCTGGTGATCCTGGAAGACCTGGGCACACCCACGCCGGTGCTGGACCTGCGTCTGGTGGAGCGTTTCCGCGGCCGGGGCAATGCGGTGCCGGTGCTGAAATCGCTGACCGGCAAGGTGTTTGACGAGCACCCCGGGATCCACCGCTTTGCCGGCCGCACCCGCGAAGACAACATCGCCATGCGCAAGACCCTGCTGCGGTCCGGTTTCCTCAAGGAAGCCCATTACCGGGAGGACTGGCAGCTCGAGGACGGGCGGTACGTGGCCACCGTGGTTTACGCCATCCTGCGCCGGGACTGGGAACAGGGCACGCTTAGCCGGTTCGAGTGGGAAGAGCTGGAGCAGCCCCGGCAGCCCCGGTAGACCCCGCCTGCGGCGTTTGCCCCGCGGCCAGCAGCCGCGCCGCAGCCAGCGCCGCGGCCCGGCCTGCGCGGGTAGCCCCCAGCGTGGAAGAAGACTCCCCGTAGCCCACCAGGAGCAGCCGCGGTTCGCGCACCACCAGCACCCCGTCCATCAAGACGCCCCCGCCGGGTTCACGCAGGTGCAGGGGCGCCAGATGGTCCAGGGCGGGCCGGAAGCCCGTGGCCCACAGGATGGAGTCCACACCCTCAACCGAACCGTCGGCAAAAACCACGCCGTCTGCGGTCAGCCGGCTGATGGGACCCCGCGAGACGAGCACACCGGCCTCGATGCCGCGCTGGTACTCGGGGGTCAGCGGCAGGCCTGTAGCGGAGACCACGCTCCGCGGCGGAAGGCCGGCGCGGGTGCGTGCACTGACTCGGGCTTCCACCGCCCGGCCCCACTCGGCGTCGAACGCCCGCCGGGTGAATTCCGGCGGCCGGCGGGTTGACCACACTGTGGAGACCCCCGCCCCGTCCAGCTGCAGCAGGAACTGCACGGCCGAGGTCCCGCCCCCCACCACCAGCACCCGCTGCCCGGTGAACTCATCGGTGCTGCGAAAATCATGGGTATGCAACTGTCGGCCGCGGAAGAGCTCCCGCCCGGGGTAATAGGGCCAGTAGGGGCGGTCCCAGGTCCCGGTGGCATTGATGACAACACGTGCCTGCCACTGCCGCCCGTCCGCCGCGTGGACGGCCAGCCGCCCGCCGTCGCCCTCCGTCACCGACACCACCGCCACCGGGCGCACGACGCCGAGGCTGAACTCCTGCTCGTACCGCCCGTAATACCGGGTAACCACCGCTGACGCCGGTTCGGTCGGATCCGGAACACCCAGGGGCATGCCGGGCAAATCGTGCAGGGCATGCGCGGCGCCGAACGTCAGCGAGTCCCAGCGGTGCCGCCAAGCCCCGCCGGGTCCCGGATTGGCGTCCAGCACGGTGAACCCGCTACCGGCCGCCAGCCCGCGCCGGCGCAGGTGGTAGGCGGCACTGAGTCCGGCCTGTCCGGCCCCGATCACCACTACGTCCGTCTGTACCTGGCCCTCAGCGTGCACCTGCGCCTCCAAGTCCATTGCCTCGCTTCCCTGCTGAACCCTAACCTTCGGCTCCTTTCCGGTATTCCGGCCCGCAGCGGCAGAGGGAGGCTAGGATGGGGAGCGTCGCGACTGGCGTCGGGTGGATTACCACCAGGGAGCGGCACGGCACCTTACTGCCCCCGGCGTTGCGCCATGGCGGAAGGTGTTTTCAAGACCACGGATCGCACGCCTGGGCCGCGGGTCACGTTGAACTGTTTGCCATGCCCGGCCGGTGCCCACCCACCGACCGCGGCCGTGCCGGCAGGTAGCCTGACCTATAGAGAACCCAGTTCCCAGGAGATCCACGTGAGAGTATCCACCCAGCCCGTCACCAACGCGCCCCTGTCCGATGTCGATCCCGAAATCGCGGCAGTGCTTAATGACGAACTGTCCCGCCAGCGCAGCACCCTCGAGATGATCGCGTCGGAGAACTTCGCTCCGCGTTCCGTCCTTGAAGCCCAGGGGTCGGTGCTCACCAACAAGTACGCCGAGGGCTACCCCGGCCGGCGCTACTACGGCGGCTGCGAGTATGTGGACGTGGCCGAGAACCTGGCCATCGAGCGGGCGAAATCCCTTTTCGGTGCGGAATTTGCCAACGTCCAGCCGCATTCCGGAGCGCAGGCCAATGCCGCAGCGCTCGCCGCCCTGCTGCAGCCGGGCGACAAGCTGATGGGATTGAACCTGGCCCACGGCGGGCACCTGACCCACGGCATGAAACTGAATTTCTCCGGCAAGCTGTATGAAGTTGCGGCTTACGGCGTGGACGAGCAGACCTACCGGGTGGACATGGACAAGGTCCGCGAGCAGGCCCTGGCCGAACGCCCGCAGGTCATTGTTGCCGGCTGGTCCGCCTACCCCCGGCAGTTGGACTTCGACGCGTTCCGGTCCATCGCCGATGAAGCGGGCGCCTACCTCTGGACGGACATGGCCCACTTCGCCGGCCTGGTGGCCGCCGGGCTGCACCCAAACCCGGTCCCGGCGTCCGACGTCGTGACCTCCACTGTGCATAAGACGCTTGCCGGACCTCGGTCGGGCATGATCCTGGCCAAGCAGGAGTACGCCAAAAAGCTGAACTCCGCCGTGTTCCCGGGGCAGCAGGGCGGGCCGCTGATGCACGTTATTGCCGCCAAGGCCGTGGCCTTCAAGATTGCCGGGTCCGAGGAGTTCCGCGAGCGGCAGGAACGGGTGCTTGAAGGCGCGCGGATCATTGCCGACCGCCTCAACGCGCCGGACGTTGCCGGGCACGGCGTGTCCGTGCTGACCGGCGGAACCGATGTGCACCTGATCCTGGTGGACCTGCGGCACTCCGCACTGGACGGCAAGCAGGCCGAAGACCTGCTGCACTCGGTGGGCATCACCGTGAACCGCAACTCCGTCCCGTTCGACCCGCGCCCGCCGATGGTCACGTCCGGGCTGCGGATCGGCACCCCGGCGCTGGCCACCCGCGGATTTGGCGCCGCCGAATTCACCGAAGTCGCCGAAATCATCGCGGCCGCCCTGATGCCGGCACCCGACGTCGACTCGCTGCGGGCCCGCGTGGCCGCGCTGGCGGAGGACTTTCCGCTCTACCCCGGACAGGAGGAATGGTAACCATGGAGAAAGGAACCAATATGGAGGGCAGCGTCACTAAGGCCGCCGTTTCCGAAAGCCCCGAAGAGACCGGGGTGAACCTCGGCTGGGAGGCCAAGGAAAAAACGGAGTTCGGCACCCCGGTTGCGGCCAGGATCCTCGACGGCCGTGCGGCCGCGCGGGAGATCAAGGAGGAGCTCGCGGGTCGGGTGAAGGCGCTGCAGGACGAACACGGCATCACCCCCGGTCTGGGCACCGTCCTGGTGGGCGATGACCCGGCCAGCCATTCCTACGTGGGAGGCAAGCACAAGGACTGCAAGCAGGTGGGCATCAATTCCATCCGCCGCGACCTGCCGGCAGACATCAGCCAGGCGGACCTGGAAAAGGTCATCGACGAACTCAACGGGGATCCGGCCACCACCGGCTACATTGTGCAGTTGCCGCTGCCGGCCCACATCGACACCAACGCGGTGCTGGAGCGGATTGCTCCCGAGAAGGACGCCGACGGCCTGCACCCGGTCAACCTGGGCCGGCTGGTGCTCAACGTCAGCGAGCCGATGACCTCACCGCTGCCGTGCACCCCGCACGGGATTGTGCAGCTGCTGGTCCGCAACGGCATTTCACTGACCGGTAAGAACGTGCTGGTGGTGGGACGCGGCGTCACCGTGGGCCGCCCCCTGGGACTGCTGCTGACCCGCCGGCCGATCAACGCCACGGTCACCCTGGCGCACACCGGAACGGTTGACCTGTTCGAGCACCTGCGCGAGGCCGACGTCGTGGTGGCCGCGGCAGGCTTCCCCGAGATGATCAAGGCCGAGGACCTCAAGCCCGGTGCCATTGTCCTGGACGTCGGCGTCACCCGGGTCACCGACCCCGAGACCGGCAAGACCACGCTGACCGGGGACGTGGAGCCGGCAGCGGCCGACGTCGCCGCCTGGATTTCGCCGAACCCGGGCGGGGTGGGGCCCATGACCCGGGCGATGCTCCTGTCCAACGTGGTGGAAGCGGCAGAACGGCAGGCCGGAGTCCTGGCCTAGGGAAGGTTTAAGCGCAGTATGACGGGCCGGTGCAGGCGCAGAGGCACCGGCCCGTGGCGCGTCCACTACACTTTCTCAAGTGCCGCAGATCACAGTAAGCAAAACTGTCCCTGAAACCCGCTCCGACTACGTTATTTCCGCCCGGAACCTGACCAAGTCCTACGGCGACTTCACTGCCGTCAACGGCATCTCCTTCGACGTACCGCCGGGGGAGTCCTTCGGCCTGCTCGGACCCAACGGGGCCGGCAAATCCACCACCATGAAAATGATCGGCGGGGTGTCCCAGCGGACCTCCGGCGAGCTGAGCATCATGGGACTGGACCCCAACACCTACGGCCCGGAGGTCCGCGCGCACTTGGGCGTGGTGCCGCAGCAGGACAACCTGGACGAGGACCTGCGCGTCCGGGACAACCTGCTGGCCTACGGACGGTACTTCGGGCTGCCCAAGAGCTACCTGCAGCCCAAAGCGGACGAACTGCTGGAATTCGCCCAGCTGACCGATAAGGCCAAGGCCCGCGTGGATTCCCTCTCCGGCGGCATGAAGCGGCGGCTGACCATTGCCCGCTCCCTGATCAATGATCCGAAGATCCTGCTGCTGGATGAACCCACCACCGGCCTGGACCCGCAGGCCCGGCACATTCTCTGGGACCGGCTTTTCCGGCTCAAGGAAGCAGGGGTCACGCTGATCCTCACCACCCACTACATGGATGAGGCCGAACAGCTCTGCGACCGGCTGATCGTGGTGGATAAGGGCGCCATCATGGCCGAGGGCTCCCCGGCTGCCCTGATCCGCGAGCATTCCACCCGCGAAGTGGTGGAGCTGCGCTTTGGCTCCGACCGCAACACCACCGTGGCCGCGGATCTGGAAGGCATCGGGGAACGGCTGGAAACCCTTCCGGACCGGGTGCTGATCTACGCCAACGACGGCGAAGACGCCCTGGATGCAGTGACGGCCCGGGGGCTGCGGCCCATCACCTCGCTGGTGCGGCGTTCCTCGCTGGAGGATGTTTTCCTCCGGCTGACCGGCAGGAGCCTCATTGACTAAGCTCCCAGCCGAAGAATCCCGGCACGCCGTGCTGGGGCTGCGTTCCCCGCTGACACCGCTGCAGACCGCAGCGAAGGCGCGCCGTTTCGGTGCCTTCTACTACGCCGACATGTGGATCCGGCGGATGCGCGGCTACCAGTGGACGGTGCTGATGACCGCCGTCGGTACCCCGCTGGTCTACCTGCTGGGCATGGGCACCGGGCTGGCGGTACTGATTGATGCCAACTCCGACGCCGGTTTTCCCGGCGGCAACGGGTCCACTGTCTCCTATCTGGTGTTCCTTGGCCCGGCCCTGGTAGCCACCGCCGCACTGATGGTCTCCAGCGAGGAGAACACCTACACGGTGATGGGCGGGTTCAAATGGCACCGCACCTACTACGGTCCCAACGCCTCGCCGCTTTCCAGCGGGCAGATAGCCTCCGGCCACGTGCTGGGCCTGGCCTTCCGTCTCCTGCTGACCACCGGCATCTACTACCTGTTCCTGCTGCTGTTCGGTGCCGTTCCGCAGCCGGGCACCGGTTGGCTGATGGTCTTCACCGCCCTGCTGGCAGGGCTGGCCTTCGGCCTGCCGCTGCTGGCGTTCAGCGCCACGCTCAAAGAGGACAAGGGCCAGTTCGCCATGGTCCAGCGCTTCATCGTGATGCCGCTGTTCCTGTTCTCGGGAACGTTCTTTCCGCTGGACAACCTTCCGCTCGGCGTGCGGTGGATCGGCTGGATCTCACCGCTGTGGCATTCCACCGAGCTGGGCCGGGTGCTCAGTTACGGGCACCCCGAACCGGCTGCCATGACCGCCCTGCACCTTGCCTATCTGCTGGCCCTGGCCGCCGTCGGCCTGGTCCTGGGCCGGCGCAACTTCACCAGGAGGCTGGACGGATGAGCACGCAGAACTCCACGGCGACCACTTCGCTGGTCCCTCGGGACCGTTTCCTTGGCTCGCTTTACGGCCGCAATACCCGGGCCGTGATTGCACGCGGCCTCAAGGCCACGTGGGGCACCAACTGGAGCATCATGGTCAGCGGCTTCGTGGAGCCGGTGCTCTACTTGGTGGCCATGGGCATTGGGCTGGGCGCACTGGTGGGCACAGTTACCGGGCCCGGGGGAGCGGAGATGGGCTACGCGAACTACATTGCGCCCGCCCTGCTCGCCGTGTCCGCCATGAACGGCGCCGTCTACGACTCCACCATGAATGTGTTCTTCAAGCTCAACTATGCCCGGCTGTACGAGGGGATGCTCTCTACTCCGCTGGGGCCGCTGGATGTGGCCATGGGGGAAATTTTCCTCGCGTTGCTGCGCGGAGCGATGTACGCCACGGGGTTTACTGCCGTAATGGGTGCCATGGGCCTGATTACATCGCCCTGGGCGCTGCTAATGATCCCCGCAGCGGTGGTCATAGCCTTCGGGTTTGCCTCCTTCGGCATGGCGGTGACCAGCTATATGAAGACCTTCCAGCAGCTGGACTGGGTGAACATGATCATGCTGCCCATGTTCCTGCTCTCGGCGACCTTCTATCCGCTGACTGTCTACCCCGAAGCGATGCAGTCCGTGATCCAGGCGCTGCCGCTGTGGCACGGCGTGGAAATGCTGCGGCAGATCAGCGTGGGCATTTTCAGCTGGGGGACCGCCGGCCACCTGCTGTACTTCGTGGTGATGATTGCCGTTGGACTGACGGCGACGACGGTCCGGCTGCGCGCATTGTTCCTGAAGTAGGGCAGTTCCTGGCTACGCGGTCAGCTGTGCCAGCCGGCGGCGGAAGACTTCCGCCAAGCGTTCGTTGAACAGCACGAACTCTGCGTGCTGCAGGTTCTGCGGCTCGTGGCCGAGGAGCTCCTGAAGGCCGATGTCCGCCACGGTTTCCGGATCCCAGCCGTAGATTCCGGCACTAACGGCCGGAAAGGCGATGCTTTCGGCGCCGAGCTCCTCCGCCGCGGCCAGAGCCGTGCGGAAACAGGAGCGCAGCAGCTCCGGATCCGTTTCCCCGGCCCCGGCGTTGGGGCCCACGGTGTGGACAACCCACCGCGCCCGGAGGTTGTACCCCGGCGTGGCCACGGACCGGCCCGTGGGCAATCCGTCCCGCAGGGAAGCGGCCCGCAGCTCACGGCAGGCGGCCAGGAGTTCCGGTCCCGCGGCCCGGTGGATGGCGCCGTCCACACCGCCGCCGCCCAGCAGCGAGGAATTGGCTGCGTTGACAATCACATCGGTGTCGCGCTCCGTGATGTCGCCGGTACGGATTTCAATATGCATCGGCCCAGTGTCGCACCGGCGGACGGCAGGCACCAGCCGGGATCCCAGCTGCGGTGCGCGTTGCCCCGCGGGGCACTGCTTCCCTTGCCGCACCCCGTTTGCGGCGGGACCATGGAAACCAAGCAGGACGAGGAACCACCAGAGAAAGAGGCACAGCCATGGCCGGAACTTTCGATGCAAAAACAGCCCTCGTGACCGGTGCAGGGTCCGGGATCGGCATGGCGGCGGCGATAGCCCTTGCCGCCGAGGGAGCGAACGTTGTGGTCAACGACCTCGACCTGCAGGCGGCGCAGGACGTGGTGGAGAAGATCACCGAAAAGGGCGGCAGCGCCGTCGCATCGGCGGGTGATGTGTCCAATCCCGCGGATATTTCCGGGGCAGTCCAACTAGCGGTCAGCGAATTCGGTGCCCTGAACCTGGCCTTCAACAACGCGGGGATCTCGGGACCGCTGGGCCCGCTCGCGGACATCGACATTGAGGGATACCGGCGGGTGATCGACGTCAACCTCAATTCCGTGTTCTACAGCATGTACTACGAGATTCCGCAGATGCTGCAGGCCGGCGGCGGCGCCATAGTCAACAACTCCTCGATCCTGGGCCTGGTGGGGGATGCCAACGCTGTTCCTTATGTCACGGCCAAACACGGGGTAGTGGGTATGACCAAGTCGGCCGCATTGGGATACGCCGACAAAGGCATCCGCATCAACTCCGTCCAACCCGGATACATAGACACCCCGCTGCTGGGGAACCTGCCGCGGGAAGTCTACGAGGGCCTCGTGGGCCTGCACCCGGCCGGGCGGCTGGGCACGGTAGAGGAAGTGGCCGCCGTCGTCCTGTTCCTGCTCTCGGACGCGGCGGCCTTTGTCACCGGATCCCAGTACGCCGTGGACGGGGCGTACACCACGCAGTAAAACCGCTGCTGGCGAAACCGGCACCGGGCACCTGTCCAAGTTTGAGAGAATAAAACCATGCAGTCGATCCGAAACGGCAAGACGCCGTCGTCCCCGTCCACGCCCGGCCGCGGCATCAGCCGCAAGGTGGGCACCACAGGCATCACCGTGATGCTCATTATCTTCCTCGTGGCGGTGGTCTTTGCCGCAAACCAGAACGACGTCATCGGCTGGATCGTAGTCATCGTCTCGCTTGGCTGGCTGTTCCTGGCCACCTTCGTGGTCTTCTCCGTACGGGGGGCCACGCGCAAGGCCACGGCGAAGTTCGCCGCTGCCACCGCCCCGCCCCGCGGCGGCGTGCAGGTGGTCGACGAAAGCACCCGTGACCTGAAGCTGGACCACAGCTTCAAGATCATCGAGGTCCAGGCCAAGGTCATCCGCGAGAACCTGGACACGGACCGCGGAATGGTGGACCGCGCCCTTGAGACCATCGACATCACCGCGCACAACGGCCGTGGCATGATCAAGAAGGACGACGGCGGCCCGGTCGAAGGTACAGTCGTCGACTAATAACGGTACGGCCGTCCGCGGCCGCCGGCGCCCTGCGGCATGCCCGCGGCGCCTGTTCGGGTTGAGCAGCTACTGAGGAGTATGGTTATTCGCGTGAGTTCGGCATCAGAGGAAACGGCAACCGTGGAAACCGGTGACCGTCCGGGGACAGCACTGCGCATCGCATCCGTGAACGTGAACGGCATCCGCGCCGCCTACAAGCGCGGGATGGCCGACTGGCTGGCGGAACGGGATGTGGACATCCTGTGCCTGCAGGAAGTCCGTGCCCCGGACGCCGTCCTGCGTGAACTGCTGGGGGACACCTGGCATGTCCAGCACGCCGAATGCCTCGATGCGAAGGGCCGCGCCGGCGTCGCCATCGCTTCCCGGACCGCACCGGTGGCCGTCCGCGAGCACATCGGCGACGAATACTTTGCCCGCTCCGGGCGCTGGGTGGAAGCCGACTACAAGGTCAGCGTGGACGGAGCGGAGAAAATTCTCACCGTCGTCAGCGCCTACGTTCACTCCGGCGAGGTGGATACCCCCAAGCAGATGGACAAATACCGTTTCCTGGACACCATGAGTGTCCGGCTCCCGGCGCTGGCGCAGACCAGCGACTTTGTCCTGGTGGTGGGAGACCTGAACGTGGGCCACACCCCGCTGGACATCAAGAACTGGAAGGGCAACGTCAAGCGTGCCGGTTTCCTGCCCGAGGAACGTGCCTACTTCGACCGGTTCTTCGGCGACGAGATCGGGTACACCGACGTGCACCGCTCGCTGGCCGGAGAGGTAAACGGCCCCTACACCTGGTGGTCCTGGCGCGGACAGGCCTTTGACAACGACTCCGGCTGGCGGATCGACTACCACATGGCCACGCCTGAACTGGCAGCCCGTGCAGCCAATGCCGTGGTTGACCGTGCCGCCACCTACGATGCCCGTTTCTCTGACCACGCCCCCGTCGTGATCGACTACCACTTCTAAGGTTTCCCCATGACTTCGAACTCCTCCACCGGCCGTCAGCGCATCCTTTCCGGGATGCAGCCTTCAGCTGATTCGCTTCACCTGGGCAACTACCTTGGCGCCCTCGTGAACTGGGTGCGGCTCCAGGAAGAGTACGACGCCTACTTCTTCATCCCCGACCTGCACGCCATCACGGTGCCGCAGGACCCCGAGGACCTGCGCAAGCGCACGCGGGTGACGGCGGCGCAGTATATTGCCGGCGGCGTCGACGTGAATAAGGCCACCCTGTTCGTGCAGTCGCAGGTCCCCGAACACGCACAGCTGGCCTGGGTGCTGAACTGCCTGACGGGTTTCGGCGAAGCCTCCCGGATGACGCAGTTCAAGGACAAGCAACAGCGTTTCGGATCCGACGCGGCCAGCGTGGGACTGTTCACCTACCCCGTTCTGCAGGTGGCGGACATCCTGCTCTACCAGCCGCACGGTGTGCCGGTGGGAGAGGACCAGCGCCAGCATGTGGAGCTGAGCCGTGACCTGGCCAAGCGCTTCAACTCGCGGTTCGGTGAGACCTTCGTGGTCCCCGAGGTCTTCATCCAGAAGGCAGCCGCCAAAATCTACGATCTGCAGAATCCAGGCGCAAAGATGTCCAAGTCCGCGGCTTCGCCTGCGGGCCTGATTAACCTGCTGGACGAGGATAAGGTCATCGCCAAGCGGATCAAGTCCGCAGTGACCGACGACGGCAGCGAGATCCGCTTCGACCGGGACGCGAAGCCGGGCATCTCCAACCTGCTGTCCATCTACTCCCTGATCAGCGGACGCAGCGTGGAGACACTGGAAAAGGAGTACGAAGGCAAGATGTACGGACACCTGAAAGTGGACCTCGCAGAGGTAGTGACGGAGCACGTCCGGCCCATCCGCGAACGCGCCCTGTACCTGCTGGATGATCCGGCTGAGCTGGACCGCCTGCTGGCAGTCGGGGCGGGGAAGGCCCGGGAGATGGCGTCGGTTACCCTCGCGGATGTGTACAACAAGGTCGGCTTCCTGCCGCTGGGCAGCACGACGGCGTAACCCATGAAGATCTCCGAATCCTTCGACCACGCCCCGGCCGCCGAGCGCGATGGACACCCCGTTGAGTGCGCCTCGCGTTGCGTGGGTATTGTCATTGCGGTTCCGGAGCCGATGGCAAGTGAACTGCGGGCTGCGCGGGCGTCCTTCGGGGACCCGATGGCTGCCGTGATCCCCGCCCACATCACGTTGGTCACCACCACCGAGACCACCGACTGGGACGCCACCCTGCGTCACGTCCGCGAGGTGGCTACCTGCCAGGAGCCGTTCCGCGTAACGCTGCAGGGGACCTCCTCCTTCCGGCCGGTGTCCCCGGTGGTGTACCTGAACGTGGATGAGGGTTTTGACGAGTGCATCGCCTTGCATAAAGAGTTCCAGAGCGGTCCGCTGGCCCGAAACCTGGCGTTCCCCTTCCACCCGCACGTAACGGTGGCCCACGATGTCAGCGAGCAAAGCATGGATGAAGCAGTCCAGCGGCTGGATGGCTATTCCGCCAGCTTCACCGTGGACTGCGTGGGACTGTACGAGCACGACGCCACGGGGCTGTGGAAGCTGCACGAACACCTGCAGCTCGGCGGGGGCAAAGAAGTCTCCCGGTAGCCCCTAGGACTCGTCCAGGCCGAGGTAGATACCGGCCCAGGCGGCGATGATGGCCGCCGCACGGCTGGTCTGTGCCCGTTCCACCATCAAATGGTCGCTGCCCTCCAGCGAGATGAAATTGCGGGGGTGGCGCGCGGTCGAGAAAATCTCGCTGGCGTTGTCGATCCCGACCGTGTTGTCCGTGGGGGAGTGCATCACCAGCAGCGGCAGATGCAGTTCGCGGATACTGTCCGTGAGTTCGTGTTTGCGCAGGTCCTCGACCAGGTGCCGGCGGATTTCCAGCTCCCCGCCGCCCAGGTCCACGGACGCCGAGCCCTGCTCCACGATCTCGTCCAGCTCCTCCTCGAACATGTGGACCACGTGGTCGGGCCGGAAGGGCGCCGCAATGGTCGCCACCGCCTTCAGCCCGGGGATCTGCCCGGCCGCCGCCAGGACGGCCGCTCCGCCCAGCGAATGGCCAATCAGCAGGGAAACAGGACGGCCGGAGGCCGCCATGAACTCCGCCGCGCTGCGGACGTCCGCAACCTTGGTGCTGAAACTGCCGTCCTCCCAGTTGCCGGTGGACCCGCCCAGGCCGGCGGCGTCGTAACGCAGCACGCCAATACCGCGTCCGGCCAGTGCCTTGGAGATGCGGGAAGCGGCAGCACTGTTCTTCCCGAGGGTAAACCCGTGGCAGAAGACCGCCCAGGCGCGGGCACCGCCGTCGGGCACATCCAGCGTGCCGGCAAGGGTGGTCCCGTTCACGCCGGGGAAGGAGACTTTTTCAAATGTTGGCTTGGACTGGGAAAGCATTCTTCCAACTTTACATAGGGACGCAAAAGGCGCCCGTCGGCGGGGAAACCGCCGGCGGGCGCCTTGGGCGCAGGACCGGTTAGAGCGAGCGGGCCAGGATGGCCTGCTTGACCTCTGAAATGGCCTTGGTGACCTGGATGCCGCGGGGGCAGGCTTCCGAGCAGTTGAAGGTGGTGCGGCAGCGCCACACGCCTTCCTTGTCGTTCAGGATCTCCAGGCGCATGTCACCGGCGTCATCGCGGGAATCGAAGATGAAGCGGTGCGCGTTGACAATCGCGGCCGGTCCGAAGTACTGGCCGTCGGTCCAGAAGACCGGGCAGGACGAGGTGCACGCGGCGCACAGGATGCACTTGGTGGTGTCGTCGAAACGCTCGCGGTCCTCGGCGGACTGCAGGCGTTCCTTGGTCGGTTCGTGACCCTTGGTGACCAGGAACGGCATGATCTCGCGGTAGGACTGGAAGAACGGCTCCATGTCCACGATCAGGTCCTTCTCCACCGGCAGGCCCTTGATGGGCTCAACGAGGATGGGCTTGGACGTGTCCAGGTCCTTCAGCAGGGTCTTGCAGGCCAGGCGGTTGCGGCCGTTGATGCGCATGGCATCGGAGCCGCATACGCCATGGGCGCAGGAGCGGCGGAACGAAACCGAACCGTCGTGCTCCCACTTGACCTTGTGCAGGGCGTCCAGCACGCGGTCAGTCCCGTACATGGTCAGCTTCCACTCGTCCCAGTAGGCTTCGTCGGAAACCTCGGGGTTGTAGCGGCGGACCTTCAGGGTGATCTCGAAGGAGGGGATTTCTCCGCCGATCGACTCGGGGAGCTCCACCTTGGAGGCCGGCTCGGCGATTTCCGTTGTCATTAGTACTTCCTCACCATCGGCTCGTAGCGCGTGAAAATGACCGGTTTGGTGTCCAGCCGGATGCCGGCGGTGTGCTCGGCATTTTCGGCTTCGTCAACCTTGTAGGCC
This sequence comes from Arthrobacter sp. zg-Y750, assembly GCF_020907365.1. Taxonomy (NCBI): domain Bacteria; kingdom Bacillati; phylum Actinomycetota; class Actinomycetes; order Micrococcales; family Micrococcaceae; genus Arthrobacter; species Arthrobacter sp. zg-Y750. Next base: position 22,721 of record NZ_JAJJOC010000016.1, on the reverse strand, counting down.
ATTGAATGCTTCATGAAGTTCTCGTCGTCGCGCTCCGGGAAGTCCTCGCGGAAGTGTCCGCCGCGGGATTCGGTGCGGTGCAGGGCGGCTACGCTCATGACCTTTGCCAGTTCCAGGAGGAAGCCCAGCTCCACGGCCTCAAGGAGGTCGAGGTTGAAGCGCTTGCCCTTGTCCTGGACGCTGATCTTCTGGTACCGCTCCTCGAAGGAAGCGATGTCCGTCAGCACCTTTTCAATGGTGTCAGCGGTGCGGAACACCTGCATGTTCATGTCCATGGTGTTCTGCAGGTCCCGGCGGATTTCTGAAACGCGCTCGGTGCCTTCGGAGTTGCGAACGTGGTCCAGCAGGGCCACCGTGTCGGCCTCCGGGTTTTCCGGCAGGTCAACGAAGTCCGCGGTCTGGGCGTATTCAGCGGCGTAGATGCCCGCACGCTTGCCGAAGACGTTGATGTCCAGCAGGGAGTTGGTTCCGAGGCGGTTGGAGCCGTGCACGGACACGCAGGCCACCTCGCCGGCGGCGTACAGGCCGGGGATTACGGTGTCGTTGTCCTGGAGGACCTCGCCCTTGATGTTGGTGGGGATGCCACCCATCACGTAGTGGGCCGTGGGGAAGACGGGAACCGGCTCCGTGTACGGCTCCACGCCAAGATAGGTGCGGGCAAACTCGGTGATGTCCGGAAGCTTGGCATCAATGTGCGCCGGTTCCAGGTGGGTCAGGTCCAGCAGGACGTAGTCCTTGTTCGGACCGCAGCCGCGGCCCTCGCGCACCTCGTTGGCCATGGAACGGGCGACAATGTCACGCGGCGCCAGGTCCTTGATGGTGGGGGCGTAGCGCTCCATGAAGCGCTCACCCTCGGAGTTGCGCAGGATGGCACCCTCGCCGCGGGCTGCTTCGGAAAGCAGGATGCCCAGCCCGGCCAGGCCGGTCGGGTGGAACTGGATGAACTCCATGTCCTCCAGGGGGATGCCGCGGCGGAACGCGATGCCCATGCCGTCACCGGTCAGGGTGTGGGCGTTGGAGGTGGTCTTGAAGACCTTGCCGGCTCCGCCGGAGGCGAAGACCACGGACTTGGCCTGGAAGATGTGCAGCTCGCCGGTAGCCAGGTCATAGGAGATGACGCCGGAAACGCGCTTCTGGCCGTCCGGCTCCGTCACCATGATCAGGTCCAGCACGTAGTACTCGTTGTAGAACTCAACGTTGTGCTTGACGCAGTTTTGGTACAGCGTCTGCAGGATCATGTGGCCGGTGCGGTCTGCCGCGTAGCAGGCACGGCGGACCGGGGCCTTGCCGTGGTCGCGGGTGTGTCCGCCGAAGCGCCGCTGGTCAATGCGTCCTTCGGGCGTCCGGTTGAAGGGGAGGCCCATCTTCTCCAGGTCCAGCACGGCGTCGATGGCTTCCTTCGCCATCACCTCGGCTGCATCCTGGTCCACCAGGTAGTCACCGCCCTTGACGGTGTCGAAGGTGTGCCACTCCCAGTTGTCTTCCTCGACATTGGCCAGTGCCGCGCACATGCCGCCCTGCGCCGCGCCTGTGTGGGAGCGGGTGGGGTACAGCTTGGTCAGTACCGCCGTCCGTGCGCGCTGACCGGATTCAATGGCGGCACGCATACCGGCGCCGCCGGCGCCGACAATGACGACGTCGTACTTGTGGACCTGCATACCAGATGCTCTTTCTGTTGAAACTGCTAAAAACTCTTGGACTGCCGCGGTATTGCCGTTAGACGGAGCAGTGCTCCGCCAGGATCTCAGCCGTGGCGCCGTCGAGGCAGGGATCGAAGGTGAAGATCACCAGGGTGCCCAGCAGGATGATGACGAAGGTCGCCACGTACAGCACGCCCTTGAGCCACATCCGCGTGGCCTTCTTGTCCGCGTAGTCGTTGATGATGGTGCGGACGCCGTTGGAGCCGTGCAGCATTGCCAGCCACAGCATGACCAGATCCCAGACCTGCCACAGGGGGCTGGCCCACTTGCCGGCCACAAAACCGAAGTCAACGGCGTGGATGCCGTCGCCGGCCACCAGGTTCATGAACAGGTGGGTGAAAATCAGCACCACCAGCAGGACGCCGGATACACGCATAAACAGCCAGGCGAACATTTCAAAGTTGCCGCGGCTGGAACCGTTCCGGGTGTACCGGGGGGCGATGCGTCCCGAGCGGGGTGCTTCGAGGGCGTGGGCTTCGTTGGTTGAAGTAGTCATTGGTGCTAACCCCCGAAGACGTTGGGAATGTGGCGAATGGAGAAGCCGATGAGCGTCACGGCCCAAAGAGCGACTACGGCCCACAGCATCTGACGCTGGTACTTGGGCCCCTTCTTCCAGAAGTCGATCAGGACAACGCGTACACCGTTGAAGGCGTGGAACACGATGGCGGCGACGAGCCCAAGCTCACCGAGGCCCATTATCGGGTTCTTGTAGGCACCGATCACCAAGTCGTAGGCCTCGGGCGAAACTCGCACCAATGAGGTATCCAGAACATGGACCAAAAGGAAGAAGAAGATCACCACGCCAGTGATGCGGTGGGCTACCCACGACCATTGGCCCTCGCGGCCACGGTAGAGAGTGCCTGCTGGTAACTTCGACACTGAATTTTCCTCCCTGCATCGCAGCGGCGTTAGCGCGTCTTCCACGCAGTGATGACGCCGGTGCGACAGCGCTATAAGCTCTACCATAATCTAGGCGTGCGTGACCGGCGTTTCAATTTAGGATGCCCTTTGGTGTGACCCTTATTACATTGCCCGGCGGCATTAAGAGGTGTACGCAATAGGGCCCAAACCGTGCCGCTTCCGGGACGTGCGGCGTCCGCTCCGCTAATCTGGGCAGTGATGAGTAAGCAAAAGGCACCCGCCACCTCCGAGTCCGCCGTCCTTGACCGTTTCTACGGGGTCATCCCGGCCGGCGGCGTGGGAACGCGGCTGTGGCCCCTGTCCCGGGCTGCTGCGCCGAAGTTCCTCCACGACCTCACCGGTTCCGGGTCCACCCTGATCCGTGCCACCTATGACCGCCTGCGTCCGCTCAGCGGGGACCGGGTCATGGTCGTCACCGGTGCCCTGCACCGGCAGGCCGTGCGGCAGCAGCTGCCGGAAATTGCCAATAAGAACCTCGTGCTCGAACTCGAGCCCAAGGATTCCGCCGCAGCCATCGGCCTGGCAGCGGCCATCCTCTATAAGCGGGACCCGCAGATCATCATGGGCTCCTTTGCCGCCGACCAGGTGATTGCCCCCGTCGACATTTTCCAGGAAGCCGTCCGGGAAGCCGTGCACACGGCCGCACAGGGATACATTGTCACCATCGGCATCCAGCCCACCCATCCCTCCACCGGGTTCGGCTACATCCGCGCAGGCGAGCCGCTTAAGGTGGCCGGGGCGCCCAGCGCCGCCTCAGTGGTGGAATTCGTGGAAAAGCCCTCCGCCGACGTCGCGCAGACCTATCTGGACAGCGGCAGCTACAGCTGGAATGCGGGGATGTTCGTAGCCCCGGTGGACCTGATGCTCAAGCACCTTGAAGCCAACGAGCCGGTCCTCTACACGGGACTGATGGAAATTGCCGAGGCGTGGGACACCACCCGGCGCCGGGAAGTGGTGCGCCGGATCTGGCCCACCCTGCCCAAGATCGCCATCGACTACGCCGTGGCCGAACCGGCCGCCGCGGCCGGGGATGTCGCCATGATTCCCGGCGCCTTCAGCTGGGATGACGTGGGGGACTTCGCGGCCATCGGCCGGCTTAATCCCGCCGAGGAAAACAGCGATCTCACGGTGATGGGCGAGGGGGCCCGCGTCTACTCTGAGAACGCCTCCGGCATTGTGGTTTCGGATACCAAGCGGGTGATCGCGCTGATCGGCATCGAGGACGTGGTCATTGTGGACACCCCCGATGCCCTGCTGGTCACCACCAAGGAGCACGCCCAGGAAGTCAAGAAGGCCGTGGAGCACCTGAAGGCCAGCGGCGACACCGACGTCCTGTAGGGCCTTTCCGTTCCGGTAAGCGGGCGGCGTCCAGGCGGCCCGGCAAGACCTGGTCATGTGACGACGTTTACGGGCGTGCACATTCCGGTTTTGGGCCCGGAATTGGCTAACCTAGAGGTTGTGCAGACTATCCCACTGAGCAATTCACCAGTCCCCTCCATACGGGGAAGCGTGGCTCCGCTCCTGGGCGAGTTGATCGAGTTCCGGCGGGACCTCCACTCCCATCCCGAGCTGTCCCACAAAGAGTTCCGGACCACGGACCGGATAGTGGAAGCCCTCGAAAACGCAGGGCTGGCAGCAAAGCGGCTCGAAGGCACCGGCGTCGTGGTGGACATCGGTGACGGACCCCTCCGCCTCGCCCTGCGAGCCGACATAGACGCCCTGCCGGTCCTGGAGGAAACGGGGCTGCCGTATTCCTCACTGAACACCGGCATTGCCCACGCCTGCGGCCACGACATCCACACCACTGTCATGCTCGGAGCTGCCCGGGTGCTCGCGAAGTTCGACGCCGCGGGAGAGCTGGGCGGCAGGGTGCGCGTCATCTTCCAGCCGGCAGAGGAAGTGATGCCCGGCGGCGCGCTCTCCGTGATCGAGCAGGGCGTCCTCGACGGCGTGCCCCGCGTCCTGGCCCTGCACTGCGACCCCCGGGTCGACGTTGGCCAGGTGGGCACGCGGATCGGTGCCATCACCTCCGCGTCCGACACCATCCGGATTGAACTCAGCGGGCGGGGCGGGCACACCTCCCGTCCGCACCTGACCGAGGACCTGGTCTTTGCGCTGGCAGAGATTGCCGTGAGCGTTCCCGCCGTGTTGTCCCGCCGCATTGACGTGCGCAGCGGGGTGTCGGTGGTGTGGGGCCAGATGCACGCCGGGTCCGCCCCCAACGCCATCCCCGGCCACGGTTTCATGGCCGGCACCATGCGGTGCCTGGACGCCGAGGCCTGGTATGCCGCCGGTGAACTGCTGGACAAGGTGGTACGGGAGGTCGCGGCACCGTACGGGGTGGACGTGGCCCTGGAGCATACCCGCGGCGTGCCTCCGGTCATCAACGCCGACGCCGAGATCAGCCTGATCGAGGCAGCCGCCCGCACCGAACTGGGGGAGGACGCCGTGGTCCTGGCACCCCAGTCCATGGGCGGGGAGGACTTCGCCTGGATGACCCAGGCGGTGCCCGGCGCGCTGATGCGGCTGGGAACCCGCGCCCCGGGCGGGGAAACCTTCGACCTGCACCGCGGAGACTACAACCCCGATGAACGCGCCGTCAGCTGCGGGGTCAGCGTGATGGCCGCCGCTGCGCTGAGGGCAGCGCGCGGTCTGCGGCACTAGCCGCTGCGCCGGCATGAGCGCCGGCACCGGCACATGAGTACGCCCGGCCGGGAGGACAATATCAGTCCTTCCCGTGCCGGGCGCCGTCATTTGATAACAACATGTAAACAATCTGCCGCCAGCGCCCGAATTGCGCTGAGTGTCGTCTGGGACACATTATGGTTGTCTTGCTGCGGTCCAACGATGGACGGAGCGCTGCACCACACCGGGCACCGGTGCGTTCCTTCCCCGCCGGGGGCCGGGAGAAGCGCCGGCTGCCTTCTTGAGGGTGATACCCATTTCTTTCTGGAGGAACATTGAAGAATTTCCCGCGCAGCTTTAAGCGCAACGCAGGCGTCAGTGCCGCCATGCTCGGCGTTTCGGCGCTTCTGCTCTCCGGCTGCGGCGCGGCCCCCGAAGAAGAAGGCGGTTCCGCCGACGGGGCTACCGATTTCCTGGGCTGCATGGTTTCCGACTCCGGCGGATTCGATGACAACTCGTTCAACGAGTCCACCTACAACGGCATCATGAAGGCCAAGGAAGACCTGGACATCGAGGTCAAGACCGCCGAGTCCCAGTCCGAGACCGACTTCACCCCGAACCTGGACAGCATGATCCAGGCCAACTGCGACATCACGGTTACCGTGGGCTTCCTGCTCGCTGATGCCACCAAGGAAGCAGCTGCCGCCAACCCGGACAGCCACTTCGCCATTGTCGATGACCAGTCCATCGAGGCTGACAACGTCAAGCCGATCATCTACGACACGGCCCAGGCCGCGTTCCTGGCCGGCTACGTTGCCGCAGGCACCTCCCAGACCGGAAAGGTCGCCACGTACGGCGGCCTGGACATCCCCACCGTGACCATCTTCATGGAGGGCTTCGAGCAGGGCGTGGAGTACTACAACGAGCAGAACGGCAAGGACGTCCAGCTTCTCGGCATGGATTCCTTCACGGGCGGCTTCGACGACGTCTCCGCGGGCAAGACCACCACGCAGAACTTCCTGAACGAAGGCGCCGACGTCATCATGCCCGTCGCCGGTCCGGTTGGCGCCGGCACCATTGACGCCGTCGTGGCAGCCAACGCCGCCGGCAAGGACGCCAAGGTTGTATGGGTTGACTCCGATGGCTACGAGTCCGTCACCACGGGCAAGGAAGTTATCCTCACCTCCGTGATGAAGCTGATGGGCGAGGCCGTGGAAGACGTCGTGAACAGCGACGTCAAGGGCGAGTTCGACAACAGCCCGTACGTGGGCACCCTCGAAAACGGCGGTGTCGCACTGGCTCCGTTCCACGATCAGGAAGCCAGCGTTCCGGACGACGTCAAGAAGGCCGTCGAAGACATCCAGGCCAAGATCATCTCCGGCGAAATCAAGGTCGAGTCCGCTTCGAGCCCGAAGTAACAACGCGACCGGTATTACCAGCATTCGGGCCGTTGTCCGGATACTGGAAGCTCCGAATGCACCAAAACGACCGCCGTCTTCCCGGCAGAATTGCATTGCCGGGAAGACGGCGTTTGTGCTGTTTTCGGTAGTGTTCCCCTTTATTTACCCAAAAACAGATTGGTTGGGGTTTTGAAACTCGAACTCAAGGGCATCACCAAGCGTTTCGGCGCGCTGGTCGCCAATGACCACATTGATTTGGTGGTCGAACCGGGGCAGGTCCACAGCCTGCTCGGCGAAAACGGTGCGGGCAAGTCAACACTGATGAACGTGCTGTACGGCCTGTACGAGCCCACCGAGGGTGAAATCCTGGTGGACGGCCGCCCCGTCACCTTCAACGGTCCCGGTGACGCCATGGCCGCGGGCATCGGGATGGTGCACCAGCACTTTATGCTGGTGCCCGTCTTCACCGTGGCGGAAAACGTGGCCCTCGGCGACGAAAAGACCACGTTCGCCGGCATGCTGAACCTTGAACAGACCCGGCGCCGCATCCGTGAAATCTCCAACCAGTACGGGTTCGACGTTGATCCCGATGCCGTGGTGGAGGACCTGCCCGTAGGTGTGCAGCAGCGGGTGGAAATCATCAAGGCACTGATCCGCGAGGCCCGGGTCCTGATCCTGGATGAACCGACGGCGGTACTGACGCCGCGTGAAACGGACGAACTGCTCGGCATCATGCGCCAGCTGACCGAAGACGGAAAGTCTGTCGTCTTTATTTCGCACAAGCTTCGCGAAGTGAAGGCAGTATCCGACGTCATTACGGTGATCCGCCGCGGCAAGGTGGTCGGCTCCGCCGAACCCACCGCTTCCACCACCGAACTGGCGTCCTTGATGGTCGGCCGGTCCGTGAGCCTGAACCTGAACAAGGAAGCGGCCAAGCCCGGCGAGGAAACCTTTGTGGTGGACAACCTTACGGTTGCTTCCGCCAGCGGACCCGCGGTACTGGACTCGGTCAGCTTCGGCATCCGGCGGGGCGAGATCCTTGCCTTGGCCGGCGTCCAGGGCAACGGCCAGACCGAACTGACCGAAGCGATCATGGGTCTGCAGGAACACGTCTCGGGTTCCATCCGCCTCAACGGTGAGGAACTGGTGGGACGCAAAACCCGCGACATCATCAGCGCCGGCGTCGGGTTTGTGCCCGAAGACCGCAACGTGGACGGCTTGGTGGGAACCTTCTCCGTGGCCGAGAACCTGATCCTGAACCGTTACGATTCGGAGCCCTTTGCACGCGGGCTGTCCCTGCGTCCGGCCGTGATCGAGCAGAACGCGGCCGAAAAGATCACCGAGTTCGACATCCGCACGCAGTCTGCGGATGCGGCAGCCGGTACGCTTTCGGGCGGCAACCAGCAGAAGGTCGTGATGGCGCGGGAACTGTCCCGCCCGCTGCAGCTTTTCATCGCCTCCCAGCCGACCCGCGGCGTGGATGTGGGATCCATCGAGTTCCTGCACCGCCGTATCATTTCCGAGCGCGACGTCGGCACACCGGTGCTGATCGTGTCCACCGAACTAGATGAAGTCCTTGAACTGGCGGACCGGATTGCCGTGCTCTACGGCGGACGGCTGATGGGCATTGTCCCCGCCAACACCTCGCGTGACGTGCTGGGCCTGATGATGGCCGGCATGGACGCGGAAGAAGCAACAGCGCACCACACAGATTCCAAGGGAGGGGCCCAGTGAGCCCGGAGGATTCCACCACGCAGGACCCGCCGGGAGGCAGCAGCACAGACGCTGCCGTGTCCGCCCGGCTCGAAGCGGCGGCGGACACACCCGCCACGGCGGCAACACCACCCACCGTCCCGGCGAAGTCCCCGCGGGGCGACGACGGCGCAGCGCAGCAGTCGACCCTGCGGCGGGTGCTGTCCTCCCATGCCGTGGTCTCGGTTCTGTCCGTGCTGCTGGCACTGGTGGTGGGCGGCATCCTGATTGCCGCCACCGATGAGGAAGTGGGCGCCGCGGCGTCGTACTTCTTCTCCCGGCCCACGGACCTGCTTGCGGCGGCCTGGTCGGCTGCCTCGGGCGCCTATGTTGCCCTGTTCCAGGGCTCGGTCCTGAACTTCGAGGCAGAAACAACAGCCCGGTTCTTCTACCCGCTCACCCAGACCCTCACCGTGGCAACACCGCTGATCCTGGCCGGACTCGGCGTCGCCGTCGCTTTCCGGACGGGCCTGTTCAACATCGGTGCGCAGGGTCAGATCCTCATCGGCGCGGCCATGGCCGCCTGGGTGGGGTTCACCTTCCACCTGCCCGTTGGCCTGCACCTGCTGCTGGTCATTGTGGCCGGTATGCTCGGCGGGGCCATCTGGGCCGGTATCGCCGGTGCACTGAAGGCCAAAACCGGCGCACACGAAGTGATCGTCACCATCATGCTCAACTACGTGGCAATCAACCTGGTGCTGTTCCTGCTCAGCACGCCCGCTTTCCAGCGCCCCGGCTCCTCTAACCCGATCAGCCCCCAGCTGGATAAGAACGCCATGTTCCCGCCGCTGCTGGGTGCCGGGTTCCGCCTGCACTGGGGTTTTGTCCTGGCTGTCCTGGCCACCGTGTTCATCTGGTGGCTGATGAACCGCTCCACGGTGGGCTTTGAGCTCAAGGCTGTGGGCGCCAATCCGTCTGCTGCCCGCAACGCCGGCATCAGCACCACCAAGGGCTACATCATTGTGATGCTCATTGCCGGTGCACTCTCCGGCCTGGCCGGCGTGGCACAGGTTTCCGGCACCGAGAAGGTACTGACCTCCGGCGTCGCCGCCAGCTTCGGCTTTGATGCCATCACCGTTGCCCTGCTGGGCCGCTCCAGCCCCTGGGGAACCTTCGCAGCCGGCGTGCTGTTCGGCGCCTTCCGGGCCGGCGGCGTGAACATGCAGACCAACACCGGAACCAGCATCGACATTGTCCTGGTGGTGCAGTCCCTGATCGTCCTGTTCATTGCGGCCCCGCCGCTGGTACGGTCCCTGTTCCGCATCCCCGCACCCGGAGCGTTCAAGACCTCCGGCAAGCGCATGACCCCCAAAACCGAGTCCGCCGGAGGCGCAGCATGAGTACCGCAACAACGCTCCCGGCCCCCGGGACGGCTGCCGTCGCAACCGTCCGCAGCTGGAAGACCCCCATCATCCTGATTGTCCTGGCGCTGCTGGGACTGGCCGTCTTCGCCCTCGGCGCTCCGTCCACTGACGTGACGTTCCGGCTTTCCGATCCAGGGGAAGCCATCGTGCTCCCCTCGGTGGTGGTTTCCGCGCCCCTGGTGGGCTGGCTTACGGCCGTAGTGATGATCGCCGCCGCTGCATGGGCCTTTATGCTCACCCGCCGCGGAGACCGGGTGCCGGTATGGCTGGTCGCCGTCTTCGGCCTGGCTTTCGTCATCGGCTTCCTGACCTGGGTGGTGGGCAGTGCAGACACCCCCAACGTTGCCCTGTACGGCCTGCTCGCAGGCTCCTTCGCCCTGTCCATCCCGCTGATCTTCGGTTCGCTCTCCGGCGTGCTGTGCGAACGCTCCGGCGTGGTGAACATTGCCATTGAAGGCCAGTTGCTCTTCGGCGCCTTCGCTGCCGCCGTGGCGGGATCACTCTCCGGCAGTGCCTTCGTGGGGCTCTTCGCCGCTGCCGTGGCCGGTGCCCTGGTATCGCTGGTGCTGGCAGTGTTCAGCATCAAGTACCTGGTCAACCAGGTCATTGTGGGCGTGGTGCTCAACGTGCTCGTTTCGGGCCTCACGGGCTTCCTGTTCTCCACGCTGCTGTCCTCGGACGCGGCCAAGTGGAACAGCCCGCCGTCGCTGCCGCCCATCCGGATCCCGCTGCTGGCGGATATTCCGATCATCGGGCCGATCCTGTTCAACCAGTCGATCGTCGGCTACCTCATGTACATCGCCCTGGCCGCTGTCTACTTCGGTCTGTTCCACTCCAAGTGGGGCCTGCGGACCCGGGCCGTCGGGGAGCACCCCAAGGCGGCTGACACCCTGGGTGTCAACGTGAACCGCACGCGCTTCCTGAACGTGCTGCTGGCCGGAGTGGTCGCCGGCGTCGGTGGCGCCTTCTTCACCCTGGTCTCGGTCTCCGCCTTCAACCGCGATATGACCGGCGGGCAGGGCTACATTGCGCTGGCCGCCCTCATCCTGGGCCGCTGGAACCCGCTCGGCGCCCTGCTGGCCGCCCTGCTGTTCGGCTTCGCCACCAACCTGCAGTACGTCCTGAGCCTGCTGGGGACCTCGGTTCCCAACCAGTTCCTGGCCATGCTGCCCTACGTGGTGACGATCTTCGCCGTGGCCGGTGTGGTGGGCAAGTCCCGGGCACCCGCGGCCAGCGGCGTGCCGTACGTCAAGGAATAAGAAACAAAAGAGGCGGGCGGTCTGCGGGCCGCCCGCCACTAGCTAGGACCTGTTATGACCACTGAAGAACCCCTGGGCACGGACGTGAACTGGGATGCGCTGCTGGATGCCGCCCGTGCGGCGCTGGCCCATGCCTACGTGCCCTACTCCCAATACCCGGTGGGCGCTGCTGCGCTTACCGACGACGGCCGGATTGTTTCCGGCTGCAATGTTGAAAATGCCTCGTACGGGCTGACCCTGTGTGCGGAATGTTCCTTGATCAGCCAGCTGCGCATGACCGGGGGAGGACGCCTTACGGCGTTTGCCTGCGTTGACGGCTCCGGGGCGGTACTGATGCCCTGCGGACGGTGCCGGCAGCTGCTCTATGAATTCCGGGCGCCGGGCATGGCACTGATGACAGTAAGCGGCATCCGCAGCATGGACGAAGTCCTGCCGGATGCTTTTGGACCGCAGCACCTGGGAGGCCAGCATGAACAGTAGCAACTTCGACGCCGTAGATATCATTCGCACCAAACGGGACCGCGGGGTGCTTTCAGCCGAACAGATCGACTGGACCATTGACGCGTACACCCGCGGAGCCATTGCCGATGAGCAGATGGCCGCGCTGAACATGGCGATCCTGCTCAACGGCATGAACCGGGAAGAGATTTTCCGCTGGACCGCGGCCATGATCGCCTCCGGGGAACGGATGGACTTCTCCTCCCTGGGCAAGCCCACCGCCGATAAGCACTCCACCGGCGGCGTGGGGGACAAGATCACCCTTCCGCTGGCGCCGCTGGTTGCCGTGTTCGGCGTGGCCGTTCCGCAGCTCTCCGGCCGCGGCCTGGGCCACACCGGCGGCACGCTGGACAAGCTCGAAGCGATCCCCGGCTGGCAGGCATCGCTGAGCAACGGCGCCCTGATGAACCAGCTGCGCGACGTCGGCGCCGTCATCTGCGCTGCCGGTGCCGGCCTGGCCCCTGCGGACAAGAAGCTCTACTCACTGCGCGATGTCACCGGAACCGTGGAAGCCATTCCGCTGATTGCATCCTCGATCATGAGCAAGAAGATCGCCGAAGGCACCGACTCGCTGGTGCTGGACGTCAAGGTGGGCTCGGGCGCCTTTATGAAGGACGAAGCCATGGCCCGCGAACTGGCCGAGACCATGGTGGCCCTGGGCAAGGACGCCGGGGTCAACACGGTGGCCCTGCTCACCGACATGTCCACGCCGCTGGGCCTCACAGCCGGAAACGCCATTGAGGTTCAGGAGTCCGTGGACGTCCTGGCCGGCGGGGGCCCGGAGGATGTGGTGGAACTGACCATCCGCCTCGCCGAGGAGATGCTCAGTGCCGCCGGAGTGCACGACGCCGATCCCGCCGCCGCACTGCGCGACGGCCGGGCCATGGACGTCTGGCGGAAGATGATCAGCGCCCAGGGCGGGGATCCGGATGCGAAGCTGCCCGTCGCGAAGGAATCCGAGACCGTCTACGCTCCGGCCGACGGCGTGCTGGTGGAACTGGACGCGCTCTCCGTTGGCGTAGCCGCGTGGCGGCTGGGCGCAGGCCGGGCACGAAAGGAAGACGTGGTCCAGGCCGGTGCCGGCGTGGTGATGCACGCCAAGCCCGGTGCTGTGGTCCGTGCCGGCGAGCCGCTGATGACGCTGCTGACCGACACTCCGGAGAAGTTCGACCGGGCTAAGGAAGCGCTGGCGGACGCCGTCGTTATTGCGCCGGAAGGCTCCCGCCCGGCGCGCAAGCTGATCCTGGACCGGATCAGCTAGTTTCCCCGGGCCCTGTGGGGCCCTGTGGGGCCCTCGCGGGGACCTCGCGGGGCCCGGAACGGCGGCAACGAAATTTCCTGCTCGCAGAGCTCGCAGAAAATATTAAAGCCGCCTTCCTCCGGGCCCCGCGTGGGCCCGCCTTCTTCCGGACCCCGCGTGGGCCGGCCTTCCTCCGGACCCCGCGTGGGCCGGCCTTCCTCCGGACCCCGCGTGGGCCGGCCTTCCTCCGGGCCCTCCGGGGCCCGCGTCTCACCAGTTCCAGCCTCTAACAGTGCCCGCGGCGGTTCGCCGCGGGCACTGGTGCGTCCGTGGCATGCTTGTAAGGGACGCCGGACAGTCAACCCAAGGAGCGGCAACTGTTGGAGATTTTTAGTGCCACGGTGGATAACATCAACGCCTTCATCCTCTCCTCTGCGGGGTCGCCATGGGTCTATGTGGGGCTTTTCGCGTGTTGCCTGATCGACGGGTTTTTCCCGCCGGTGCCCAGCGAATCCCTGGTGGTGGCACTGGCCTCGCTGGCCGCCGGCGGTGCCGGGGCGAACATCTGGCTGGTCATCCCGGCAGCGGCGCTGGGCGCTTTCCTGGGGGACAACCTGGCGTACCTGATTGGACGCTGGATCGGCACCGAACGCTTCGGCTGGATGCGCCGGCCCAAAATGCGGAAGTCCTTCGCCTGGGCCCGATACGAGCTGGACAAGCGCTCCGTGTCCCTGATCCTCGTGGCACGCTTCATCCCCGTAGGCCGGGTAGTAGTTAACCTCACTGCCGGCGCCACCGGATTCCCTCGGCGCCGCTTCGTGACGTTGACCGGCATTTCGGGTGTTGTATGGGCCGCCTACAGCGTCGCCATTGGAGCCATCGCGGGTGCATGGTTCGACGAACACCACCTGCTGGGCGTCGTCGTAGGGGTCTGCGGGGCGCTGGTCCTGGGCCTGATTGTGGACCGGCTCATCAGCATGGTCCGAGGCAAGGCCCCGGCTGCCGTCCCTCCCGGCAAGGACGGCTTCTCCGCCGCGGGAGAAGACGAAAAGACGCAGAAGGCCGCCTGAAACCCCGTAGAGTGACCGTGTGACTGAGCCTACAAATCCTCCTGCCAACCCTTCCCGCCTCGACGTCCGCAGCCTGCCGAAGGTGTCGCTGCATGACCACTTGGACGGCGGACTCCGTCCGGCCACCATTGTGGAACTCGCCGCCGCCGTCGGCCACGCACTGCCGGCCACCGACCCCGCCGAGCTGGGCGAATGGTTCCGTGCCGCAGCCGATTCCGGCTCGCTGCCGCGTTACCTGGAAACCTTCGACCACACCATTGCCGTGATGCAGACGCGCGACGGGCTCTCCCGCGTGGCCCGCGAATTCGTCGAGGACCTGGTGGCCGACGGCGTGGTTTACGCCGAAGTGCGGTGGGCGCCGGAACAGCATGTGCAGGGCGGCCTGAGCCTTGACGACGCCGTGGAGGCCGTGCAGGCCGGAATCGACGAGGCCGTCGCCAACGCTGAGCAAGCAGGCAGCTTCATCCAGGTCGGGCAACTGATCACCGCCATGCGGCATGCCGACCGGGCCATGGAAATTGCCGAACTGGCGCTGCGGCACCGCGACTCGGGGGCCGTGGGCTTCGACATTGCCGGTCCCGAGGACGGCTTCGGCCCCTCACGTTTCAAGGACGCATTCACGTTCCTGGCCGAACACCAGTTCCCCATCACCGTGCACGCAGGCGAGGCGGCCGGCATAGAGAGCATTGTGGATGCACTGGTGCACGGCCGCGCCCTGCGGCTGGGCCACGGCGTGCGGATCGCTGAAGACATTGACGTGGAATTCGACACCGACGCCGGTTCCCCCGAAGAGCCCGAGGTTGGCCTGGTCAGCATGGGCCGGGTGGCTTCCTGGGTCCGGGACCGCGGCATTGCCCTGGAAGTATGCCCGTCCTCGAACCTGCAGACAGGTGCGGTGGCTTCCTTCGGCGAGGACATTGAAACCCACCCCATCGACCTGCTGTACCAGACGGGCTTCGCCGTCACGGTCAACACGGACAACCGGCTGATGAGTTCGGTCACGCTGACCGGCGAGTTCGAGCTGCTGATGGAGACATTCGAGTACGACCTGGATGACATCCTGGAACTGACCATGAACGCCGTCAACGCTGCCTTCCTGCCGCTGGATGAACGCGCCGCGCTGTCCGCCTACGTCACCGAGGGTTTCAACCGCGCCCGTGGCTGAACTTCCCCTTCCCGATGACCTCGGCGAGCGGTTCACCCGCCTCGCCGGGGTCATCGCCGCCCTGCGTGAGCGTTGCCCCTGGACCCGGGAACTGACGCACGAGTCGCTGCTGGAATACCTCGTGGAGGAAACCTACGAGCTCATTGAGGCGGTGGAAGGCGGAACCGCAGGTCCCGTCCGGGCCGCCGAACTGCGCGGGGAACTGGGGGATGTGCTGCTGCAGGTGATGCTGCACGCGCGCCTGCAGCAGGAAACCGGCAGCTTCTCCGTGGCCGACGTGGTGGACGGGCTCACCGCCAAGATGATCCGCCGCAACCCGCACGTGTTCGCGGCTGACGGCAGCGTCCTGCCCGACACCGGCGGGCAGCCGTCGCTGGCCGCCATTGAACAGGCCTGGGACGATGTGAAAAAGGCCGAAACCCCGGACCGCAGCTCGGCTTTCGAGGGCATTCCGGCCGGCTTGCCCGCCCTGGTGCTGGCCGCAAAAACCCTCTCGCGGGCCCGCCGTGCGGGACTGCCCCTGCCGCCGTCCGGCACTGGAGAAGGATTCTCCGACGACGCCGCGCTGGGCGACGCGCTGCTCTCACTGGTGCGCCGGGCTTCCGAGCAGGGGCTGGACGCCGAGGCTGCGCTGCGGGCCGCAGTGCGGCGCTACACCACCGCCAGCACCGGCGCTGAAGCCGGCCTCGAAACGGGCGCCGAAACAACTGCTGACGGGGAGATTTCGGGCTGATCCGGGACACTGGTTGGGGCATATTGGCCTGCCGGGCCTTACCCGGGGCCGCGATTCTATTAGGCTAAGAGACAGACACTGCGGCGTGCTGCCCACGCAGCACCGCGGTTTTCTCCCCAATCGTTCCAATGAACAGGAGCAATTCAATGGCCATCATCGATGCCATCCACGCCCGCGAAATCCTCGATTCCCGCGGCAACCCCACCGTTGAGGTGGAGGTGCTGCTCGACGACGACACCTTCGGCCGCGCCGCGGTACCCTCCGGTGCCTCCACGGGTGCCTTCGAAGCCAACGAACGCCGCGACGGTGAGAAGAACCGCTACCAGGGCAAGGGCGTGCTGCAGGCCGTCGAAGCCGTGATCGAGCAGATCCAGCCGGCCCTGCTGGGCTTCGACGCCGCCGACCAGCGTGCCATCGACCAGGCCATGATTGACCTGGACGGCACCGAGAACAAGTCCGGGCTCGGCGCCAACGCCATCCTCGGCGTCTCCCTGGCCGTGGCCCGTGCCGCCGCCGAATCCGCTGCCCTGCCGCTGTACCGCTACCTCGGCGGCCCCAACGCGCACATCCTGCCCGTCCCGCTGATGAACATCCTCAACGGCGGCTCGCACGCCGACTCCGACGTCGACATCCAGGAATTCATGATTGTTCCCCTGGGCGCGCAGACCTACTCCGAGGGCCTGCGCTGGGGCGTGGAGGTCTACCACAACCTCAAGTCCGTGCTGAAGGAAAAGAACCTCTCCACCGGCCTGGGCGACGAAGGCGGCTTTGCGCCGAACCTGCCCTCCAACCGCGCTGCACTGGACCTGATCATCGAAGCGATCCAGCGCGCCGGCTACGTACCGGGCACCGACATCGCCTTGGCACTGGACGTGGCAGCCTCCGAGTTCTTCAAGGACGGCGCTTACCTCTTCGAGGGGCAGAACAAGACCGCGGCCGAGATGTCCGCGTACTACGAGGAACTGGTCCGCGACTACCCGCTGGTCTCCATTGAGGATCCGCTCGACGAGGAAGACTGGGACGGCTGGAAGACCCTGACCGCTTCCATCGGCGACAAGGTGCAGATTGTTGGTGACGACCTCTTCGTCACCAACCCCGCCCGCCTGGAAACCGGCATCAAGAACAACGCGGCAAACTCGCTGCTGGTGAAGGTCAACCAGATCGGTACCCTGACCGAGACCCTGGATGCCATCACCATGGCCCAGCGTGCCGGTTACACCACCATCACCTCGCACCGCTCGGGTGAGACGGAAGACACCACCATCGCCGACATCTGCGTCGCCACCAACGCCGGGCAGATCAAGACCGGCGCTCCGGCCCGCTCCGAGCGTGTGGCCAAGTACAACCAGCTGCTGCGCATCGAAGAAGAGCTCGACGACGCCGCACGCTATGCAGGCCGCAGCGCTTTCCCGCGCTTCAACGGCTAGCAGCTGCGCACCAGCCGCCTGAAGACCCGATTCCGGGCCTGCAGGCGTTGCGTGGACGGCCCGGACACTGCGGGTGGGTACCCTCGAAGGAGGAACCCGCCCGCGGTGGTTTCCGGGCCGGTTTTTTATGCTGGCGCAGGATCCGCAGCATCGACATACTCCAAGGACTCAGAACGCATGTCAACGCGACGCCCCCAGGTGCCCAGGCCCCCGGCCCCCGTCCGGACCGCCGGAGCGAAACCTGCTCCTGCAAAGTCTTCAGCCAAACCTGCCGCCGCGAAGGCTGCCGGCTCGAAACCCGCTGCCGCGAAGGCTGTCGCCTCGAAACCCGCTGCCGCCAAGCCTGCCGCCTCGAAACCCGCCGCCGCCAAGCCCGCCGCCTCGAAACCCGCCGCCAAACCTGCAACGCACCAGCGCAAGCCCTCCGCGTCAGATGCCCGGGCCGCCGCGCGTTCCCAGCTCTCCGGAGCGATCCGCCGTCAGGCCGGGGACGTGCAGAAGGAGAAAAACGCGGCGCCGGTTGCCGCCGACGAAGAGCTGCGGCCGGTCCCGGCCAAGGCCTTCTCCGGCCGGTTGCTGGTGCTGGCCATGGTCATGGTGGCCATCACCGTGCTGCTGGCTCCCTCGGTCCGCACCTATCTGCAGCAGCGTTCAGACATCGCCGCAGCCAGGGCCGAAATTGCCCAGGCCCAGGAAAAGCAGTCGGAACTGGAAGTCCAGCTGGGCCGCTGGGAAGACCCGGCCTACATCAAGCAGCAGGCGAGGAACCGGATTTTCCTGGTGATGCCGGGGGAGAAGCGGTACCTGGTCAAGGGCGAAAACGGCGTGGAGGAAGCTGAAGCGAAAGCGGCCGAGGAGGAGCCTGAAGACCTCCAGTGGGTCGATTCGCTGTGGGACTCGGTCAAGAGATCGGCCACGGCACAGTAATCTGGAGGCTGATAGAACAGCAGCCCGGGGCCCGTCGCGGCCCCCACGGAAGGAACTTCTGAGCATGACGCAGGACCAGCTCGCCCCCACCCAGGAAGACCTGGAAACGCTGAGCAGGCAGCTCGGCCGGCCGGTGCGCGACGTCGTCGAGATCGGTGCCCGCTGCGTCTGCGGCAACCCCCTGGTGGCCACCACCGCGCCGCGGCTGAGCAACGGCATTCCCTTCCCCACCACGTACTACCTCACGCACCCGGTGATCACCGCCGCCGTCTCCCGGCTCGAAGCTGCGGGCCTGATGACGGACATGACCCGCCGGCTCGAAGACGATCCCGAGCTTGCACAGCGCTACCGCCGCGCGCACGAGCACTACCTGCAGGTGCGCAACGAAATCGGCGAACGCACGGGCACCGGACCGGTGCCGGAAATCGACGGGGTTTCCGCCGGCGGGATGCCCACCCGGGTCAAGTGCCTGCACGTGCTGGTGGGGCACTCCCTGGCCGCCGGGCCCGGCGTGAACCCGCTGGGCGATGAGGCGCTGGCCGCCATTTCCGAATGGTGGACAGCTGACCGGTGCTACTGCGAAGGTGCTTGGGACACTGCAGGAGCGGCTCCGGCCCGGGACCTGAGCCGTCACACCAAGACGCAGGGCCTGAGCCCGGAAGAGCTGGAAAGCAAAAAAGCGGCCCGCCGGCTGGGCGGCGGGGCAGCGGAAGAAGCCGCAACGAACGAGGGAGAACTGTGAGCGACCAGAACACCACCGGGAGTGTGCGGGTTGCCGCCGTTGACTGCGGCACCAATTCCATCCGCCTGCTGATCGCGGACATCACCCGGGACGCCGACGGCGCGGCCCGGCTTACCGACGTCGTGCGCCTGATGCGTGTGAACCGTCTGGGACAGGGGGTGGACGCCACCGGCCGGCTGGCCCCCGAAGCGCTGGAACGCACGTTCGCCGCGGCAGACGAATACGCCGCACTCATCCGCGAGCACGGTGCTGCCCGGATCCGTTTTGTAGCCACCTCAGCCAGCCGCGACGCTGAAAACCGGCAGGAATTCGTGGACGGCATCCGGGAGCGGCTCGGCGTGGAACCGGAAGTCATCAGCGGCGACGAGGAAGCCGAGCTCTCCTACACCGGTGCCGCCAGCGTTTTTGCCGGCAGCAACGGCGCCAAGACACTCGTGGTGGACCTGGGCGGCGGCAGCACCGAGTTTGTGCTCGGCGACAGCACCGGTGTCCTGGCGGCCAAGAGCACCAACATGGGCTGCGTGCGGTTCACCGAACGCTACCTGCTTTCCGACCCGCCTACTGAAGCGGAAATCGCCGGTGCGCGGGCCGAGATCCTGGACATGATCGCTTCCGCGCAGGCAACCGTCCCGCTGGCCGAAACCGACCGGCTGGTGGGTGTGGCCGGGACCATCACCACCGTCACCGCCGCAGCGCTGGACCTGGCGGAGTACGCGCCCGAAGCCATCCACGGCACAGAGCTCAGCAGGGAAGAAATCGACCGCACGGCGGATGCGCTGCTGCACCGGGACCGCGCCGCACGTACCGGCCTTCCGTACATGCACCCCGGCCGGGTCGACGTCATCGGGGCCGGTGCCCTGATCTGGCGCACCATTGTGGACCGCGTTGAAGAACTGACGGACGGCCGGGTATCTTCGGCGTTCGCCAGCGAACACGACATCCTTGACGGCATCGCCCTGAGCGTCGCCGGGTGAGCGCCGCAGCTGGGGCCACCGGCCGACGCAAAGCCGCCCGCCTTCGGACCGCGGCCGCCGTGCTCGTGGCCGCCGTGGCGCTCCCGCTCCTGGCCGCCCCCGCCGCACAGGCCGATGAGTGGCGGGACAAGCAGTACTGGCTTAACGACTACGGCATCACCGAGGCCTGGAAGACCACCAAGGGCGCCGGCGTCAAGGTAGCCGTCATCGACACGGGCGTGGACGCCAGCCATCCGGACCTTGCCGGAGCCGTTGCAGGCGGAACCGATGTTTCCGGAGCCGGCGACCCCAAGGGCGCCAAGGGCCTGGGCACCACGCCCGAGCACGGCACCCTGGTGGCGACGCTGCTGGCGGGGCGGGGACACGAGAAGCCAGGCGAAGCCAAAGAGGGCGAAAAGAAGGAACGCACCGAAGGCATCATCGGCGTGGCACCGGAAGCCGAGCTCCTTGCGGTTTCCGCTTGGATCGGAGGCACCAATCCCGGCGGCGTCCCCATCGACACGCAAATCCCCAACGCTGTCCGCTGGGCCGTAGACAACGGTGCCAAGGTGATCAACATGTCCCTGGGCAGTACCTCAACTGCCTGGCCGGAAAGCTGGGACAACGCGTTCCTGTATGCCGAACAGCACGACGTCGTAGTGGTTGCGGCTGCCGGTAACCGCGGTGTGGGCATGGTCCAGGTGGGGGCTCCGGCCACCATCCCCGGTGTCCTGACCGTTGCCGGCCTGAACCGGCAGGGCGAGGCCAGTTGGGATTCCTCCTCCGAAGGCATCAGCATCGGCGTGGCCGCTCCGGCCGAGAAACTGATCGGCGGGCTGCCCGAAGGCACTGCGCGGTATGCCGACTGGGAGGGCACCTCCGGAGCGGCTCCGCTGGTTGCCGGTGTTGCGGCACTGATCCGGTCCGCCCATCCCGAGATGAGCGCGGCCGACGTCGTAAACCGGATTGTCAGGACTGCCCGGGACGCAGGAGCGCCGGGCACCGACACCATCTACGGCTACGGCATCCTGGACGCCAACGCCGCGCTGAATGCCGAAGTACCCTCGGTTTCCGTCAACCCCCTGGGCACCATCGCTGAATGGATCCGGGTCCACCGCCGGGTGGCGGACGTGTCGCCGGGCACCGCAGACATTCCTGCCCCCACCGTGCCGGACCTGCCTGAACCGACTGTTCCGGCCGCGGCCGCACCTCCGGCCGAAAACAGTTCACTGCCCGCCGCCGTAGTGCTGGGATTCAGCGGGCTGCTGCTCGCGGTGCTCCTCGCCGGAACCGTACACGTTGCCATTGTCCGGCGCCGGCAAGCACGTTCCGAAGCGGGCGAAGCCACCGAATCCGGTTCCCTTGATGAAGTTGGTGTGAGCTAGCGAAAAACCCGATGTGCCGTTTGTCAAATAGTTCGTGAAGACTTTCACAAACTCGGGTAGGATTGGCGTATGGCATCGAACAAGCAGTTTTCTGATCGTCCCCGCGTTCTGGTGGTCGGCGGTGGTTACGTCGGTCTGTACGTAGCCAAAGACCTCCAGAAGAAGGTCAAGGCCCAGGGCGGCATTGTTACGGTAGTGGATCCGCTTCCGTACATGACGTACCAGCCGTTCCTTCCCGAAGTCGCCGCCGGCACCATTGAGGCCCGCGACGCCGTTGTATCCCACCGCATGCACCTGAAGAGCACCGAGCTGATCACCGGCAAGGTCACTTCCATCAACCATGCTGCCCGCACCGCCACGGTAGAGCCCGGCGACGGCAGTGAACCGTTTGAGCTGCCCTACCAGGACGTTGTCCTGGCCGCAGGCTCCATTACCCGCACCTTCCCGATCCCGGGCCTCGCGCAGGCCGGCATCGGCATGAAGAGCATCGAAGAAGCCGTCGGTACCCGCAACCACGTGCTGGAGCGCATTGAAACCGCCTCCCTGATGCCCGTCGGCCCGGAGCGCACACGCGCCCTGACCTTTGTCGTCGTCGGCGGCGGCTTTGCCGGTATCGAAACCCTGACCGAGATCGAAGACATGGCCCGCGACGCGGTCCGCCTCAACGACCGGCTCCGCCGCGAAGACCTCCGTTTCGTCATGATCGAGGCCATGGGCCGCGTTATGCCCGAGGTCAAGCCGGACCAGGCCGAGTGGGTTGTATCCAGCATGCGTGAGCGCGGCATCGAGGTGCTGCTGAACACCTCCCTGGCTTCCGCCGAGGACGGCGTCCTGAAGCTCATCAACATGGCTGACAAGTCCCCGGCCGGCGAATTCGGTACGGACACCCTGATCTGGACCGCCGGTGTGCAGGCCAACCCGATGGTGCGCGCCACCGACTTCCCGATCGACGAGCGCGGCCGTATCCGCGCCAACGCCGAACTGCGCATCACCGGTGACAACGGACCCATCGACGGCGCCTGGGCTGCCGGCGACGTCTCCGCCGTCCCCGATCTCTCCGGCGGCGGTGTTGGCGGCTTCTGCGTCCCGAACGCACAGCACGCCGTCCGCCAGGCCAAGCTGCTGGCCAAGAACATCATGGCCGCCCGTTACGGCGTCGGCAGCGTCGAGGAATACAACCACAAGAGCCTGGGTGCCGTTGCCGGCCTTGGCCAGTACAAGGGCGTTGCCAACATCATGGGCTTCGGCATGAAGGGCTTCCCGGCCTGGCTGGCCCACCGCGGCTACCACGGCCTGGCCATGCCGATGTTCGAGCGCAAGTTCCGTGTGGTCTCGGGCTGGCTGCTGAACGTGGCCTACGGCCGCGATGTGACCGACCTGCGCAACCTCAAGCACCCGCGCCGGAGCTTCGAGGAAGCAGCAACTCCGGCCAAGAAGCCGGCAGTGAAGGCCTAGCTTTCCGCGTCACTTCATAAACCGCAGCGGCGGGCCCCCCCCCGGGGGGGCCCCCCGGGCGGGGTTTACCGCCCCCCGCGCGGGGCAGGTAGCGTGGGGGGGGAA
>NZ_JAJJOC010000015.1:0-2826 GCF_020907365.1 Arthrobacter sp. zg-Y750 | reverse complement strand
CCCGCCGCCGTCCGGCCCCCCCCTCCCCGCCCCCCCCCCCCCCCCCCCCCCCCCCCGCCCCCCCCCCCCCCCCCCCCCCCCCCCCCGCTGCCGTGTTTCCCGCCCTCCGCGGCTTTCCAGTACGCTTGGAAGGCAATTGTCCAGGCCCCAGTAGCCCAATTGGCAGAGGCAACCGACTTAAAATCGGTGTGTTGTCGGTTCGAGTCCGACCTGGGGTACAGCGAAGCCGGCATGCGGTTCCACCGGCAGGCAGTTCACCGGCAGGGAAGCGCCCTAGCCCTCGTTGCGGCCCCGTGCGGAGCGGTTGCGGTGTCGCAGCAGGAGGGCTCCGGCCAGCCCGCCCAGAATCACGACGGCGGCTGCGGCCGGCAGGACCGCGGATGAGCGTTCAGAGCCGGACACAGGGGTGGCCGACGGCGACGGGACAGGCGTCCGCGACGTAGGGGGCGCCGTCGTCGGAGCAGGCGCACGCACCGGAGCCGGAACTGCGCCGCCTCCAGCCGGAGCTGTGGCAGGAGCAGTGGCGGCAGCGCTGGAGTCAGCCGGCGTCGGGACGGGATCAGGGGCCGGTGAAGACGGCTGCAGCTCGAGCCCGGGGGGAGCCGGAACCGCCTCGGAGTAGTTGCCCGTTGCCGGGTCGTAGCTGCTTTCTCCGGGGTTGTAGGGTGCGGGATCGCCGGTTGCTGCGCAGGTCTCCACACCGTCCACGACGGCGGGCACCAGACCCGGTGCGCAGGACAGTGCCTGCGCCGGCGCTGCAGCGCCGAGAAGGAGCAGGCTGGCGGCAGTAAGCGTGGAAGCGGCAGCGGTTAGAGACCGGATGTGCAATTTTCCCCCAAATGAGCGTAATAAAGCCATCGTATAGGGCTGGACGGCCCCTACTCGCAAGGGCGCGAAGGCCTAAATGTGACGAGCGTTACAAGGCTGTAACCGCAGGCTCTTATATTCGACACAATGTTCCATTAGCTTTTCTTCTAATCAGGAACACCTGGTGTTGCGTCAAAGGCACCCGCCTTTCGATCGGGGAGATAACTTTTATGACTGCACTACGCCATTCCGGCGGTCTGGGCTTGGGCGTCGGATACGCCCGCACCGCTAAGATTGCCGCCCTCGGTTTGGGCTTTGCCCTGTTCGCCAGCGGTTGCGGCGGCAACAACTCCGAATCCACTTCGGAAGAGTCCACCGGTTCGAGCGACGCCGCAGCGGCGTCGGTCCTCACCTGCCCCGAGGGCGAAGGAGGCACGGGAAGCGATCCGGGAGCCAAGGGGGATGCCTCGGCCGTTCCCGCGTCCACCGGCACCACCGACGTTCCGCTGAAGATCGGGTCCCTGCTCCCGACAACGGGTTCCCTTGCCTACCTGGGCCCGCCGGAAATCGCCGGCGTCAACCTGGCTGTCAAGGAGATCAACGACGCAGGCGGTGTCCTGGGCAAGCCTGTTGAGGTGGTCCACCGCGACTCCGGCGACACCACCACGGATATCGCCACCCAGTCGGTCAATGACCTGCTCAGCCAGGATGTCAGCGCCATTGTGGGCGCCGCCTCCTCGGGCGTGTCCAAGACTGTTATCGGCAACATCACCGGCGCCGGTGTCATCCAGTTCTCTCCCGCGAACACCTCGCCGGACTTCACCACCTGGGATGACAACGGCCTGTACTTCCGCACCGCTCCGTCCGACGTCATGCAGGGCCGCACCCTGGGCAACTACATCATGAGCTGCGGTGCGCAGACGGTGGGCATGATTGTCCTCAATGATGCCTACGGAACCGGACTGCAGAGCAACGTCCAGAAGTCGGTGGAAGACGCAGGTGGCCAGGTAGTGGCCTCTGAGATGTTCAATGAAGGCGATTCCCAGTTCAGCAGCCAGGTGGATTCCATTGCCGCTGCGAAGCCGGATGCCGTGGTGATCATCAGCTTCGACCAGGCCAAGAGCATTGTTCCGCTCCTGAAGTCAAAGGGTATCGACGCCAGCCAGATGTTCTTTGTGGACGGCAACACCTCGGACTACAGCGACAGCCTGGACGCCGGAACGCTTGAAGGGGCGCAGGGCACCATTCCCGGTCCGTTCGCCTCGGATAACTTCAAGGACTCCCTGCTGGCGATCGATCCGGCCCTGAAGGACTGGTCCTACGCGGGTGAAAGCTATGACGCCGTTACCCTGCTGGCGCTGGCCTCCGAAGCGGCCGGCAGCACCGACGGCAAGGCCATGGCAGCCGAACTGCAGGGTGTCTCGGGTGAAGGCGAAAAGTGCTACGACTTCGCCGGTTGCGTGACCATCCTGCGGGGCGGCGGCGACATTGACTACGACGGCTACTCCGGCCCGGTCACGTTCGATGAGAACGGCGACCCGACGGAAGCGTTTATCGGTATCTACCAGTACGACGCCGACAACAAGCCGGTGCCGAGCCGCTCCGAAGAGGGCAAGCTCTAACTGCAGCGGGGATAACTGCGGCAGTAGAAACAGCAAGCAGATCAGCCTCGCCGGGAAACCGGCGGGGCTGATCTGTTTTTCGATGCGGCGTTGGTGGTTTTCCGGGTGTGACGGGGGCGGGGGACCATGGAGATAAAGGTAGGTAGTGGCGTCCGAAAGACGAGTATTTGGAGTTTTCCGTAGGGTCGTTTTGGCCCTCTTTTGGCCCCGGAAATGTCAGTGCCGGGTGAAATCCTTAGGCATGGATCAGCTCGGAAACGCCGAACGGACAACCGAAGAAGCAGGGTCTGAACACCAGTCGGCTAAAGGCCAGGCTGGTACCAAGGATGCGTCAGGTGCGGGGTGCACGCTCGCTGTGTTCCAGGCGGGTGCCGGTACCGTCGACGGCGGCTCCCGG
>NZ_JAJJOC010000014.1:0-81546 GCF_020907365.1 Arthrobacter sp. zg-Y750 | reverse complement strand
ACATCAACACCTGGGGAAACACGACTTCAAACGGTTTCCCAATGTAGAGGGTGTTGTGATCATGCTGCTTGCGTCCACTATGTGGTTCCCGGACAACAACCCGTGATGGGTTGTTCCCCAGGGAACAATAACTGAATATTACTTACGTCTGATTTTTTGATGTTCGTGACCATTGTTTTCCCCACGCACACTGTTTTTGGGTGTGTGGTGCGGGTGGAAGGGTTACGGCGGTCATAGCGTGGGGGAAACGCCCGGTCCCATTCCGAACCCGGAAGCTAAGACCCACAGCGCCGATGGTACTGCATCCGGGAGGGTGTGGGAGAGTAGGTCACCGCCGGACAAATTGTGGGGTGAGGCCCGTACCAGTGTTGGTACGGGCCTCACCTGTTTAACCCGCCAAACTTTAACTAGACGATTGATCCAAACTGCCAGCCGGCAGGCCCGGGGTGGCGAGGGTCACCCTGATCCGGCCGTGCATACACGCCTGTGAATCGGTAGGTGGGGCCTGCCTGCACTAGAATTAGCTGAGGCGTTGAACGCCTCCCATAACTTTTACATCTCCATTACAGGTACATAGTGACGAGCGACTGCAGTAAATTCCGTTGGTCGGCTCACGACGAGAGGAACTAGCCAGCATGTCAGAGCAGAACAACAGGGACCAGGATCGTAGCGGCGCACCGCGCCGGGATTCCCAGGGCCGCCCCGCCACGAATGACCGTAATGCCCCCAAACGCTGGGAAGACCGCAAGCCTGCCGGCCAGCGCAGCGGTTCGAACGAGCGTAAGCCGTTCTCTCGTGATGATCGTCCGCAGCGTGACAGCCGTCCTGCCCGTGATGGTGAGCGTAAGCCGTTTAGCCGTGATGACCGTCCGGCCCGTGATGGTGAGCGTCGCTCCTTCGGTGACCGCGGTGCTTCCGCTGGTCGTAAGCCGTTCTCGCGTGATGATCGTCCGCAGCGTGACAGCCGTCCTGCCCGTGACGGTGAGCGCAAGCAGTTCGGTGAGCGTAAGCCGTTTAGCCGTGACGAGCGTCCGGCCCGTGATGGGGAGCGTCGCTCCTTCGGTGACCGCGGTGCTTCCGCTGGTCGTAAGCCGTTCTCGCGTGATGATCGTCCGCAGCGTGATGATCGTCCGGCCCGTGATGGTGAGCGTAAGCCGTTTAGCCGTGACGAGCGTCCTGCCCGTGATGGGGAGCGCAAGCAGTTCGGTGAGCGTAAGCCGTTCTCGCGTGATGATCGTCCGCAGCGTGACAGCCGTCCTGCCCGTGATGGTGAGCGTAAGCCGTTTAGCCGTGATGACCGTCCTGCCCGTGATGGGGAGCGCAAGCAGTTCGGTGAGCGTAAGCCGTTCTCTCGTGATGATCGTCCCCAGCGTGATGGGGAGCGTCGCTCCTTCGGTGACCGCGGTGCTTCCGCCGGCCGTAAGCCGTTCTCTCGTGATGATCGTCCGCAGCGTGACAGCCGTCCGCCCCGTGACGGTGAGCGCAAGCAGTTCGGTGAGCGCAAGCAGTTCGGTGAGCGTAAGCCGTTCTCTCGTGATGATCGTCCGCAGCGTGACAGCCGTCCGCCCCGTGGCGACCGCCCGGCAGAGCGCTCGGAGCGCCCGTCCTTCAGCCGCGACGAGACCCCGGCAGCGCCGCGGCCCCGCAATGCGAAGGACCTGCGCAGCGCCAACCGTCCCGACCGTGAGCGGTCCCCGGAAATCGACGAGGACGTTACCGGCCAGGAACTGGATAAGGTGACCCGTGCCCAGCTGCGCAACCTCGAAGAGGTCAACGGCGAGTGGGTCTCCAAGCACCTGGTGATGGCCGGGCGCTTGATCGACGACGAGCCGGAACTGGCTTTCCAGCACGCCCTGGCAGCCAGTCGCCGCGGCGGGCGCATGGCCGTAGTCCGCGAGGCAGTGGGCCTCACCGCTTATGCCGCCGAACACTTCGGCGAAGCACTGCGTGAGTTCCGGACGTACCGCCGGATCAGCGGCTCCAACGCCTACCTGCCGATGATGGCCGACTGCGAACGCGGATTGGGTCACCCGGAAAGGGCACTGGACCTGGTCCGTTCCGAGGACGCCAAGGACCTGGACGTCGCCGGTCAGGTGGAGCTGGCCATCGTGGCCTCCGGTGCGCGCATGGACATGGAACAGTTCGAAGCCGCCGTCACGGCCCTGGAAATCCCGCAGCTGGACCGCAACCGTGCGTTCTCCTACAGCCCGCGCCTGTTCCGTGCCTACGCAGACGCGCTGGAACTGGTCGGCCGCAACGACGAAGCCGAACAGTGGCGCAAGCAGGCCCTTCGTGCCGACAGTGCCCTCGGTCTGGGCGATTTCGCCGAGCCGGAGATCTTCGACCTCGTCCCTGAAGAGGAAGAGCGCAAGGACCGCCGCTCCGAGCCCCGCGAGGACCGCTCAGGTGCCTATTTCGAGGCTGAAGCACCGGTTTCCAAGGACAACTCGGTGGTGGACGCAGACGCGGATGCACTGCCCGGCGACGAGCAGGAAGCCCTGCTCACCGAGGCCGGCGACATCGATGATGCCGACGACGTCGAGGTCACCGTGAAGGACCTGGACCTCGGCGACGACGACGATGAGGAAACCGCCCGCGAAGACGCCGACGAGACGGAGCACCAGCACCTTGACGACTGATACCTCCCTGGTCTCCGGGTATGACGCGGTCTTTTCCGATCTGGACGGCGTGGTTTACGCCGGTCCGCATGCCATACCCGGAGCCGTGGAGGCACTGGGACGGCTGGCGGATGTATCCGTACAGCTTGCCTACGTCACCAACAACGCCTCACGCTCCTCGGAAACGGTTGCAGCGCACCTGCGCGAGCTCGGTGCGCCCGCAACGGCGGAAACTGTTTTCGGATCCGCGCAGGCCGGCGCTGAACTGCTGGCCGAGAAGGTGGCACCCGGAGCCAGAGTCCTGGTGACCGGCAGCGCCACGCTGGCTGCCGCCGTCGAAGCGCAGGGGCTCACCGTGGTCAGGTCGGCTGATAACCAGCCCGATGCCGTCATCCAGGGATTTGATCCGTCCCTGGGCTGGAAGGACCTGGCCGAGGCGGCGTTCGCCGTCGGCCGGGGCGCGGTCTGGGTGGCCACCAACACTGATCTGTCCATTCCCCAGGCCCGCGGTATTGCGCCCGGCAACGGCACCCTCGTGGCCGCCGTCGGCGCCGCCACCGGCAAAGTTCCGTTTGTGGCCGGCAAGCCGGAGGCACCGCTGTTTACGACGGCGGCCCGCCACCTGGGCGTCCACCGCCCGCTGGTGGTGGGGGACCGCCTGGACACGGACATCCTGGGCGGCACCAATGCCGGCTTCGACACCGCCCTGGTCCTCACCGGGGTGGATACACCCCTGACTGCGCTGGCGGCCCGCACTCCCGAACGCCCGGTGTACCTCATCAGCAACCTGGAAGCTTTTTTTGCGCCCTATCCGGAGACGACCGCCGACGGCGCCCGCTACCGCTGCGGGAACGCTGCTGCCTGGGTGGAGGACAACGTCCTGGTGATCGACGGCGATTCCTCGGATCTGGACAGCTGGCGGGCCGCCTGCGCCGCCTGGTGGGCGGCCCGGCCGGATGTTGCAACGGCTTCAACCCCCGAGATTCGCTGGACTGTCACCGGGCGCGGATAAGCTTCCGTCAGACGCTTCGCCCGTTACGGGACTGCCTCAACACACCGCCTGAACACACCGCCTCAATAGCCATTTCCAGGAGGACCACAGATGCCCGATTCCCATCCCGCGTGGCCGGATTCTCCGGCAGCAACGGGGGACCCCGCTGTGGATGCCCTGCTGGAGGGACTTTCCGCTCTCGCCGGAGAGCCGGTGTCCGGACAGGCGGCTGCCTACGCCGCCCTGCATGACGGGCTGCTGGCAGAACTGAACACTGAACCGGATGTGGCAGCAGCGTCCGGTGCCCCTATGCCGGGCGGCCCCCGGGCAGGCCGCTAGGATGTCCAGGCTCGACCAGGAACTGGTGACCCGCGGGCTGGCCCGCTCCCGCACCCAGGCTGCCAAGCTGATTGCCGCCGGCCGCGTCCTGCGCGGCGGCCAGCCTGCGGCCAAAGCGTCAACGCCGGTGGACGCTTCTGAGTCCCTTGAAGTGCTCGACGACGGCCTGCCGGATTACGTCAGCCGCGCCGGCCACAAACTGGCCGGCGCCCTGGCCGCCTTCCCCGCCGTACAGCCGCAGGGGCTGCGGTGCCTGGACGCCGGTGCTTCCACCGGCGGATTCACCGACGTCCTGCTGCGCTCAGGCGCCGCGCACGTAGCCGCGGTGGACGTGGGACACGGTCAGCTGGTGGAACCGCTGCGGCAGGATCCGCGCGTCAGCGTCTATGAGGGCATGAACGTGCGGTACCTGGACCCTGAGCATATTGGCGGCACCGTTGACCTGACTGTTGCCGACCTGTCCTTTATCTCGCTGACCATGGTGGTGGACGCCCTTGCCGGAGCCACACGCCCCGGGGGCAGCCTGCTGCTGATGGTGAAGCCGCAGTTTGAGGTGGGCCGTGAGAGGCTGGACCGTACCGGCGTCGTTACTGATCCGGGGCAGCACCGCCTGGCCGTGACGGCAGTTGCCGCCGCAGCCTTGGCCGCAGGACTGCAGATAGCCGGTATCGCTCCCAGCCCGCTGCCGGGACAGAACGGCAACGTGGAGTTCTTTATGTGGCTGCAGGTACCGGCACAGCGGAAGGACCGGGGCAAGGAGAACGGGCAGGATCCGCAGCAGGCGGAGGAAGCAGCCGCCCGGCTGGTTGGGGAAGCGTTCGCCGGATTCGACCGGTTTGCGGAGCACGAACCGGCCGTAGAAGACTGACGGGTGGGCGTGCCGTACACATTGCCCGTAGACGGAAAAGGATGAAGACGCAGATGAGCAGACGGATACTGGTCCTGGCCCACACGGGACGGCGGGACGCCATGACTGCTGCCCAGGAAACCTGCACCCAGCTTCATTCCTCCGGCCTCGTGCCGGTAATGCGCCGCTGCGACCTCGAAGACATCCAAGCTGAATACGGGGTGCTCACGGCGCCCACCGAAATCCTGGACGAGGACGTGGCACTGGAAAATGTGGACCTGGGCATGGTCCTGGGCGGGGACGGAACCATCCTGCGGGCCGCTGAACTGGTCCGCGGAACAACCGTGCCCTTGCTGGGCGTCAACCTGGGCCACGTGGGTTTCCTGGCCGAAAGCGAACGCGCGGACCTCGCCCAAACCGTGCACTGGGTGGTGGAACGCGCCTACACCGTCGAAGAGCGGATGACCATCGACGTTAAGGTCTGGCACAGCAACAAGCTGATTGCCCACACCTGGGCATTGAACGAGGCAGCGGTGGAGAAAGCAGACCGGCAGCGGATGCTTGAAGTGGTCATGGAGGTCGACGGCCGCCCCATCAGCTCCTTCGGATGCGACGGTGTGGTGATGGCAACCCCCACCGGTTCCACGGCCTACGCCTTTTCCGCCGGCGGCCCCGTCGTCTGGCCGGAGGTCGAAGCCCTGCTCCTGGCCCCCATCAGCGCCCACGCCCTGTTTGCCAAGCCCCTCGTAGTGGCGCCCACATCCGTCCTGGCGGTGGAAATCCTCACCCGCACGGACGCCTCCGGGGTGCTGTGGTGCGACGGGCGGCGCAGCGTGGACCTGCCTCCGGGCTCCCGGGTCGAGGTCACCCGGTCGGCCACCCCGGTACGGCTGGCCCGCACCCACAAAACGCCCTTCTCGGAACGGTTGGTCCGGAAATTCCAGCTACCCACCACCGGCTGGCGCGGGCCGGTGTCCGGCCCGGTCCCGGGCACCCAGTTGAGCCCCGCGGCCCGGGTCGCGGAGGCTCGGGTCGGGGAAACCAGGGCCGCGTCGGACAGTGCAGCTTTGGACAAAGCAGCTTCGGACAATGGAGGCGTGGTCGAATGATTGAGGAAATCCGCATCAGGGACCTCGGCGTCATCACCGACGCCACTTTGGACCTCGGTCCGGGCTTTACCGTGGTGACCGGTGAAACCGGCGCCGGCAAGACCATGGTGATCACCGCCCTGGGGCTGCTCCTTGGCGCCCGGTCCGACGCCGGTGCCGTGCGCATCGGGGCCAAGTCCGCCGTCGCCGAGGCGCTGGTCCATGTCGACCCGCATAGCGCCGCCGCAGTGCGCGCCGCCGAAGCGGGAGCCGAACTCGAGGAGTACGACGGCGCCGCTGAACTGACGCTGGTACGCACCGTTAATGCCGACGGCCGCAGCCGTGCCCACGTGGGCGGCCGGTCTGCTCCGGTGGGTGTCCTGGCCGAGGTGGGCGAACACCTGGTGGTGGTGCACGGGCAGACGGACCAGCTGCGCCTCAAGAGCGCCGCCGCGCAGCGCGAGGCGCTGGATAAATATGCGGGAGCGCCGCTGGCTGCGGAGCTGGGCGCCTACCGTGAGGACTACGCCCGCTGGCGCGCCGCCGCCAAGGAACTGGCCGAACTGCGGGACCAGGCACGGGACCGTCTGCGCGAGGCCGAATACCTCACCGCAGCACTGGAAGAAATCGAAGCCGTGGACCCGCAGCCGGGGGAGGACGAGTCCCTGAAGGCCGAGGCGATGCGCCTGAGCAACCTCGAAGAGCTGCGGACCGCAGCGGTGGGAGCCCACGCGGCCCTGATTGCCGACGATTTCGCCGACGGCGGCGACGCGACCTCACTGGTGGACGCCGCCAAACGCCAACTGGAATCCGCCGGCGAACATGACCCGGCGCTGGCCGATGCCGGCACGCGGTTGGCCGAGGTGGGTTACATCCTCGCGGACATCGCCACCGAGCTGGCCAGTTACGGTGCCTCCCTTGACTCCGAGGGTCCGGGACGGCTGGCCGAAGTGGAGGCCCGCCGCGCTGAGCTGGCCGGGCTGGTCCGCAAGTACGCTCCGTCCATCGACGGCGTGCTTCAGTGGAGCGGTGAAAGCGCCAAACGGCTTGCCGAGCTCAGCTCCGATGACACGCGCATCGAAGCCCTGGAAGCGGAGATCACTGCCCTGGGCGAGGCGCTGGAGAGCAGGGGAGCGGCCCTGACCAAGCTGCGGACCGAAGCGGCCGCGGAACTGGCACAGCGGGTCAGTGACGAGCTGACGGCCCTGGCCATGAAGGACGCCAACCTGGTCATCGAGGTGGAGCCCGCCGGCGAGCCCGGTCCGCACGGCGCTGACACCATTGCCTTCCTGCTGGCGCCGC
This sequence comes from Arthrobacter sp. zg-Y750, assembly GCF_020907365.1. Lineage (NCBI taxonomy): Bacteria > Bacillati > Actinomycetota > Actinomycetes > Micrococcales > Micrococcaceae > Arthrobacter > Arthrobacter sp. zg-Y750. Next base: position 74,361 of record NZ_JAJJOC010000014.1, on the reverse strand, counting down.
ACCCCGGTGCGCCTGCCCGCCCGCTGGGCAAGGGCGCGTCCGGCGGTGAACTGTCCCGCGTTATGCTGGCTATCGAAGTGGTGCTCGCCGCCGTGGACCCGGTGCCCACCTTCATTTTCGACGAAGTGGATGCCGGCGTCGGCGGCAAGGCCGCCGTCGAAATCGGCCGCCGGCTGGCCATGCTCGCCCGGCACGTGCAGGTGATCGTGGTGACCCACCTCCCGCAGGTGGCAGCCTTCGCCGACCATCACATCCGTGTGATCAAGACCTCCACTGCGGCCGACGACGGCACGGGCGTCACCGCCAGCGACGTCCGCGTGCTCGGCCACGAGGAACGGATCAAGGAACTTGCACGGATGCTGGCCGGCCAGGAGGATTCGGCAACGGCACGCGCCCACGCCGAGGAACTGCTGGAAGCAGCGGGACATCTCCAATAACCGTCCGCCGGAGACCCGAGTCTCCGGCGGATCCAGTGCAGGTTCTACTCGAATCAATAAAAGGTGATAGGCTCGAACTCCGTGGTGCAGCGATCAAATTCCAGGTTTCCCAAGTCGTCTTCTACGACCAAACACATCTTCGTCACCGGTGGCGTGGCGTCCTCACTCGGTAAGGGACTGACAGCGTCAAGTCTCGGCCATCTGTTGAGGTCGCGCGGCATAGCGGTGACCATGCAGAAGCTCGATCCGTATCTGAACGTGGATCCGGGCACAATGAACCCCTTCCAGCACGGCGAAGTCTTCGTGACCGACGACGGCGCGGAGACCGACCTCGACATCGGACACTACGAGCGGTTCCTTGACGAGAGCCTCGACGGTTCCGCCAACGTAACCACCGGACAGGTGTACTCCACGGTTATTGCCAAGGAGCGCCGGGGCGAATACCTCGGTGACACGGTCCAGGTCATTCCGCACATCACCGACGAGATCAAGCGCCGGATGCGCCTGCCCTCCGAGGCGAAGAAGACCCCCGACGTCATCATCACCGAAATCGGCGGCACGGTAGGCGATATCGAGTCCCAGCCGTTCCTCGAAGCGGCACGCCAGGTCCGCCAGGACATCGGCCGCAGCAACGTCTTCTTCCTGCACGTCTCCCTCGTGCCGTACATCGGCCCCTCCCAGGAACTGAAGACCAAGCCGACCCAGCACTCCGTGGCCGCGCTGCGCTCCATCGGCATCCAGCCGGACGCCATCGTGATCCGCTCGGACCGCCCGGTGCCCGACGCCATGCGCAACAAGATCGGCCGCATGTGCGACGTCGACGTTGACGCGGTCATCGGCTGCCCGGACGCCCCGAGCATCTACGACATCCCCAAGACCCTTCACTCCCAGGGCCTGGACGCGTACATCGTCCAGCACCTGGACCTGAAGTTCAAGGACGTCAACTGGACCAAGTGGGACCGCCTGCTCGAGTCCGTGCACAACCCCAAGCACCACGTGGACATCGCCCTGGTGGGCAAGTACGTGGACTTGCCGGACGCCTACCTGTCCGTGACCGAAGCGCTGCGTGCCGGCGGCTTCGCGAACAAGGCGAAGGTCAACATCCGCTGGGTTCCCTCCGATGACTGCGACACCCCCGAAGGTGCAGCGAAGGCCCTGGCCGGCGCGGACGCCATCTGCGTGCCCGGCGGCTTCGGCATCCGCGGCCTTGAAGGCAAGCTCGGCGCCCTGACCTACGCCCGGGAAAACAAGCTCCCGACGCTGGGCCTGTGCCTTGGCCTGCAGTGCATGGTCATCGAGTACGCCCGCAACGTAGTGGGCCTCGAAGGTGCTTCATCCTCCGAGTTCGAACCGGACACCCAGTACCCGGTCATCGCCACCATGGCCGAGCAGAAGGCCATTGTTGACGGCGGCGGCGACATGGGCGGCACCATGCGCCTGGGTCTCTGGGACGCCAAGCTGGAGCCGGAGTCCGTGGTTGCCAAGACCTACGGCAAGACGGAGGTGGCCGAGCGCCACCGCCACCGCTATGAGGTCAACAACCAGTACCGCGACCAGATTGCCGACGCCGGCCTGGTGTTCTCCGGAACCACCACTGACGGCGGCCTGGTGGAGTTCGTCGAGCTTCCCGCCGACGTTCACCCGTACTACGTGTCCACGCAGGCACACCCGGAGCTCAGCTCCCGCCCGACGCGTCCGCACCCGCTCTTCGCCGGACTCGTCAAGGCTGCCCTGGCACACCAGAGCGGCAAGGCCTAGCCCCATGGCACGGACAGAGGGGTTCGCAGACGAACAAAGCCCACGCCCGCTGCTGGCATCCGAAACGGTGTACAGCGGTCCGGTTTGGGACGTGGTCAAGGAGAAATTCACCCTGACCGACGGCGGCGAGCCCCTCGTCCGTGACTACATCACCCACCCCGGCGCCGTGGCCATCCTGGCCATGAACGACGCCGGGCAGGTGCTCCTGATCAACCAGTACCGGCACCCGGTGCGGATGACCCTGTGGGAAATTCCGGCCGGCCTGCTGGATGTGGAGGGTGAAGACTTCCAAGTCGGCGCCGCCCGCGAGCTCGCAGAGGAAGCCGACCTGGTGGCCGCCGAATGGCAGGTCCTGACCGACCTGTTCCTCTCACCGGGTTCCTCCCGGGAAGCCCTGCGCATCTACCTGGCGCGGGGCATTTCCGAGGTGCCCGAAGCGGAGCGCCACATCCGCACCCATGAAGAAGCCGAAATCACGGTGGAGTGGGTGGATCTGGACGTCGCCGTGGAAGCGGCCCTGCAGGGACGGATGCACAGCCCGTCCGCGGTAGCTGCCGTCCTGGCTGCCGCAGTGGCCCGCGGCAACGGTTTCCGCGGTCTCCGCCCGGCCAATGCACCGTGGCCCGAGCACCACTCGCAGCATTCCACCTGGGCCAACGGCCCGGTGCGCTAGCCGGGACCACGCCATGCCCAGCGCTGACGCTTCCGCGCACAACAGCAACGACACCATAGCCATCAACCTCAACGGGTCCCTCAACCCCACCCTGAAGCTGGATCTGGAGTCCGAAGAGGCCCGCCGGCTGCGGGACGCGGATCTGGCTGAGCTGGACCGGACCGGCGGGCCGGACGCCCGCCGGTCGTCGTCGGCGCCTGCGCCCGCGGTTGAGCCCGCGTCTCCGCCGGTGCCCAGGGCAGCGCCCAAGACAGCAGCCAAGTCTCCAGCGGCCCAGAAGGCACCCGCACGTTCGCGTGCCGCCACGGCCCGCTCGGCTGCCGAGGAGCTGCGGTCCACCCCTGCCGGCCGTGCCATCGGCAGCTACCTGCAGCACATGGCCGTGGAACGCGGCCTGGCCGTGAACACCTTGGATGCCTACCGCCGCGACCTGCTCCGCTACGCACGTTTCCTGAGCGCCAGGGGAGTGGAGGACATTTCCCGCATCACCCGGCACGACGTCACAGCCTTCGCCCAGTCCATCTCGGAAGGCTCCGACGGCGCCTCCGCGCTGAGCCTGCGTTCGGCAGCCCGGACCGTGGTAGCGGTGCGCGGCCTGCACCGCTTCTGGGCGCTGGAGGGCATGACCACCGCCGACCCGGCGTCGGACGTCCACCCGCCCATGGCCGGCAAGCGCCTGCCCAAGGCCATCAGCGTCAGCGAAGTGACCCGCATCCTCGAGGCCGTCTCGCTGGATACCCCTTCAGGCCTGCGCGACCGTGCCCTGCTGGAATTCCTGTATTCCACCGGCGCGCGCATCAGCGAGGCCGTGGGGTTGGACGTGGATGACCTGTCCCTGGAACGCATTCCGGCCAAGGGCCCGGACGTGGTGCGGCTGTTCGGCAAGGGCTCCAAGGAGCGCCTGGTTCCGCTGGGTTCCTATGCCGCACGCGCGCTGGACGACTACCTGGTCCGCGGCCGCCCGGCGGCATCGGCCAAGGGCAAGGGGACCCCTGCGCTGTTCCTGAACGCGCGCGGCGGCCGGCTGTCCCGGCAGAGCGCCTGGACCATCCTCAAAAACGCCGCCGAAAAAGCCAATATCGGCCGCGACGTTTCCCCGCACACACTGCGCCACTCCTTTGCCACCCACCTGCTTGAAGGTGGAGCCGACGTGCGTGTGGTCCAGGAGCTGCTCGGCCACGCCTCGGTGACCACCACGCAGGTCTACACCCTCGTCACCGCCGAAACCCTGCGCGAGGTTTACGCGGCGGCACACCCCCGGGCGCTCTGATGGATTCCGCCGCCGGATGGTCCTTCCGGGCTTCCCCGGTGGTCCTGTGCTTCCTCTTCCGGGATACCCGGGGCGGTACCCAGGTGCTGATGGGACTGAAGAAGACCGGCTTCGGCCTCGGCCGCGTGGTCACGCTCGGCGGGCATATTGAAGCAGGGGAGACCCCGGAACAGGCGGCCGTCCGCGAGGTCCAGGAAGAATCCGGCGTAGCAGTGCAGGAAGCAGACCTGCAGCGTGCAGGCACCATCGAATGGATATTCCCCGCACAGCCGGTCTTGGACATGTCCACGGTCCTGTTCCGGGCGCACCATTGGGAGGGGGAACCGGTGGAGACCTCCGAAATCCTTCCCGCCTGGTATTCCCCCGGGGAGATGCCCTACGCCAGCATGTGGCCGGACTCGGCGCACTGGATGCCCCGCCTGCTGTCCGGCGAATACTTCGATGCCGTTGTCACCATCGCCGACGACAACGTCAACGTGGCAAGCATCGTCTTTTCCTAACCTCCCAAACCCAAGGACCGTGCTCCCGGTACGGAACCAAGCAGGGGATGAAGAGTCCGGATCCGGATAGGGAGCCAAGACGCAGAGGAGGCCCCGAGGGTCCCGGAGGAAAGGCGGCTTTAATATTCCTTGCGAGCTCTGCGAGCAGGGAATTTCGTTGCCGCCGTTCGGGGACCCTCGGGACCTCAGACCTCACCCAAGGCTAGAGATGAAACCTACGGCAGGTGCCGCTCCTCAGCCCCGTTGTACTCACTCAGCGGCCGGATCAGGGAGTTGGCTTCCAGCTGCTCCATGATGTGCGCCGTCCACCCGGTGATCCGGGCCGCCACGAACAGCGGCGTGAAGGTCGGCGTATCGAAGCCCATCAGGTGGTAGACGGGACCGGCCGGGTAGTCCAGGTTCGGCAGGATGTTCTTGCGCTCACCCATGGCCGATTCCAGGGCCGTGTACAGTTCGCCGAGGTCGGAACGGTCGTAGTGCTTGACCATGTTGTCCAGGGAGGCCTTCATGGTCGGCACCCGGGAGTCGCCGTTCTTGTAGACCCGGTGGCCGAAGCCCATGATCTTCTTCTTCTGCTCCAGCGCCTCATCGAGCCAGGCAGCGGCGTGGGCCGCGACGTCGCCGTCGGCCGCGCTCTGCGTGATCTCCGCGAAGGTGTGCATCACGGCCTCATTGGCGCCGCCGTGCAGCGGGCCCTTGAGGGCGCCGATGGCACCGGTGACGGCTGAATGCAGGTCCGCGAGGGTGGAGGTGATCACCCGGGCGGTGAACGTGGACGCGTTGAAGGAGTGCTCCGCGTAGAGGATCATCGAGACGTTGAAGGCCTCCACCACCTCGGGGGCGGCTTCCTCGCCGAAGGTCATCCACAGGAAGTTCGCTGAATAGACGAGGTCCTCGCGTGGCTCCACCAGTTCCTGGCCGCGCCGGCGGCGCTGGTCATAGGCGACCACGGCAGGCATGGCAGCGAACAGGCTGACTGCCTTCTCCATGTTGGCCTGCACCGAGGAGTCCTCGGCCAGTTCATGCGACGCACCGAGGACGGACGCCGCGGTACGGCACACATCCATGGGGTGGCAGGTTACCGGCAGGGCATCGATCACGGCCTTCAGTTCCGGGCTCAGTGCCCGCTGGCTGCGCTCCCCGTCGGTGAACTCCGCCAGCTCGGCCTCGGTGGGCAGCTCGCCGTTCCAGAGCAGGTAGGCCACCTCTTCGAAGCTGCACCGGGCGGCGAGTTCCTGCACCGGGTAGCCGCGGTAAAGCAGGGAGTTCGTTTCCGGGTTGACCTTGGAAATGCGGGTGGTGTCTACGAGTACCCCCGCCAGGCCCTTGTGGATCTGGGTATCAGTCATTGCTGCTGGCTCCTTCGAAAGTGCGGTAAATGCCTGGCCGGTCCTAGCGGGTGCCCGGAACCTGGAAATTGAAAACGGACGTGTCGAAGTGGTTGTACGCCTCATAATCCACCAGATCGTACAAACGCGCACGTGTGAGCATATTGGGCACGTCCGCTTCCTGGGTGCCGTGCGCCTTGATGGTCTCCAGCGTCCGTTCGGCTGCGCCCATGGCGCTGCGCAGCAGGGTGACCGGGTAGATCACCATGTTCACGCCCACCGAGGAGAGCTCCTCATAGGTGAACAGCTCGCTTTTGCCGAACTCGGTCATGTTGGCCAGGATCGGGACGTCGACGGCGGCGCGGATGGCGGCGAATTCCTCCAGCGACTTCATGGCCTCGGGGAAGATGGCGTCGGCTCCGGCGTCGACCAGCGCCCGGGCGCGGTCCTGCGCCGCCTCCAGGCCGTCCACGGCACGGATGTCGGTGCGGGCCATGATCAGGAAGTTCGGGTCCCGGCGGGCGTCCGCTGCGGCACGGATCCGCTTGACTGCGGTTTCGGTGTCCACCACGTTCTTGCCGTCCAGGTGGCCGCAGCGCTTGGGATTGAACTGGTCCTCGATGTGGCAGCCGGCCAGGCCGGCGTTTTCGAGTTCCTGGATGGTGCGGGCCACGTTCATCGGCTCGCCGAATCCGGTATCCGCGTCCACGATGGCGGGCAGGTTGGTCATTCGGGCAATCTGCCCGGCCCGGGTGGCCACCTCGGTGAGGGTGGTCAGGCCGATGTCCGGCAGGCCGAGGTCATTGGCCAGCACGGCGCCGGAGATGTAGACACCGTCGAATTCCTTTTCCTCAATGAGGCGGGCTGAGAGCGGGTTGAAGGCGCCGGGGAACTGCTGGAGCGTACCGGAGGCCAGGCCTTCGCGGAAGGCGATCCGCTTCGCTTCGGGGGTAACGGAGGAGTACAGCATTTAGAAGAGTCCCTTCGGTGCGGCGGCGGGGTTGATGACGCCGTCGGCGGCGGTGATGTTCAGCTGGTCCAGCTGGCCGCCCGCCAGTTCGGGCAGGCGCTGCACTGTGGCCAGGAACCGTTCAATCTCCTCTTCGGAGACCAGGCCGGCAGCCAGGGTGCGGAACTTGTTGATGTACTGCTCGCGGGCAAACGGCTTGGCGCCCAGCGGGTGTGCGTCCGCCACGGCAATTTCGTCGGTGATGACGGTGCCGTCGGTCAGCACGATGGTGACCTTGCCGCCGAAGGCCTTCTCGTTGATGTCCAGCGAGTGGTAGCGGCGGGTCCATTCCGGATCCTCCACCGTGGTGACCTTGTGCCACAGCTCCACGGTGTCCGGGCGTCCGGCGCGTTCGGGGGAGTAGGAGTCCACGTGGTGCCAGGCGCCGTCCTGCAGGGCAACGGTGAAGATGTACGGGATGGAGTGGTCCAGGGTTTCGCGCGATGCGGTGGGATCGTACTTCTGCGGATCGTTGGCACCGGAGCCGATCACGTAGTGGGTGTGGTGCGAGGTGGCGATCAGGACGCTTTCCACGTTGGCCGGATCCGCTGCTTCGGGGTGCTCGGCGGAAATCTTGCGGGCCAGGTCGATCCAGGCCTGGGCCTGGTATTCGGCGGAGTGTTCCTTGGTATAGGTGTCCAGGATGGCGCGCTTGGCTTCGCCCTCTTCAGGCAGCGGCACCTCGTAGGCGGCGTCGGGGCCGTCCAGCATCCATGCAATGACGCCGTCTTCGCCTTCGTAGATGGGGGTGGGGGAAGTCTGGCCGCGCATGGCGCGGTCCACGGCTTCCACGGCCATCTTGCCGGCGAACGCCGGGGCGTGCGCCTTCCAGGTGGAGATCTCGCCCTTGCGGGACTGCCGGGTGGCGGTGGTGGTGTGCAGGGCCTGGCCCACGGCCTGGAAGATGGTGTCGACGTCGAGCCCCAGCAAGGTGCCGATGCCGGCGGCGGCGGAGGGGCCGAGGTGGGCCACGTGGTCGATCTTGTGCCGATGCAGGCAGATGGCCTTGGCCAGATTGACCTGGATTTCGTAGCCGGTGGCGATGCCGCGGATCAGGTCGCGGCCGGAGGCGCCGGTGTGCTGGGCGACGGCGAGGACCGGGGGGATGTTGTCGCCGGGGTGGGAGTACTCAGCGGCCAGGAAGGTGTCGTGGTAGTCCAGTTCGCGCACGGCCACACCGTTGGCCCAGGCAGCCCATTCGGGGCTGGTCTTGGCCAGCACGCCGAAGAGCGAGGCGCCCTTGCCGTGGGCGGAAGGGGAGAAGGACAGCGCCTGGGCGCGGGCGGCGACAATGGGTCCGCGGTTCAGGGAGGCGATGGCCACGGAGGCGTTGTCGATGATGCGGTTGATGACCATGTCCGTGACGTCGTCGGTGACGTCCACGGGGTCGGCGGCAACCTTGGCGATCTTGTAGGCCAGCTGGTCCTCGCGGGCCAGCTTCTCATCGCTGCGGTAGACGCGTACTTTGTGCAGGTTCACGGTTTGTCCTTTATTTCAGGGGTAGTGGTCCGCCCGGGGACGGTGGTCCCGGGGGCGGCGGTCCGGGCGGACCGGAGGTGTTCGAGGCTTTTGTGCAGGTGGACGGCGACGGCGGCGGAGGCAAGGTCAGCATCTCCGGCGGCAACGGCGTCGGCAATGGTGGCGTGTTCCGCGGCCGTTTCAAGCAGCCGCTGCGGGTTGTCCTTCGCCAGGCGCCGGACGCGGGCCAGATGCAGGCGGACGTTGCGAAGTGCCTGCACCAGATAGGCATTGGCTGCGGCCTCGTCCATGGCGGCATCCAGTTCGGCCACCAGGGCGTAGTACCCGGTGCGGTCGCTGTCCGCGTATCCGATCAGTTCCCCGGCGGCACGGAACCGGGTGGCCAGCGTACGGAAGGCAGCTTCCTGCCCGCGGACCGCGGCGAGCGCCGCTGCCTTGCATTCCAGCGCCTGCCGCAGTTCGAAGAGTTCAGCCACGGTGTCCAGGGAAATGCCGGTAACGACGACGCCGCGCCCGCTGTGCGGAGCGGCCAGTCCGTCGGCGGTGAGGCGGCTGAGGGCTTCGCGCAGCGGAGTGCGGGAGACCCCGAGCCGGGCGGACTGCTCAACTTCGCCCAGTACCGTCCCGGGAGGCAGCTGCCAATCCACAATGTCCTGCCGCAAGGTGGCATAAGCGCGGTCACTTGCCCGCATAGTCCGCCTCCTTGCGTCAGATACCTGCGTTACTTTCACCACAGTGTATACACGAGAGAGCAAATTAACGTATCCGGGCTCACAATTGGCCGCTGGACCTGCGGCTCTGTATACAGATGGGCCTTCATTGGTCGACGCTGTCCGTGTGACGCAGCTATGCGGGAGTACTGAATCCGGTCGAGATCCCCACCCGGGTCTTCCGGCCCACCATTGAGCGGCGCAGCTGCGCAGGTACCATGGCGCCTACCACGCCGGATCAAGGAGGATTCAGATGGGCGAGCGCGACACCTATGCAGCGGCCTATGCCCGCAGTATGTCGGATCCCGAGGGCTTCTGGCTGGAGGCTGCAGCCCTGGTGGACTGGGACACCCCTCCGGCACTCGCCCTCGACACTTCCAAGGCGCCCCTCTATGCCTGGTTCCCCGACGGCCAGCTGAACACCAGCGTCAACGCCCTGGACCGGCATGTTGCAGCGGGCCGCGGAGACAACGCGGCCCTCATCTATGACTCCGCGATGCTCGGCACCAGCCGCACCTACTCCTACCGCGAGCTGCTGGCGGAAGTGGAGGCGTTCGCCGGGGTGCTCCGCGGCCTGGGCGTGGCCGCGGGGGACCGGGTAATCATCTACCTGCCGATGATCCCCGAGGCCGTGATCGCCATGCTTGCCACCGCCCGGCTGGGTGCGGTGCACTCGGTGGTGTTCGGCGGCTTCGCGCCCCGTGAACTGGCAGCCCGGATCGACGACGCCGGGCCCAAGGTGATCGTGACGGCCAGCGGGGGACTGGAACCCAAACGCCGGGTGGAGTACCTGCCCGCCGTGGCCGAAGCGCTGGAAACCGCGGCACACCGGGTGGGCGCCGTCGTCGTCGCCGAACGCGACGGCTTCACCGCCTCCCGGAAGCAGTACGACGGCACCGGCGGGGCGGCCTGGCTGGACTGGACGGCGCTCGCCGCCGCCGCGGCACCCGCCGGACCGGTGAGCGTGGCCGCCACGGATCCGCTGTACATCCTCTACACCTCCGGCACCACCGGCTCGCCCAAGGGGGTGGTGCGGGACAACGGCTCCCATGCCGTCGCCATGGCCTGGTCCATGGAAAACATCTACGGAATCGGCCCGCGGCAGGTGATGTGGACCGCGTCGGACGTCGGCTGGGTGGTGGGGCATTCCTACATCGTCTATGCGCCCCTGATCGCCGGGGCAACCACCGTGCTATACGAAGGAAAGCCGGTGGGCACCCCCGACGCCGGCGCCTTCTGGCGGGTGGCCGCCGACCACGGCGTGGACGTCCTGTTCACCGCCCCGACCGCCCTGCGCGCGATCCGCAAGGCGGACCCCAACGCCGCCGAGCCGGGCAATTACGACCTCTCCCGGCTGCGCTACCTCTTCTCAGCCGGCGAGCGCCTGGACCCCGCCACCATGGACTGGGCGGGCACAGCCCTGGAGGTGCCGGTGATCGACCACTGGTGGCAGACCGAAACCGGCTGGGCCATTTGCGCCAACCCCGTGGGGTTGCAGGAGCTGCCGGTGAAGCCGGGCTCGCCCACCGTGCCCGTGCCGGGCTTCGATGTGCGCATCCTGGACGGAAGCGGCACCGAGGTTCCGCCCGGAACCGAGGGCAACATTGCCCTGAAGCTGCCGCTGCCCCCGGGCACCCTCCGGACCCTGTGGGGCAGTGATGACCGCTACCGGGCCGCATACCTGGAAGTCTTCGAGGGGTACTACGCCACCGGTGACTCCGGCTACCGGGACCAGGACGGCTACGTGTACGTGATGGGCCGCACCGATGACGTCATCAACGTGTCCGGGCACCGGCTCTCCACCGGGGCCATGGAGGAGGCCGTCGGCTCCCATCCGGATGTGGCCGAGTGCGCGGTGATCGGCGTCGCGGATCCGGTCAAGGGCCAGCGGCCCTGCGGTTTTGTGGTGCTCAAGTCCGGCTCGGAGATCGACGCCGGCCGGCTGCAGGCGGAGCTGGTGGAGCGGGTGCGCTCGCGGATCGGTGCCGTGGCGGACTTCAAGGACGTGCAGGTGGTGGACGCACTGCCCAAGACCCGCTCCGGGAAGGTGCTGCGCAAGACCATGCGCCAGATCGCCGACGGCGTGCCCCACACGGTGCCCTCCACCATCGAGGACCCGGGAGTCATCGACGCACTGGCGCCGCTGCTGCGGCCCGAAGCCTCAACCCGTTAGCTACCAGCGCCAGCTGTACTCCAGCTCGGGCCGGCCCCGGGTCCCGTATCGCGGCGAGCGCAGCACCGACTGCTCCTCGGCAAGGTGCTCCAGGTACCGCCGCGCCGTAATCCGGGACATTGCCAGTTCCGCAGAAACCTCGGAGGCCGACAGCGGGGAAGGGGCACGCTTGAGCAGATCGGCCACCGCTTCCAGGGTTTCCCCGGACATTCCCTTGGGCAGCGGGGTGGCCACGGTGGGGCGCAGCGCCGCAAACGCGCTGTCCACTTCGCTCTGGGTGGTCGACGCCGCCTGCTCGCCCATCCGCCGCCGGTATTCCGCGTAGGTGGTGAGCTTGGTGCTGAACGCCGAGAAGGTAAAGGGCTTGATGAGGTAACCGACAATGCCGCCGGACATCGCCCCGCGGACCACGGCCAGGTCCCGAACCGCGGTAATGGCAATAACGTCCACGGGCAGGCCCGCCCCGCGGATCCGGCGCAGCAGGTCCAGCCCGTGCAGGTCCGGCAAGTTCATGTCCAGCAGCACCAGGTCGATTCCCTGTCCGGCGTCGGATCCGGTGTTGGATCCACTGCCCGATCCGCTGCCCGGCCCTGCGTCGACCTTCAGGGCCGTGATGGCTTCGGTGCCGGTGCGGGCAATGCCTGCCAGCCGGAAGCCGGGGATGCGGCGGACATACTCGGCATGCGCCTCGGCGGGGATTTCCTCGTCCTCCACCACCAGGACACCGATCGTCTTGGAATCGGTCATGGCCGTCCCCCAGCGGGTGCGGCCTCAGTGGAGGGGAGGGGAATATCCACCCGGAAGCAGGCCCCGTGGCCGGGAAGCACCTGAATGCGCCCGCTCAGCCGGTTGACGGCCTGCCGGACCAAGGCCAGGCCGATGCCGCGTCCGGAGGCGGTGCGCCCCTCGGGGAGCTGCTTGGTACTGAACCCCTGTTCGAAGATATGTTCGAGTACATCGGAATCGACCCCCGGCCCGTCGTCCTCTACTGCAATCAGAAGCGCACCGTCGGCGCTGCCCAGTGAGAGCGTGACTAAACCTGCGGCGGCGTCGAAGGCGTTGTCCAGCAGGTTGCCGATGATGGTCACCAGTTCCACCGGTTCCACACCGCCGCCGCTGAACCGCCCGCCCGCGGCTGCCACGGTGATTTCGAGGTCGATGCCGCGCTCGCGGGCCTGGGCGGCCTTGCCCATCAGCAGTGCGGTCACCGCCGGTTCCTCCACGCCCGCCAGGACCTCGTCGTTGAGGTGCTGGGACTGTTCAAGGTCCGCGGTGGCAAATCGGAGCGCCTCCTCGCTGCGGCCAAGTTCGATCAGGGAGACGAGGGTGTGTACCCGGTTGGCATGCTCATGCGCCTGTGCGCTGAGCGCGTCCGCCAAGGTGCGCATGGAAGCGAGCTCGCCGGTAAGGGATTCGACGTCGGTGCAGTCCCGCAGCGTGGTCACGATGCCAAAGCGCCGGCCGTGCGGACCGGGGGAGACGGCGTCGGACTGGTTGACCACCAGGATGCGCTCGCCGGTGAGGTGGACTTCCTCGTGCGCATCCCGGCCGGTGCGCAGCAGGGAGGCCAGCGGGCCGGGCAGGTCCGGGAGCTCTGGGACCTCCGGGCCGGCGCCTCGGGCCGGCAGTCCCAATAGGGCGGCTGCCTCGTCGTTGTAGAGGACCAATTCTCCGCGGTTGTTGTGCAGCAGCAGTCCTTCCCGCACTGAGTGGAGCGCGGAGTCGTAGAAGGTGAACATATGCGCCAGCTCGGCCGGACCCAGTCCGTACGTAACGCGGCGCAGGTACCGGCTGAGCAGATAGGAGGCCAGCGCTCCCACAGCGAGCGCAGCGGCATCGATCGCGAACAGCTCCGGCAGCCGTGCGTCCCGCGCAATCCCCACCCGGTCCACGGTGATCCCGGCTGCAACCAGGGCGGTGACATTACCGGCGTCGTCGCGCACCGGCGTGATGGCGCGGACCGAAGGACCGAGGGTGCCGGTGTAGGTCTCCGTGAAGCTCTCCCCGGCCAGGGCCTGGTCCACGGAGCCGATGTAGGGTTTGCCGATCTGCTCGGGGTTGCGGTGGGTCAGGCGGGTGCGGTCGGTGTCCATGATGGTCACGAAATCGACGCCGACGCCGGCCATCACTTCCTGCGCATAGTCCTGCAGGGCAGAGTCGCCGGACACCTGGCCGTCCGGGAAGGCGCCTGCTGCTGCCCGTACGGTGTCGCTGGCGGCAACCGTTCCGGCCACAGCCAGCATGCGCTCGCCGGTTTCCTCATACGTGTTCTCTTCGGCCTGCTGGTAGAGGCCCCAGGCAATTCCCCCGGAGACGCACAGAATGAATGCCAGCTGGCCCAGGAACAACCGGCCGGCCAGGCTCCATCTCCGCACGTTCCATCCTTCGTTTCGCTGGTGCATTTTCCGGGGGTAGGTACATTGCCGCGAACAGTATGAACACAAGGGTGACTGTGATCACACAACACAAGAAGATGGAAGCCGACCCCACGCACCAAGGAGTACCGCCATGGCAGCTGCCACTAATCCGTACGCCGGTTCACAGAAGAGCCGCCGGCCGGACCGAACCCATTTCCTCTACATTGCCGTCATTGCGGCGGTAGTGCTTGGCGCCGTCATCGGACTGGTGGCTCCTGAGTTCGCCAAATCCCTGAAGCCGCTCGGCACCGGGTTCATCAACCTGATCAAGATGATGATCGCGCCGGTCATCTTCTGCACCATTGTCCTAGGCATCGGGTCAATCGCCAAAGCAGCCACGGTCGGCAAGGTCGGCGGGCTGGCGCTGGGCTACTTCATCATCATGTCCACCTTCGCCTTGGCCATCGGCCTGGTGGTGGGCAACTTCATCCACCCCGGCGAGGGACTGGACCTGCAGGCCTCCGGTGCGGCAGCGCCGGCCCCCGCTGAGGACGAAGCGGGGATGACGGGGTTCCTGCTGAGCATTGTCCCCACCACCCTGCTGGCTTCCCTTACCGGTGAGAGTATCCTGCAGACTCTGTTCGTGGCCCTGCTGGTCGGCTTTGCCCTGCAGAAGATGGGCCCCGCCGGCGCCCCGGTCCTTAAAGGCATCGGCTACATCCAGGTGCTGGTCTTCCGCATCCTGATGATGATCATGTGGCTGGCCCCGGTGGGCGCCTTCGGTGCCATTGCCGCCGTCGTCGGCGAAACCGGCATCCAGGCCATCGTCAGCATGGCCACCCTGATGATCGCCTTCTACCTCACCTGCATCCTGTTCATCGTGGTGGTGCTGGGCAGCATCCTGAAACTGGTCACCGGCTTCAGCATCTTCAAGCTCATGCGTTACCTGGGCCGGGAATACCTGCTGATCTTCTCCACGTCTTCCTCGGAAGTGGCCCTGCCCCGGCTGATCGCCAAGATGGAGCACCTGGGCGTGTCCAAGCCCGTGGTCGGCGTGACCGTACCCACCGGCTATTCCTTCAACCTGGACGGCACGGCCATCTACCTGACCATGGCCTCCCTGTTCGTGGCCTCGGCCATGGGCAAGCCGCTGGAACTGGGCGAGCAGATCTCCCTGCTGGTCTTTATGATCATCGCCTCAAAGGGTGCAGCCGGCGTCACCGGTGCCGGCCTGGCCACCCTGGCCGGCGGCCTGCAGTCGCACCGCCCCGACCTGATCGACGGCGTCGGCCTGATTGTGGGCATCGACCGCTTTATGTCCGAGGCGCGCGCGCTGACCAACTTCACCGGCAACGCCGTCGCCACCGTGCTGATCGGCACCTGGACCAAGGAAATCGACAAGGGACAGGTCACCGCGGTACTGAATCGCGAACGTCCCTTCGACGAGGCCAGCATGAACGTGGATGCGGGCACCGACGAGCCGCTGCAGACGGCCGAGTCCGCGGAACTGGCCCAGACGGTTCCCGGCCCCGCCGGAAGCACGGCAGCGCCCGGGCCGCGCCACTAGCGCCTCACCACGCAGCGAACGCGCCCTGTCCCGGTTCCCCGGGGCGGGGCGCGTTTTTGCGTCCGGTGAGCTTTGCCTGCCAAAAGCTGCGGGCGGGCATAATGGTGCCCGGCTTCTCCACTTCCGGCACTGGCCGGCACTAAACGAAAGGCGGGCCCCGGTGGGTGCACTAGGTCCTTATCTGCGGCGGGGATCACTGAACTCGTCGGTGCAGCCGGTTCTAACCGCCGACGGACTGGTGCTGCGGCCCTGGATCGAAGACGACGCCGCCGTCCTGGTTGAGGCCTACAAGCAACCGGCGATAGCCCGCTACAACCGCCGCAGCATGGATACCGAAGAAGAAGCGATCGCATGGATCCTCGGCTGGTCCGCCCGCTGGCAGGCCGAGACCGGCGCAAACTGGGCCGTCTGCACCCGTGGCGGGCAGGTGGTGGGGCGTGCGGCGCTGAGCCGGCTGAACCTGTATGAGGGGGAGGGGGAGCTTGGCTACTGGGTGCTGGAAACCGCGCGGAGGCAAGGTGTGGCTTCCCGCTCTGTGGCGGCCCTGCGCAGATGGAGTTTCGACGTCGTCGGGCTGAAGCGGCTCCAGCTGTCCCACTCCGTGCAAAACGCGGCGTCGTGCAGGGTGGCCGGCAAAACCGGATTTGCCCTGGAGGGAACCAAACGCAGCGCCCTGAGGCACTTAGACGGGTGGCATGACATGCACCTCCACGCCGCCGTGAATCCGCAAGGTTCGAGTTCTACTTGAGCGTCAAGGCTCGCCGGTGTTCCGCGCACTGATTCACGGTAAGCCTGCGGCCCGGCTGTAACCTTGACACAGACAGCCCGCAGGACAGCTAGATACGGAAGCGTGGATTAATACGTGAGCATCGATCAGAGTTCATCGACTCTGCAGGACGCAACCGCAACCGACTCGACCATGGGCCCCACGGGACGTCCCCTGACTGAATTCCCCGAACCTCCCGTCCTCACCTCGCACGGTCCTGCCCGGATCATTGCCATGGTGAACCAGAAGGGCGGGGTCGGCAAGACCACCTCCACCATCAACCTCGGTGCTGCCCTGGCTGAAGCCGGCCGCCGCGTGCTGCTGGTGGACTTTGACCCGCAGGGAGCCCTGTCCGCAGGCCTGGGCGCCAACCCGCACGAGCTGGACCTGACGGTCTACAACGTGCTGATGGACCGCAAGGTGGACATCCGCGAGGCCATCCACGAGACCTCCATCGAGAACATCCACCTGCTGCCGGCCAACATCGACCTCTCCGCTGCCGAAGTCCAGCTGGTGAACGAGGTAGCCCGCGAGCAGGTGCTCGAACGCGCGCTGCGCCGGGTCTCGGACGACTACGACGTCATCCTCATCGACTGCCAGCCCTCCCTGGGCCTGCTGACGGTCAACGCGCTGACCGCCGCGCACGGCGTGATCATCCCGCTGATCTGCGAATTCTTCGCACTGCGCGCCGTAGCGCTGCTGGTGGAGACCATCGAGAAGGTGCAGGACCGGCTCAACCCCGGCCTGCAGGTGGACGGCGTGCTGGCCACCATGTACGACGCCCGCACACTGCACAGCCGCGAAGTCATTTCCCGCCTGGTGGAAGCCTTCGGCGACAAGGTCTTCGAAACGGTCATCAAGCGGACCATCAAGTTCGCCGACGCCACCGTGGCCGCCGAGCCGATCACCACCTACGCCGGGAACCACCCCGGGGCCGACTCCTACCGGCGCCTGGCCAAGGAACTGATTGCCCGCGGCGGCGCGCCCTAAGCCGGCGCGCGGCGCGGCGGCTGCCAAAGCGGGCGCAGCAAAGGCCGCCGAGGTCTCCGATGCCCCGGAACGCGGCGGCTTCGAAGTACGGCTGGCAAACTTCACCGGACCCTTCGACGTCCTGCTGGGACTGATCTCCAAGCACGAACTGGACATCACCGAGATTGCCCTGGCGGCCGTCACCGACGAGTTCCTGGGCTACATCCGCGAGCTCTTCGGAACCGGGCCGGAAGTGGCACTGGACGAGGCCAGCGAATTCCTGGTTATTGCCGCCACCCTCCTGGACCTAAAGGCCGCACGCCTGCTGCCGGCAGGCGACGTCGAAGACGAAGAGGACGTGGCGCTGCTGGAAGCCCGCGACCTGCTCTTTGCACGCCTGCTGCAGTACAAGGCGTTTAAGGAGATGGCCTCCCGGATGGGGGAGCGGCTTCAGGAGGAGGCCCGCCGCTTCCCGCGGCAGGTCTCCCTGGACCCGCACTTTGCCGCCATGCTCCCGGAATTGATCTGGCGCACCACGCCCCGGCAGTTCGCCGACCTGGCTGAGCGTGCCCTGCAGCCCCGGGACGAACAACCGCCCACCGTGGGCCTGGAGCACCTGCACGCCCCCAAGACGAGCGTCCGGGAGCAGGCCGGCATCATTGCCGGCCGGCTGTTCGCCGAAGGCGCCGCCACATTCGCTGCGCTGGTGTCCGACGCCGACGGTCCGGTGGCGGTGGCGCGTTTCCTGGCGCTGCTGGAAATGTTCCGGGACGGCACAGTGAGTTTCGAACAGCAGGCACCTCTGGGTGAGCTGCGCATCACCTGGACCGGCGGCGACCCCTCGGCCCGGGACATAACGGACGAATATGACGGCCCAGGACCGGGCGCCGCCGCAGATACAGAAGGAGCGCAGGCATGACGACTGCCAACCAGGACACGTGGCGTGTCAACGGTGCCGGCCCCACAACCGGCATGCTGGACATCGCCGGCATGCCCGGCGGAGTCAAGGCCGCAGTCGAAGCGGTGCTGATGGTTGTGGACGAACCCGCCGCGCCGGCGGAGCTGGCCGCAGTGATCGGAGTTCCCGAGCCTGAGGTGCTCGCGGCCCTGACGGAACTGCAGCGTGAGTATGACGGCTATACTGGGGATGGACCCGAGGGCGCACCGCGTGGTTTTGAACTCCGCGACGTAGCAGGCGGATGGCGGATTTTTTCCCGCGCTGACTTTGCGCCCGTTGTGTCGAAGTTTGTACTGGAAGGCCAGAGTGCACGGCTGTCGCAGGCCGCACTGGAAACATTGGCGGTGATTGCCTATCGGCAGCCCGTCTCCCGGGCCCGGGTCTCAGCGATCCGGGGAGTAAACGTCGATTCGGTGGTCCGCACGCTGGTTCAGCGTGGATTGATCGTCGACGCCGGCACCGAAACTATTACGGGTTCGCTGCTGTACCGGACAACGCCGTACTTTTTGGAACGGCTTGGCTTGGGGAGCCTCGACGAACTTCCGCAGATTGCACCGCACCTGCCCGGGCTGGAAAACCTGGCCGAATTTGAAGACACTACTTACTAACCGCTAGACCCCAAAGGACTTACTCATGACCCCAGCACCCCGTTCCGGATCCGGCCGCAACACCCCCCGCGGCGGCGGACGCAGTGCCGGTGGCCCCGCCGGCGGCAAGACCTTCGGCGGCAAGGGCGGCGGCCGCGGCTCGAAGCCCGGCTCCTCCCGTACCGGCGGACCCCGCTCCGGCTCCGGCCTGAAGCCCGGCGAAGACCGCGCCAACGGCTACCGCCCCGCCCGCGAGGTCCGTCCGGAGAAATTCAAGTCCGACGCCGTGAAGGCCTTCGGCGACAGTTCCGCCAAGTCCGCCCCCCGCACGGGTGCGCCCAAGTCCGGCGGCGCCCGCCCCGGTGCCAAAACCGGTGCCGGAAAGTTCGGCGGCCCGCAGGCCGGCCAGCGCAAGAGCGGGGACCGTGCCTTCCGCAACGAACGCTTCGGCCAGAACCTGGGACCGGTCCGCCGTTCCACCACCCGCCGCCCTGCCGCGCCGGTCATCTCCGAGCACCACAACCCCGAGGGCGTCCGCCTGCAGAAGGTCATGGCCAGTGCCGGCGTCGCCTCCCGCCGCGTGTGCGAGGAAATGATCGCCGAAGGCCGCGTGGAGGTTGACGGCGAGGTTGTCACCGAGCTCGGTGTCCGCGTTGACCCGGCCACCGTCGCCATCCACGTTGACGGCATGCGCCTGCAGCTGGACGAAACCCAGAAGTACTACGTGTTCAACAAGCCGCGCGGTGTTATCTCCACCATGGAGGACCCCGAAGGCCGTCCGTGCATCAGCGACTACCTCAAGCCCTCCAGCAAGCACGAACGCCTGTTCCACGTGGGACGCCTCGACAACGAGACTGAGGGCCTGCTGCTGCTGACCAACGACGGCGAGCTGACCAACCGGCTCACCCACCCCTCCTTCGAAGTGCCCAAGACCTACCTGGTCCAGGTCCGCGGACCCATGGGCCAGGGCGTCGGCGCGCAGCTGCGCGAGGGCATTGAGCTGGAAGACGGCTTCCAGAAGGTCGACTCCTTCAAGCTGGTGGACTCCACCCCCGGGCACATCCTGGTGGAGGTCGTCCTGCACTCAGGCCGCAACCGTATTGTCCGCCGCCTGTTCGACGCCGTCGGGCACCCGGTGGAGCGCCTGGTCCGCACCAAGATCGGCCCGATCAGCCTGGGTGACCAGCGCCAGGGCAGCATCCGCGTCCTCGGCCGCACCGAGGTGGGACACCTCCTCGCTTCCGTAGGACTGTAAGCCATGGCCGCTGCCGCTGACGGGGGTACCCACCTGTCCGGATCCGTGCTGATCATCGGCACGGGACTGCTGGGCACCAGCATCGGCCTCGGGCTCTCCGCCCGCGGCGTGGATGTGGTGCTCTCGGACATCTCTCCCTCCACAGAGGCGGTGGCCCGCGACATCGGCGCCGGCCGGCTGCTCGGTACCGTGGGCGAAGGCTTTGCGCCTTCGCTGGTGGTGGTTGCCGCACCGCCGGACGTCACCGCGTCCCTCGCGGCGGCCGCGCTCAAGGACTGGCCGGACGCCGTCGTCGTCGACATTGCCAGCGTCAAGTCGGCAGTGCTGGCGGACCTGCGCGGCTACGACGCCGACCTGTCCCGGTACGTGGGCACACACCCGATGGCGGGCCGGGAGAAATCCGGGCCGGTTGCTGCGCGTGCGGAGCTGTTCAACGGCATGCCGTGGGTGATTTGTGCGCCGGTGGAAGCGGCCCCGGAAGCTGTGCGCCGCGCGGAGGCCCTGGCATATGACCTGGGTGCCGTGGTGGCCCGGATGTCCGCGGAGGAGCACGACGCGTCGGTGGCCCTGACCTCTCATCTGCCGCAGGTCATGGCCTCCCTGGTGGCCAGCCGGCTGCAGGAAACCCCGCCGCAGTCCCTGGCCCTGGCCGGGAACGGGTTGCGGGACGTCACCCGGATAGCGGCCAGCGACCCGCGGCTGTGGGTGCAGATCCTCAGCGGCAACGCGGACCGGCTGGTGCCCATCCTGCACGGGGTCCGCGAGGACCTGAACCGTCTGATCCGGACCTTGGAGGATCCGGTGGCGGACGGCGCCCGGCTGGACATGGCCCAGCTGATTGCCGAGGGAAACGTGGGCCAGGCCCGCATTCCCGGCAAGCACGGCGGCCCGGCCCAGTCCTTTGTGTCCTTCACCGTCCTGGTGGATGACACGCCCGGGCAGATCGCCCGGCTGCTCACCGAAATCGGTGAGATCGGCGTGAACCTGGAAGACCTGCGCCTGGAGCATGCCTCCGGACGCCAGGTGGGCCGGGCGGAGATTTCCGTCCTGCCCGGCCGGATGAATGACCTTGTTTCTGAATTAAGCGCCCGCGGGTGGAAGGTAGTGCAGTGAGTTCCAAGATTGATCCGGCCCAGTTCCGGCAGGGCAAGCCGCTGGTGGTGGCCATTGACGGGCCGTCCGGTTCCGGCAAGTCCAGCATCAGCCGCGAGGTGGCCCGCCGGCTGCACGCTGCCTACCTCGACACCGGCGCCATGTACCGCGCCGTAACCCTCTCCTGCATGGAAGCCGGAATCGACCTGACCGATTCGGTGGCCGTGGAAGCGGCTGCCGAAAGCGCCGACATTGCCCTGAGCGTTTCTCCGAACGAGGAATGGGTCCGGGTCAGCGGCCGGGACGTCACCGACGCCATCCGGGAACCCTCTGTCTCCTCTTCGGTCAGCGCCGTGGCCACGACGCTTGGCGCCCGGGCCGAACTGGTCCGCCGGCAGCAGCAGCTGATCCGGGATTCGGGGCTGCGGATTGTGGCCGAAGGCCGCGACATCACCACGGTGGTGGCGCCGCACGCCGAGGTCCGCATCCTGCTCACGGCCAGCGAAGAAGCCCGTCTGCGCCGCCGCGGCATCCAGCTCGGCGGAACGCAGAGCGCCGCCGCCCTGAAGGAACAGGTGCTGGTCCGCGACGCCAAGGACTCCACGGTGGTGGAATTCCAGCAGGCCGCCGACGGCGTCGTCACCATCGATTCCTCCGACCTGGACTTCGAAGAGACCGTTGCCGCGGTGCTCGACGTCGTCTACGCCAGCACCCACTAACCACCCCCGCCGGGGTTCCGGCACCGAACACGGGCACCTGCCCGTGTTTCAATGGGAGGAGGGCCGGCGCGGCAATGCCGCGCGGATCCTCCCGCACACTTACCGGGCTGAACGTCCGGCGACGGCCTGTACGCGCAGTGCTGCAGACCTCAACGGAAAGAAAGCAATTCTATGAACGGAAAACCTCTCAACGACGACACCGCCGGTGATTGGGCCTCCGCGGAGGAGTACATCCCCGCAGGAACCGACTCGGTCAACGAGCGCCTCGCAGCCATCGACGACGACGAGGCCGAGGTTCGCGCCCGCTCCCTCCGCGCCGGTCTTGACGACTACGAGCTCGACGAAGAAGACGCTGCCCTGCTGGACGGCGGCTTTGACGAATTCGACGAAGACGCACCCCTCCGCCAGGATCCCGTGGTGGCCATTGTCGGCCGCCCGAACGTCGGCAAGTCCACCCTGGTCAACCGCATCCTGGGCCGCCGCGAAGCGGTTGTCGAGGATACCCCCGGCGTCACCCGCGACCGGGTGTCCTACCCGGCCACCTGGAACGGCGTGAACTTCACCCTTGTGGACACCGGCGGCTGGGAACACGACGCCCGCGGCATCCACGCCCGCGTGGCCGACCAGGCCGAGATCGCCGTCGACCACGCCGACGCCGTCATGCTGGTGGTTGATGCCACAGTAGGCATCACCGCCACGGATGAAGCCGTGGTGCGGATGCTGCGCGGCAAGGGCAAGCCCGTCGTCGTCGTCGCCAACAAGGTGGACGACATCCAGAACGAAGCCGACGCCTCGTCCCTCTGGGGCCTGGGCTTCGGCGAGCCGTACCCGGTTTCGGCCCTGCATGGCCGCGGCACCGGCGACATGCTGGACGCCGTCCTGGACGTGCTGCCGGAGTACTCCGCCTACGGCGGACTGGACCGCTCCGGCGGTCCGCGCCGCATCGCCCTGATCGGCCGCCCGAACGTGGGCAAGTCCTCACTGCTGAACAAGCTGGCCGGATCCGAGCGCGTGGTTGTTGACGACCTCGCCGGCACCACCCGCGACCCGGTGGACGAAATGGTTGAACTGGGCGGCCGTACCTGGCGCTTCGTGGATACCGCAGGCATCCGCCGCCGCCAGCACATGGCCCAGGGTGCGGACTTCTACGCTTCGCTGCGCACCCAGGCCGCGCTGGAAAAGGCCGAGGTTGCCGTCGTGCTGCTGGCTGTGGACGAGGTCCTCAGCGAGCAGGATGTTCGCATCCTGCAGCTGGCGATCGAATCCGGCCGCGCACTGGTCCTCGCCTTCAACAAGTGGGACCTGCTCGACGACGACCGCCGCCGCTACCTCAAGACCGAAATCGAGCGCGACCTCGCCCACGTGGAGTGGGCCCCGCACGTGAACATCTCGGCCAAGACCGGCTGGCACAAGGACAAGCTGGTGCCCGCCCTGGACACCGCCCTGGAAAACTGGGACAAGCGCATCCCGACGGGCAAGCTCAACGCCTTCCTGGGCGAGCTTGTGGCCGCGCACCCGCACCCGGTCCGCGGCGGCAAGCAGCCCCGCATCCTCTTCGGCACGCAGGCGTCCTCCCGCCCGCCGAAGTTCGTACTGTTCACCACCGGCTTCCTGGACCCGGGCTACCGCCGGTTCATCACCCGCCGCCTGCGCGAAACCTTCGGCTTCGAAGGAACGCCGATTGAGGTTTCCATGCGGGTGCGCGAGAAGCGCGGCAAGAACAGCAAGCGCTAATCCGTCAGTTCCGGCGTCTTGTGCCCCGGTCCGGCTTCCCTTCTGGGCGAGCGGGGCCGGGGTCTCGCGTTCTGCGGGGATGCCCCGCCGCGTTGGAGGCGGCGCGGAACCGCTCCCGGGCCGTCTCCTGTACAGCTGACGCTGCCTTCGGGACCTCCGGACAGCAGGAGCTGTACAGTAGGCGGATTTCCCGGCCGCCCGGCTGCCGCAGAGGGGTTTGTTCGGGAGGGTACGTGCCGATTCGGGACTTTTGCCAACTATGATGTAGAGTATTCGAGTTGGTTCGGCCGGAAATAAACCGGCCGGGTAACGGGTTGTGGCGCAGCTTGGTAGCGCACTTGACTGGGGGTCAAGGGGTCGCAGGTTCAAATCCTGTCAACCCGACAGATAGCCTGATGAAACGTAAGTTTCGTCAGGCTTTTGTCGTTAACAAGCCCATATGCACCGACTCAGGGCTGCGGCCTCAGAGCCGCCAGGTCATCGGCCACGGCGGTCATCCGGTCGCGAAACTGGTGCCCGCCCGTCGCATGGCCGCGGACCCGGGCGTGCGGAAGCCGGGCAGCGTGGCGCCCGAGGTGGCCGAAGGGCACAACGTCGTCGTCCCGGCAGTGGTGCAGCCAGACCGGCAGGCCCGCCGGCAGTTCTGCTTCGGGCGGCAGGGCGTACTCCGCCTGCCAGCCCTCTGCGCCCCAGAACGGCATGGCCAGGAGGGCGAGTCCCAGCGGAGGGTCGCCCGGCCGGCTGCCCGAGAAGTGCTGCAGGGCCATGGACGCTCCAAACGAATGGCCTACGATCACCAGTTCCGGCCCGAGGGCTGCCCGTTGCCGTTCGATTTCGCTGCGCCAGGCCGCTGCGGACATGTCCTCGTCCGGAAAGCGCGGCGCCGACACAGGTACTCCCAGTAGTTCGTACAGTGCCTCGGCCATCGGCTGGTCATCTTCCCAGCCGCCGGCACCGTGGATAAAGAGGATTTCCATCTGGTGCTCCATTCCCGTACCGCTATTTTCCAACGAAAGCAGCGGATAGGGTACGGGTCCCGGGCAGGACCGGGACGCGGGGCATTTGGAACAGGCATGAGAACGGACAAGGGATGCGGAGCAGGCAAACTGCAGCGGCTGTGGCAGTGCTGACTCTGGCCGGGGTTACGGCCTGTTCAGGAACGGGCGGAACCGGACAGCGAACACCGCTCCCGGCAACGCCGGCACCGGCTACGGTTATGTCTGGAGCTGCCGCCCCGGACACCATCACCACCGGCCTCGACGCCCCGTGGTCCATCGTGTTCTTTGAAGGCGTCCCGCTCGTCAGCGAACGCGACTCGAGCCGGATCCTGGAGCTCGACGGCGAGGGCACCAGCCGCGAAGTTGGAACCGTCGCCGATGCAGCAGGCAGGGGAGAGGGCGGTTTGCTGGGGATTGCTGTACGGGACGGGTTCCTCTACGCCTACCTGACCGCTGGGGAAGGGAACCGGATTGAACGGCGGGAACTGGTCGGAACAGCCGGATCGCTGCAGCTGGGGCCGCCGGATACGGTACTGGACGGGATTCCCGCCGGTCCAGTCCACAACGGAGGACGCATCGCCTTCGGCCCGGACGGCATGCTCTACGCCACCACGGGCGACGCCGGAAACCGCGCCAGCGCGCAGGACCTGGAATCCGTCTCGGGCAAGATCCTGCGGATGACGCCCGAGGGCGCCGCGCCCGGGGACAATCCCTTCCCCGGCTCGCTCGTGTACAGCTACGGGCACCGCAATCCGCAGGGAATTGCCTGGGACGCCAATGGTGTCCTCTACGCGACCGAATTCGGGCAGGACACCTGGGATGAGCTGAACGTGATTGTTCCCGGCCAAAACTACGGCTGGCCTGAAGCAGAGGGCATCACCGGGGAAGCCGGTTTCACTGACCCGGTGCAGCAGTGGACGCCGGACGATGCGAGCCCCAGCGGGATGGCGGTGTCCAACGGGTACGCCTACATCGCGAACCTGAGGGGCCAGCGCATGCGGCGGGTTCCGCTCAGCGACCCCGGCAGCTCCGCGGAGTACTTCGCCGGAGAGTACGGCCGGCTGCGCGACGTCGTGAATGCACCGGACGGGAGCCTGTGGGTGCTCACCAACAACACTGACGGCCGCGGAAGCCCAGGCCCGGACGATGACCGCGTCCTCCGGCTGGAGCCGGAAGGGTGACGGCGGCTAAACGATCTGGTTGATCCGGATCAGGCTTCCGGTCGGATCCCGGAACGCGCAGTCGCGCACACCGTAGTCCTGATCGATGGGTTCCTGGACGACGTCGGCCCCGGCCGCTTCCAGCCGCGCGAACAACCCGTCGAGGTCATCGGTGGCCAGCGTCACGGACGAATACACACCCTTGGCGATGAGGTCCAGGATGGTCTGCCGCTCGGCGTCGGTAATCCCCGGATCGATAGCCGGCGGCTGCAGCACGATGGAAGTCTCCGGCTGGTCCACGGGGCCAACGGTGATCCACCGCATGTCCTCGTAGCCGACGTCGTTTCGCACCTCGAAGCCGAGGACATCGCGGTAAAAGCCCAAAGCGGCTTCGGCGTTGGTCTGTGGAAGGAAGGTGTAATGAATGTTGAGGTTCATGCTCGAAAGGCTACGCGCGGGCGCCAGCGTGCGCTTCTTGATTCCTGACCGGCCTGGTCACCTGCTTCGCCTGGCACGGTGGAATGCCCGCCGCGTCCGGAGCATGGCTGCGCCGGTAGGTGCTGGGCGGCACCCCCACCAGTTCCGTGAAGCGGGTGCTGAAGGTGCCCAGCGAGGAGAAACCCACCGCAAAGCAGATTTCCGTTACGCTGAGGTCCCCGCGCCTCAATAAGGTCATGGCGCGCTCAATCCGCCGGGTCATCAGGTAGGAATACGGCGACTCGCCATAGATGCGGCGGAACTCACGGCTGAGGTGTCCCGCGGACAGATACGCCCCGCGCGCCAGCTCCTCCACATTCAGGGGCCGGGCATACTCCCGGTCGATCCGGTCCCGAACGCGGCGGATCAGCGTGATGTTCTCCAGTCGCCGGGACCGGGCACCTGCCGAAGCTGTACCTGCCGACCCCGTGCTTGCCGAACCCGTGTCCTCCGAATCCATACGGCTATTTTTGCGCACCGCCGGACCAGTGTCCCGGTTGACCGCCGCTTAATCCGGGCTCATGCCGCAGCTAAGGTTCAGCACGGCGCCGTTCATGGCCTCGGCCCCGCCATCGGCAAGGAAAACCGCCGCGCGGGCGACGTCGTCGAGCGTCGGCAGGGTTTTACTGCTGGTCAGGGATTCCAGAAAGGTCCGGAATTCGCTCACCGGCATCGGCAGATCGGGTGTGTCGCCCAGTGTTTCGGCGATCCGCTGCGGCCGAAGGCAAACAGTGCGTACACCTGAGGGGCCCAGCTCGGCCGCCAGTGTACGCGTCAGGGCCTCGACGGCGGCGCAGGCCGCGGCGAATCCGCCCACGCCCGCCAGCGACATCCGGGCGGGCGAGGCGGAGAGGGTCAGGATGGTCCCCGCCTGCTGCCGGACCATGTGCCCGGCTGCTGCCCGCGCGGTCAGGAACTGTGTCCGCGGCCAGGCCGTGAGCGGGTCCAGGAGGTCGGCCAGCGGCATCTCCAGCAGCGGGATTCCCTGCACCAGCGGGATTCCGACGGCGTTGATCACGACATCGATCCGTCCGGCTGAAGAGATTACCTCCCTGGTGAAGTCCTCCACCGCCAGAGGATCGGCGGCATCCAGCACGTGCGTCGACACCGGCTCGGCGGTGAGGTCCCGAAGCTTCGCGGCGGTTCGGGACAGGTGCTCGTCCGTCCTGCCCGCCAGGAAGAGCCGGGCGCCCCGGGCGGCGAAGGCCGAAGCCACCGCGCTGCCGATGGCGCCCGCGGCTCCGTAGACAACTGCAACTGATCCTTGAACCGGCATGTTTTCTCCTTCGGTCAGCTCTATCCCGCAAACTTGCAGGCCGGGAACACCGGTGTCACCCGTGGCCGCGCTATTGCCCCCCGGCGGAGGTTAATGGGCAGCGCGCTTCCGGCGCCGCCGCCGGCGCATTATCCTGTCACCGGAAACCGGCGGGCCTGCTGCTGGAAGGCCTGCTGCAGGTGCTGGTCGTAGAGGGCTTGGACGGAGTCCATGAGCAGCTGGTACAACGGGGCATAGATGTCGTCACGCCTCCGGAAACCGAACCCTGGGGCGAGCGGTTTGCCTAGTACCGGGATCCGAACGGTCTGATAGTCCAACTCGTTGAGTGGGTGGAGGGACATGAGTGACAACATCCCAACGGAGCTCGCACGGGAGGAGCTTGTCCGTCTGGAACGGCGGCTGGCCCTGGAAGGTGCACCGGCATATGAGGACCTGCTGCACCGGGACGCTCTGGTCATCGTCCCCGGTGCCGTGCTCAACAAGGGGGAATGCGTTGCAGCCATTCAAGCCTCCGCTCCCTGGGACCGAATCGATATCGACCCGTTCTGGTATTTCGGTACGGCCGACACAGCAAGCATCGCGTACAGGTTCACAGGCAACCGCGGCCCCGACGAGTACCAGGCCGTGATGCTGTCCAGCTACCTTCTCGACGCGGGTTGGCCTCAGTTGATCCATCATCAGCAGACAGTGGAGGCGCCATAGCTGCCCCCTTTCTTTGGATCCGGGTCCCGAAGCATCCATTACCACCGTTTCGGTTGCAGGGTGAAAGGCGGGATGGAAGCCTCGGTGCATGCAAAATTTGAAGCTCCGTAAGGCCCTGGTCCTACCTTCCGTCTGCAGCCTGGCGGCAGGGCTTGCAGTGGCAGGAACGCTGTTCACGGCTCCCGCGGCCGCGGCACTGGCGCCGGTCAATCCTGTCCGGATCAACGACGCCGCCCCGGCGAACTCAGGATTCCTCGTTTTTGTGGAAGGAAATACGGCCATCAATGCAGATGAATCGGAAGGTTCCATCGCAACTGGAGGGAACCTGAGCTTCAGCACCTCCTACAACATCGCCATTTCGGAAGTACTCCAGACACCCACTGCACCCGGTGATCCGGCTCCGGTGTCGCTTTGGGTCGGGGGAGGAATCGCCTGGCCGGACAACGGGTCAATCGTCAGCGTGAACCAGGGCACCACGAAGGTCGGGGACACGAGCACCTACACGGCGTACGACGTGGACCCGAACGGCGCTCAAGTGAATTACCGGTTGACCGAGTTCGGTCAGCCGTACACGTCCACGCCCCAGATCAATGGCACGGTCCGCCAGACTCCCGCATCCGTCGCCGCGACCGAGGGCATTGTCGACATTCCCGGCGCTTTCACCCAATACCGGGCGCTCACCCAGGAGATGGGGGCCTGCACCGAGACCTTGGCACTGCGCAACGCCAACGGCGATCCGTTGCCCCGTCCGGTGGCTGCCGGGACCAACGCCTACATCACCCTCGTGGAAGGCCAGACCAACGTCCTGAACCTCACGGCCGAGGAACTGGACGCCCTGGACGTCCTTACCTTCACCAACCAGCCCACCGCGGCCACACCATTGCTGGTCAATGTCTCTGGGACCTCGTTCAACGGAACCACCCCGAACCTTGCCGGCATAGGCCGGGCCCAAGCACCGTATATCATGTGGAACTTCCCTTTCGCCACCAGTGTTACCGCCACGGGAGGGGCCGCCCTGCAGGGAACGTTGTATGCACCGAACGCGGACGTCGCTTGGCTCACCACCCAGAACATTGAAGGAAACATTATCGCGGGCTCGCTCACCCACGGGGCTTTGAACGAGCGGGAGACAGGACCGCGCGAGATCCACAGTGAGGCGTTCGCCACCACGTTGAGCTGCGCAGATCCGACACCTACTCCCACTCCGACTCCGACGCCAACTCCCACTCCGACGCCGACTCCCACTCCCACTCCGGAGCCCACGCCCACGCCCACGACGTGCCCGCCGACCCCAACTCCCACCCCAACGCCCACTCCCACACCGACGATCACGCCGACCCCGACAACCACGCCGACCCCGACAATCACGCCTACTCCGACAATCACGCCTACTCCGGAACCGACCACTACTCGGGCCTGTCTGCCAGCCGCCAACCCGCTACCGGCCCAGACTGTGCGGCCCCAGCTACCCAACACTGGTACCGGGCCTGCGGCTCTGCGCTGGCTTTCCGCAGCGCTCGTGCTGGCAGGAGGCACGGGAATCTATCTTGCCCGGGGCCGTGGATCGCGCGAATAGCCGGGAACGCACGCCAGGCACGGATCGGTGCAGGCACTACCTATGTGGCGGGTGGGGCCAGCGTGAAACTCATGCGAACTTTTGCATTTACTGTTGTCGAGCGGAAACCAAGGTGCAAGCCTCTGGCCTATGCACACTAAACGTCACTCAAGAGCCCTAATTGTCACTACTATGTGCAGCCTCGCGACAGGGTTCGCCCTGACAGGCTCCCTGGCCACCGCCCCGTCCGCCGCCGCGCTTGAACCGGCGTCCTCGGCCCAGGTCAGCAATGCCGTTTCGTTGGAAAACGGCATACTTATGTCCCTTACCGACCCCACACCCACGTGTTCCCCCTCGCTGGCGCCCGCCCCTACAGAGCCGGCGCCAACGCCAACCGATCCGGATCCCGTGCCCACGTCAGGCGTCCCGGAGCCTACGCCTACAGTCCCGGCGCCGACCCCGACGCCCACGGAGCCTTCGCCCAGCCCGACGACGACGGAGCCCAGCCCGCCGGTGACTACCTCGGAGCCCAGCCCGCCGATGACTACCTCGGAGCCGAGCCCGCCGATGACGGACCCCGAGCCGAGTTCGACGGCAACTGACCCCTCGTTGACCGTAACGGGCTTGACGGTTGACAGGGTCCTGGCCGTCTCGCCTCCGTGCATGGGTGCTGTGGATTCATCGCAGCCCGAACGGGCAGGCTTGGCCAACACCGGAACAACCGGTACGTCGCTCAGCCTGCTGGCCGCAGGCGGAATGCTGACAGCCGGTGCGGCCGGGCTTTACTTCGTTCGCCGCCGCGGAGTTCGGGAGTAGAACGCTCTGCCGGTCCATCCTTCCCATAGCAAAGGTCCCTGCCGGCCCCCGTACTTGACGGGGCGCCGGCAGGCCGCCGGCCAGTTGGAACCGCCCCGCGTTGGGCAGGGCCCGGGGGGCCATGGCCGGTCCGGCGACGCAGTGCTCCGCCGCAGCGCCTCATCCGACCGCTCAGACGGAGGTGGAAGGGACCCGGCGCGACAGCATGTTTCGACGCCCCTGAACAACCAGTGCCGTTGGAGGCCGGCAGCGGGTAGGCTAATACAGCAGGTAAGGCAGAAACAGTCATCGGAACCGGGTCAGCCAGGACAACTGGCTGATCAGTTTTCTTTTTGGGGAGGAAATTGCACATGGCGGGCGAGCAGTACAGCGCCGAACGAACGGGCGACCGACGGGAACCCAGCTCGGAAGACACCACATCCATCAGTCTTCCGCCAATCTCAGACTCCACCACGGTGGAGCCTAAGCTCACCCCGGACGAGCGCGCCGCGGTCGCGGCCCTTCCGGCGGGCTCCGCCCTGCTGATTGCCCACACCGGCCCCAACGCAGGTGCGCGTTTCCTGCTGGACCAAGACGTCACCACTGCAGGACGGCACCCCAACGCGGACGTTTTCCTGGACGACGTGACGGTGTCCCGCAAGCATGTGGAGTTCCGGCGCACTGCAGAAGGATTCCGGGTAGTGGATGCCATGAGCCTGAACGGCACCTATGTCAACAACGACCGCGTGGACAGCGTGCTGCTGCGCACCGGCAGCGAAGTGCAGATCGGCAAGTTCCGCCTGACTTTCTATGCTGCCCGGCCCGCATCTGCAGGAAACCAGGCGCCGGCACAGGCGTAGGGCAGATAAGGTAGTAGTCATGTCAGCATCTCAGTCCGTCAGGCGCAGCACCGGACCCGAACGGCTGCGCGGCAGGGTGCTGAACATCGGTGAAGTACTCGGCGAGCTCAGCGGGGATTTCCCCGCCATCAGCGCGTCCAAGATCCGTTTCCTGGAGGAAAAGGGT
Source organism: Arthrobacter sp. zg-Y750 (assembly GCF_020907365.1). NCBI lineage: Bacteria > Bacillati > Actinomycetota > Actinomycetes > Micrococcales > Micrococcaceae > Arthrobacter > Arthrobacter sp. zg-Y750. Next base: position 43,031 of record NZ_JAJJOC010000014.1, on the reverse strand, counting down.
CTGGTGACGCCGCAGCGTACGGCGGCCGGCTACCGGAAATACAGCACCGCCGACGTCGAGCGCCTCCGCTTTGTGCTTGCCCTCCAGCGAGACCAGTACCTGCCCCTGAAGGTCATCAAGGATTACCTTGATGCGATCGACCGGGGTGAACGGCCCGAATCCCTCCCCGGCGGGATGTCCTTGGCACCGCGAGTTGTTTCCGACCAGCTGGCCGGAGAGCTGTCGGCCCGAGCACACGCGCGGACACTGACGTTTGACGAACTGGTGCAGGAATCCGGAGCCAGCGCCGAGCTGGTGCGGAGTTTGGCCAGCTACGGCCTGATCGGGCCGGCCGATGAGAACTACGACGAGCACGCGCTGAAAGTGGCCAAGGCGTGCGCCCAGCTTGAAGCCCATGGCATCGAGCCGCGGCACCTGCGCCCTTTCCGTGCCGCAGCGGATCGTGAACTGGGCCTGGTGGAACGTGTGGTTGCTCCGGTTGCGTCCCGGCGCGACGTTGCGTCCAAAGCCAGAGCTGCCGAAACCGCACGGGAAATCAGCGACCTGTGCCTGAGCCTGCACAGTGCGCTGGTCCACGGCCAGATCGCGCGGATGGAGTCCTGAGCATGCAGGAAGTCGAAGTTGTGGGTGTCCGGATTGAACTGCCGTCCAACCAACCGCTGGTCCTGCTCAAGGAAATAAACGGGGAACGCCACCTGCCCATCTGGATCGGGGCGCCCGAGGCCAGCGCAATCGCTTTTGTGCAGCAGGGCATTGTTCCGCCGCGCCCCATGACCCATGACCTGCTGGTGAACCTCATCCACGCGCTCAAGCGCGAGGTCAGCCTCGTTCGGCTGATCTCCGTGGAGGACACCGTCTTCCACGCCGAGATCGTCTTCGAGGACGGCACAGCGGTCAATTCACGTGCCTCTGACGCCATCGCAGTGGCCCTGCGCATCCCCTGCCCTATTTACTGCGCCGACCAGGTCCTTGACGAGGCAGGCGTCCGCATTGCCGACGCTGACGACGACGGCGAGGAAGAGCAGGACAACGCCGAGCAGGAAATGCGGCAGTTCCGCGAATTCCTGGCCGACGTCGAGCCTGAAGACTTCGAGCGCTAGACGCTTTTCCGGTCCCCGGGTCCGACACGCTGCGGAAAGTTCCGCCGCCTCTTTGACCTTGGTGCCCGTCAGTTCTAACGTCGAAGACATAGAGTTCCCATTGCACCGGGGGAGTTCTCGGGGGACACTGAGAAAGCCCCGACAGCTCCGGCCAGTGCCGACCCCCAGGGGAACCGTTACTAGGAGGCACAAGTGAGTCCGAAAGGCGATGCCGGCCAGCATGCCGCAGCACCGGGGAGCATCCCTTCCCAGAGTGCGCAGGGCTTGCTGTTCACGGAGGACCTGCCTGTGCTGGATGAAGACGCCGGCTACCGCGGTCCCACGGCCTGCAAGGCCGCCGGAATCACCTACCGCCAGCTGGATTACTGGGCCCGGACCGGGCTCGTTGAACCTGCCGTACGCGGTGCGGCCGGCTCCGGTACCCAGCGGCTGTACAGTTTCCGCGACATCCTGGTACTGAAAGTCGTCAAGCGCCTTTTGGACACCGGGGTATCGCTCCAACAGATCCGTACCGCGGTGGAACACCTGCGGGAGCGCGGCGTGGAGGATCTGGCGCAGATCACCCTGATGAGCGACGGCGCCAGTGTGTACGAATGCACCTCCGCAGACGAGGTCATTGACCTGGTGCAGGGCGGACAGGGTGTCTTCGGAATTGCAGTCGGCCGCGTGTGGCGAGAGGTTGAAGGCAGCCTGGCCCAGCTCCCGAGCGAACACGTCAATGACTTTCCCGGCGACGAGCTGAGCCAGCGCCGGATCGCCCGCAAAATCAGCTAGTCTCCTGCCGGCAGCGCCGGCAATAACGCTATGACGAATGCAGGAAGGCCACCCCGCGGGGTGGCCTTCCTGCATTTGTACGGTGAATCCTCAGCGGATGCTCAGATGCTGTCTTGGTTTACGCGACCGGGCGCCGCATCACGCGGTTGCGCACACTGCCCGTGTCCATGAGGTTCTTCAGCAACGCATCAAAGGTTCCGGAGGCCTGCTTGGCGGATTCGCCGGGCCAGTGGTGGACGGAATGCGCTGCACCCTGAATCTGCTGCCAGTTGGCCTGCTCGGCAATGGTGGGGCTAAGCAGCAGATCGCCGAACATCTGCTTCATTTCAGCCAACCGGAAAACATGCTCATTGGAACTGGGACGGACCCGGTTGGCAATGATCCCCGCCGGAGCGAGGTTGGGAGCGAACTCCTCCCGGAAAAGTTCAAGGGCACGCATGGTCCGCTCGGTTCCGGCAACGGAAAACAGGCCGGGTTCGGCAACCAGCAGCACCCGGTTGCTGGCGGTCCATGCCATGCGGGTCAGCCCGTTCAGGGATGGCGGGCAGTCGATGAGGACCAGCCCGTAGCCGGTGACCCGGGAGAGCAGGTTGGTCAGGCGGCGGAGATCCCGCTTGCCCAGATCCGGGCGGTCGTAGATACCCGAATAAGCCGAGCCCATGGCAACGTCCAGCACGGGGCGCTTGCCGGTGTCCTTGGCCAGGCGGCGGGCGTTCTCCACCCAGCCGCTGGGCACCACGTTGTCGCTGAACTGGACCCGGCGGGGACTGCGCAGCATCTCGCCGATGCCCAGCTGGTTTCCCGCACTGACGCCCAGGCCCGTGGTTGCATCAGCGTGCGGGTCCAGGTCCACGACCAGGGTCGGAATGCCCGCGGCCAGCGCGGCGGATGCCAGACCCAGAGTGACGGAGGTCTTGCCGACGCCGCCCTTCAGGCTGCTGATGCTCACTACTTGCACTTGTTGAACCAAAACCTAACGTGTCTAGGAATCACTGGAGGCTGCACACTCATTCTATGTGACGGACTACGGTTACCCTCGCATCAGGGATTTGCAGGGGTGGCGCTTACACTGGTGCAACAGTGTGAGCCCCGGCACGGTCCAGGCAGCGCTGTTCTCCCGGAGTTGCGCCCGCAGGCGGGCTTCGGTGCGTTCTGCCGATGGCCCGACAGCGTAGGTAGAATCCGATACAGGCGGTACTGTCCAGGTGCCCCAGCCCGCAATAGACGCAGGAGACCCATGTTCTCGAAGATATTGGTAGCCAACCGGGGCGAAATCGCCATCCGTGCCTTCCGGGCGGCCTATGAACTCGGTGCCAAGACCGTAGCCGTATTTCCGCACGAGGACCGCAACTCCATTCACCGGCAAAAGGCCGACGAGGCCTACCTGATCGGTGAAGAGGGGCATCCGGTCCGGGCGTACCTGGATGTGGACGAAATCGTCCGGGTGGCCAAGGAGTCCGGCTGCGACGCCATCTACCCCGGTTACGGCTTCCTGTCGGAAAACGCGCAGCTGGCCCGGGCCGCGGCCGACGCCGGCATCACCTTTGTGGGTCCCGCCGCCGACATCCTGGAATTGGCAGGCCATAAGGTCCATGCCCTGAACGCAGCCCGGGAAGCGGGTATCCCGGTCCTGCGCTCCACCCAGCCCAGCGCCGACGTCGAGAAGCTGCTGGGTGAGGCGGAGGACATCGGCTTCCCCATTTTCGTTAAGGCCGTCGCGGGTGGAGGCGGCCGCGGAATGCGCCGCGTGGATACCGCGGACAAACTTCCGGAGGCGCTGCAGGCCGCCATGCGCGAGGCGGAGACCGCTTTCGGTGATCCCACCGTCTTCCTGGAACAGGCGGTGCTGCGCCCCCGGCACATTGAAGTGCAGATCCTGGCGGACAACGAGGGCAACATTGTGCACCTGTTCGAGCGGGACTGCTCGCTGCAGCGCCGCCACCAGAAGGTGGTGGAAATTGCCCCGGCGCCCAACCTGGACGAGAACATCCGGCAGGCGCTTTACCGCGACGCGGTGAAGTTCGCCAAGGCACTGAAATACGTCAACGCCGGAACCGTCGAGTTCCTGGTGGACACCGTGGGTGAGCGGGCCGGCCAGCACGTCTTTATCGAGATGAATCCCCGCGTGCAGGTGGAGCACACCGTCACGGAGGAAATCACCGACGTGGACATTGTCCAGTCCCAGCTGCGGATCGCGGCGGGGGAGAGCCTGGCGGACCTGGGCCTGGCACAGGACGAGCTGCAGGTGCGCGGTGCCGCACTGCAGTGCCGGATCACCACCGAAGACCCGGCCAACGGCTTCCGTCCCGACGTTGGACGGATCACCGCGTACCGGTCAGCCGGCGGCGCCGGAGTGCGGCTCGACGGCGGCACGGTCTACGCAGGTGCCGAGATCAGTCCACACTTCGACTCCATGCTGGTGAAGCTGACCTGCCGGGGCCGGACCTACCCGATTGCCGTGAACCGTGCCCGCCGGGCGCTGGCCGAGTTCCGGATCCGCGGGGTGGCCACCAACATTTCCTTCCTCCAGGCCGTGCTGGATGATCCTGATTTTGTGGCCGGCGACGTTGCCACCTCCTTCATTGAGGAACGCCCCGAGCTGCTCAACGCGCGCGGCTCCGCGGACCGCGGCACCAAACTGCTTAATTGGCTGGCGGACGTTACCGTCAACAAGCCCTACGGCGAAGCAGCCGTCCACATCGACCCGGCAGAGAAGCTCCCGTCCCCGCTGCCGGAGGCTCGGCCGGGCTCCAGGCAGCGGCTGCAGGAGCTGGGCCCGGAGGGTTTTGCCGCGGAGCTGCGCAGGCAAACCGCGCTGGCCGTCACCGACACTACCTTCCGCGACGCACACCAGTCGCTGCTGGCAACCCGCGTGCGGACCCGTGACCTTGTCGCCGCCGCACCGGCAGTGGCAGCACTGACACCGGAGCTGCTCTCCGTGGAGGCCTGGGGCGGTGCCACGTACGACGTCGCCCTCCGCTTCCTGGGCGAGGACCCCTGGGAGCGACTGGCCGCACTGCGGCACGCACTGCCCAACGTATGCATCCAGATGCTGCTGCGCGGCCGCAATACCGTCGGTTACACCCCGTACCCCACGGAGGTTTCGGATGCCTTCGTGGAGGAGGCCGCAGCCACCGGCGTCGACATTTTCCGGATCTTCGACGCGCTCAATGACGTCTCACAGATGGAACCGGCCATCCAGGCCGTCCGCAGGACCGGAACAGCCGTGGCCGAGGTGGCGCTTTGCTACACCGCAGACATGCTCAACCCTGATGAGACGCTCTACACGCTGGACTACTACCTGGACCTGGCCCAGCGGATGGTGGACGCCGGCGCGCACATTCTGGCCATCAAGGACATGGCCGGGCTCCTCCGCCCGGCCGCTGCCGCGAAACTGGTGTCAGCCCTGCGGGAGCGTTTCGACCTGCCCGTGCACCTGCACACCCACGACACCGCCGGCGGACAGCTCGCCACCCTGCTGGCGGCGGCGGAAGCCGGCGTGGACGCCGTCGATGTTGCCAGCGCGCCGCTGGCCGGAACCACCAGCCAGCCGGCCATGTCCTCACTGGTCGCCTCGCTGACCAACACCGAACGTGACACCGGTATCAGCTTGGCGAACGTAGGGGCGCTGGAGCCCTACTGGGAGGCGGTGCGCCGGGTCTACGCACCGTTCGAGTCGGGCCTGGCCGGACCCACCGGGCGGGTCTACATGCACGAGATTCCCGGCGGGCAGCTCTCGAACCTCCGCCAGCAGGCCATCGCGCTGGGGCTTGGCGAGCGGTTTGAAGCCATCGAAGACATGTACAGCGCCGCAGACCGGATCCTGGGCCGCCTGGTGAAAGTCACGCCGTCGTCCAAGGTCGTGGGGGACCTGGCCCTGCAGCTGGTCGGTTCCAATGTCTCCCCGGAAGACTTCGAGGAGAACCCGCAGAACTACGACATCCCGGATTCGGTGATCGGCTTCCTCAGCGGTGAACTCGGCGACCCGCCGGGAGGCTGGCCCGAGCCCTTCCGGACCAAGGCGCTGCAGGGACGCGAGGTCAAGCCCCGCCGCGTTGAGCTGACGGAGGTGGACAAGGCCGGACTGCAGGCGGATTCCGCCACCCGGCAGGAAACCCTGAACCGGCTGCTCTTCGCAGGCCCGGCGAAGGAATTCGCCACGGTCCGGGAAACCTACGGCGACGTTTCCGTGCTGGAAACCCGGGACTACCTGTACGGGCTGCGCCGCGGTGAGGAGCATGTCATTGAGCTGGAGAAGGGCGTAAAGCTGATTGCGGCCCTGGACGCGGTGTCCGAACCCGATGAGAAGGGCATGCGTACGGTCATGACCACGCTCAACGGGCAGATGCGGCCCGTCTCGGTCCGGGACCGGAGCATCGAGAGCTCCAGCAAAACGGCGGAGCGTGCCGACCCGGCCGAGCCCGGGCACGTCGCTGCTCCGTTCGCCGGAGCCGTCACCGTCACGGCCAAGGAAGGCGCCGAAGTGGCCGCCGGGGAAACGGTGGCCACCATTGAGGCGATGAAGATGGAAGCCTCCATTACGGCACCTGTCGCCGGCACCGTGGAGAGGGTGGCCATCTCCACCGTGGAGCAGGTCCAGGGCGGGGACCTCCTGCTGGTGATCGCACCCAAGTGAGGTCCGCGGAAATGTAGCGGCGGGGCCGACTGCCTAGACTGGGGGAGTGACCCACTACGATCTAGCCATCATCGGTTCAGGCTCCGGCAACTCCATAATCACCCCGGATTGGGACGGCAAGCGGGTGGCCGTCATTGACGGCGGCACGTTCGGGGGAACGTGCCTGAACGTCGGATGCATCCCCACCAAGATGTTCGTATATCCCGCCCAGCTGGCGGCCGCCGCTGCCGACGGCGTCCGGCTGGGCGTGGATACGTCCATGCAGGGGGTCCGCTGGCGGGAGGTCCGGGACCGCATCTTTACCCGCATTGATGCCATCTCCGAGGGCGGCCGGCGGTACCGGGACGAGGAACTGGACAACGTCACGCTGTACAGCGAGAACGTACGCTTCACTTCGCCGCACGCCTTGGTCACCGAGTCGGGGGAGAAGATCACCGCTGACCGGATCGTTGTGGCTGCCGGTTCCCGTCCGGTACTCCCGGACACCCCGGGCATGGACCTGCCGCAGGTGCACACCTCCGACACGGTCATGCGCATTGATGACCTGCCTGCCCGGGTACTGATCATCGGCGGGGGATACATTGCGGCCGAATTCGGTTTCGTTTTCTCGGCACTGGGGTCCCGGGTCACCATGGCCGTCCGCTCGGAGGCGTTGCTGCGCTCCCTGGACGGCACCCTGTCCGAGCGCTTTACCGCAGAAGCAGCCAAGCAGTGGGACCTGCAGCTGAACACCACCGTGGATTCGCTGAAAGAAAACGCCGACGGTTCCGTACATGCCGTGCTCAGCAGTCCGGGCGGCACCCGGGAACTGGACGTGGACGTGGTGCTGGCCGCTACCGGGCGCAAACCGAATACCGACCGGCTGGACATAGCCGCGGCCGGTTTCGACGCCACGCCGGACGGACGGCTCGCGGTGGACGGGTTCGGCCGGGTGCTGGCCGGCGGAGAACCGGTGCCGGATCTTTGGGCCCTGGGCGATATAAGCAGCCCCTACCAGCTCAAGCACGTAGCCAACCATGAGGCCCGCGTGGTGGCCCACAACCTGGTGCACCCCGATGACCTGCGGGAGATGGACCACCGGTACGTCCCTGCGGCAGTTTTCAGCAGCCCGCAGATCGCCAGCGTGGGAATGACCGAAGAGCAGGCCTGCGCCGACACCGAAGCCCGGGGAGTGGAACTCGCCCTGGCGGTGCAGGAGTACGGCTCAACGGCGTACGGCTGGGCCATGGAGGACTCCACCGGCTTCGTCAAGCTCCTGGCTGAAAAGGAAACCGGCCGGCTGCTGGGCGCGCACATCATGGGTCACGAGGCCTCCATGCTGATCCAGCCGCTGGTCCAGGCCATGGAATTCGGGCTGGACGCAGCGACTATGGCCCGCGGCCAGTACTGGATCCACCCGGCCCTGACCGAAGTTGTGGAGAACGCGCTGCTCTCGCTCAAGACAAACGAAAAGCCGGGCAGGAACCGCCTTTAAGGGGTTCCTGCCCGGCCGGCAGGCAAGGATCAGACGCGCTGCCCGCTGTAGATCTCGTCAATCACTTCGGAGAAGTCGCGCAGCACCTGGGCACGCTTGATCTTCAGTGACGGGGTGAGGTGCCCGCTTGACTCGGTGAAGTCCGTGGGGACCACCCGGAACACCTTGATGGCCTCGGCCTGGGAGACCTTCTTGTTGGCCCGGTCAACCACGGCCTGGAGTTCTGCCTGCAGCTCGTCGGTCTTGGCCACCTCGGTCACCGTCATGCCGGCCGGCAGCTTGTGCCGTTCCAACCAGCCTGGCAGTGCTTCTTCATCCACCGTGATCAGCGCGGAAATAAACGGCTTGGCGTCGCCGACCACCACGCACTGGGAAACGATGGCGTCTGCACGGATTGAGTCCTCCAGCTGGGAGGGGACCACGTTCTTGCCGCCGGCGGTGACAATGATTTCCTTCTTGCGGCCCGTGATCTTCAGGAAGCCGTCCGCGTCCAGCTCGCCGATATCCCCGGTGTGGAACCAGCCGTCGGTAAAGGTTTCCGCCATCAGTTCCGGGCGCTTGTAGTAGCCCTTCATCACGCTGATGCCCTTGGCGAGGATCTCGCCGTCGTCGGCGATCTTGACGCTGTTGCCCGGCAGCGGCGCCCCCACCGTGCCGAGCTTGACCAGCTGCGGGGTGTTGGTGGTCAATGGGGCGGTGGTTTCGGTGAGGCCGTAGCCTTCGAGCACCAGCAGGCCGATCCCGTGGAAGAAGTGCCCCAGCCGCTCACCCAGGGGAGCACCGCCGGAAACGGCATACTGCACCCGTCCGCCCATGGCCTCGCGGATTTTTCCGTAGAGCAGCCGGTCGAACACAGCGTGCTTGAGCTTCAGGGACAGCGGTACCTTGCCTTCCTGCTTGGCGCGGGACCATTCCACAGCGGTGGCCACACCGGCGTGGAAGATCTTGCCCTTGCCGCCGTCTTCGGCCTTGAGCATGGAAGCGTTGAAGACCTTTTCCAGTACGCGCGGAACCACCAGGATGAACGTGGGCTTGAAGCTTTGCAGGTCCGGCAACAGGTTCTTCACATCGGGGGTATGGGCAACGGTGGCACCGGTGCCCACGCTGAGTACCGAAATAAAACGGGCAAGCACATGGGCCAGCGGAAGGAACATGATGGTCTGGGAGCCCTCACGGGCAACTTCAGGCTCGGCCAGCTCGGAGTTCTTCGTCAGGTTCACGAAGTTGGCGTGCGTGAGTTCGCAGCCCTTCGGCTTCCCGGTGGTGCCGGAGGTGTAAATGATGGTGGCGAGGTCTTCCATGGTGGCCGTAGCGCGGCGGACCTCGAGATTTTCGTCACTGACGGACGTGCCGGCGCTGCGAAGCGTATCAAGTCCGCCGCCGTCGATCTGCCACACGTTTGCCACTGCGGACAGGTCTTCGTCGGCGGCCGCCTGCCGGACAATGTTCTCGTGCCGGGCCGCTTCGACCACAATACCCACGGCACCGGAGTCGCTCAGGATCCAGGCGACTTGGGACGGGGAGGATGTCTCATAGACCGGAACCGAAACGGCTCCGGCGAACCACAGGGCAAAGTCAACCAGCGTCCATTCGTACCGGGTCCGGGACATGATGCCCACGCGGTCCCCGGCCTTTACTCCCGCGGCCACAAAGCCCTTCGCCAGGGCACGGACGTCCTTGGTGAACTCCGTGGCGCTGATGCGCTGCCATTCGCCCTGGCCGTCCCGGACAGCAAACAGCGCCGGGTTGCTCGGCTTGGCAGCCTGGTCCAGCAGCATGTTGGTGATGTTTGTCTGCGGCGGGGATTCCGCTAGGACGGGAACGCTGAATTCTCGCACGATAGCTCCTTTGATATCCGGTAGGCCCGTAGGCACTGCCAGCCTATAACGTAGATCACACTTCTGTACCCGTCGGTAACCTTGCGGATCGATAACGTTCGTGCCACCCCTCTTGCAGTTTCCCTAGAATAGGTTTCTGATGCGTTCCGTTACCCCAGCACCTGTTCCCCGTCCCGCCTCCCCGTTGCAGCGCCGTCCCGACGCGGCCGGGCCTTTCCGTACCCGCCGGCCCATGCGCCTGCCCAACCGGATGCGCCGCCGCGGACTCGCGATCGGCATTGATATCGGCGGCACAAAGGTGGCAGGCGGCCTGGTGGACGGCGACGGGCGGGTCCTCAGGCAGGCCCGCCGCCTGACTCCCGGGCATGATCCGCGCGAGGTCGAAGCGGTCATTGTGGATTTGGTGCAGGAACTCTCCGCGGACCATCATGTCTGGTCCGTTGGCATAGGCGCGGCCGGTTGGATGGACCTGGCCGGCAGCACCGTGCTGTTCAGTCCGCATCTGGCCTGGCGCAATGAGCCGCTCCGCGAAAACCTGGAACGGCTTCTGCGGCGCCGCGTGTTCCTGGTCAACGACGCCGACGGCGCGGCCTGGGCCGAGTACCGGTTCGGTGCGGGGGTGGGGGAGAGCAGGATGGTCTGCGTCACCCTGGGCACCGGGATAGGCGGCGCCATGGTGATGGACGGGCGGCTGGAGCGCGGCCGCTTTGGCGTGGCCGGCGAGTTCGGACACCAGATCATCATGCCCGGCGGCCACCGCTGCGAATGCGGCAACCGCGGCTGCTGGGAACAATATGCTTCCGGCAATGCCCTTGGCCGGGAAGCCCGTGAACTTGCGGCCGCCAACTCGCCGGTAGCCCAGGAAATCCTGCGGGCCGTGGACGGCAACATAGGGGACGTGACCGGGGCAGTGGTCACGCGGCTGGCCCTGGAAGGAGATCCGGCGTCGATCGAGCTCCTCGACGAGGTGGGGCAGTGGCTGGGCCTGGGCCTCGCCAACCTCGCAGCCGCCCTGGATCCGGGAATGTTCGTGATCGGCGGCGGCGTCAGCGATGCAGGAGACCTGATGCTGGAACCTGCACGGCGTTCGTTCGCCCGCAACCTCACCGGCCGGGGCTTCCGCCCCGCGGCCCGCATGGAGCGTGCCGCACTGGGACCAGCGGCCGGACTGATCGGCGCCGCAGACCTCTCCCGGATAGCCGCGCGCCGCTGAACCGCGGCGGTGGGGCAGATTCCGGCGGCATTGCCCGCCGCGCTCCGTCACGGGAGCGGCGGGCGCACTGCTGCGCCTAGACGGCCGCGCCGTCGTCGCCCTCATCGCGGTACTGCGGCAGGCGGAACAACAGGTAGCCGGCCGAGCCGACAAAAACGGCAACGGTGCCGAGGATGACGGCCAGCGGAGCGCTGCGCCAGAACATGGCGAACACCAGCAGGAGCAGCGGCCCGCCGACGGCGCCCAGCCAGGCAAGCACCACCGTCGGTTCGCCGAGGCCCAGCGGCGGCGGTTCCGGCGGAACAAACGCACCGTCCTGCTCGTCGGGAGCAGCGTAGTCCCGCGGCCCGCCCGCCAGCGCCTGGTTCTCGAAAAGGGCCCTGGTGCGTTCAGCCGGCGATGCCGTGCCGGGGGACGCGGGAGCCCCGGAGGCTTCCGGGCCGGGCTCCGCAGCAGGCTCCGCCGGCGGGGACGGCCGGGTATCCGGTGCGGGGCCCGCGTCGTCCATGTGTTCCAGGCGGGCCACCAGATCCTTCCAGACCTCTTCGTCGGTGGACTCGTTGTGCTCGGGTTCGCGTTCACTCATGTCCGGACCCCGGTGCTAACCCGTTGGATGAACTCGTGCGAACGGACAAAAATCAACAGCGAATCGTGGTCCATGGTTGCCACGTGGTAGCTGTTTTCCAGCGGAACCACTTCCAGCTCGGCGTTCACCAGCCTCCGGCGCAGCAGGTCCATGCTGGATTCCGGGACCACCGCATCCGTCCGCGAGCGGAAGGCCAGTACGGGGGCGGTGACGGCCGGCAGGCTGGCCGCCGTGTCCCGGAAGAGACGGCCGAGCTGCTGAACGGCTGCCACCGGGGTCCGGGCATAGGCGCCTTCGTCCTGGCCAGGCAGCCGGATGTCGTTGCCGATGGCGGGAACCGATTTGAGTACATACTTGAGCACCCCGGAATACCGGGCACGCGGGTCGCCGAAGGTGAGGCCGGGATTTACGACGGCGGCACCGGCCACCGGCTGGCGGGCCGCCAAGCGCAGGGCCAGGGCGCCGCCCATGGACAGTCCGGCAGATACAACACACCGGGTCCGGGCACGGAGGGAGAAGTACGCGTCCTCGTATTCCTCATACCAGCGCTGCCAGGGCGTCACGGCAAGTTCCTGCCAGCTTGTCCCGTGGCCCGGCAGCAGCGGCAGCTCCACGGCGTATCCCTGATGGGCGAGATGGCGTGCCCATGCCGCCATGCTCACCGGGGAACCGGTGAATCCGTGGCTCAGGAGCACGCCCACACCCGCGTTGGGACCGTGCCCCTCATAGGAGAAGGCAGCAGCGCCGGGGAGGGAAGTCATATCTCTATGGTTGCATTAGAGGGCGCTTTTTCCACCCCAAAAGGGGCAAACTATTCGTAGGCGCCGTTCGCTGAAATTAACCAGCGGGCTGGGGCGCGCATACAGTAGAGTCTGGGGAACCAAACAGGTCCCTAGCTTTGCCTTGTCCGGACGGGAGATCAAACCGCGTGTTCTATTGGGTGATGAAGACGATATTCATCGGGCCGGTGGTAAATCTTCTCTTCAGGCCCTGGGTTAAGGGAATGGACAACATCCCCGAATCCGGTCCTGCCGTCCTGGTGAGCAATCACCTGTCGTTCTCCGATTCGATTTTCCTTCCGCTGGCCGTGCCCCGGCCGGTGAGTTTCCTGGCGAAAAGTGACTACTTTAACGGCAAAGGCCTCAAGGGTAAACTCACGGCTGCTTTCTTCCGGCTTGCCAACCAGCTGCCGATGGACCGTTCCGGCGGTGCCGCCTCCGCATCCTCGCTGAAGGCAGGCGTGGACGTTCTGGAGAACGGCGGCCTGCTGGGTATTTACCCCGAGGGAACCCGCAGCCCCGACGGCCGCCTCTACCGCGGCAAGACCGGTGTGGCCAAGCTTGTGCTCTCCACCGGGGTACCGGTGATTCCGGTGGCCATGATCGGTACTGACAAAGTCCAGCCGATCGGACGCAGGATCCCCAACATCCGCCGGATCGGCATCATTGTGGGACGGCCGCTGGATTTCTCCCGCTATGCCGGGCTTGAGAACGACCGTTTTGTCCAGCGTGCAGTGACCGATGAAATCATGTACGAACTGATGCGGCTGTCCGGCCAGGAATATGTCGACGTGTACGCAAGCACCGTCAAGGAACAGCTGGCCGCCCGCAAGGGCGGAAAGGCGGCGGAAGCCCGTGGCGCGGCAGTACGGCTTGCCGCCGGCAAGGGGGCCGGGCCCGCAACCGGCGGCTCCGAACTGCCAACCGAGTCCGGGGACAAGCTGCCCGGAACCGTTACGGTAATCGGTTCGGCCAAGGGATCCCGGGATGCTGCCCGGGGGAAGCAGGGGAAGCCCGCCGCCGGTGCGCCGGAGCCCGACGACGGCACAGGCCGCGCGCGCCGTTCACACACCGCCTAGGGGCGGGCCCACGGCGGCACCGTATTGCGCTGTGTCCGGCGGAATATGACGTTCTTGTTTGTTCCCGGCAGGCAGCCAGTAGGATTTAAGCCGTGACGTACACACCCGTAGACAGCGACTCCACTCCTACAACCCTTACCGGTGCGGCAGCAACTTCGGCCAGCCACCCCGAACTGGATAACTGGCGCTCCCTCCCGATCGGCCAGCAGCCGTCCTGGCAGGATGATCCCGGGTATAAGGCCGCCATCGATGAACTGTCGATGGTTCCGCCGCTGGTGTTTGCGGGCGAAGTGGATGTCCTGCGGTCCCGTCTGGCTGAAGCCGCGCAGGGGAGGGCCTTCCTCCTGCAGGGCGGCGACTGCGCAGAGACCTTCCAGGCCGCGACCGCCGATAAGATCAGCGCCCGCGTGCGGACCCTGCTGCAGATGGCCGTGGTGCTGACCTACGGCGCCTCGGTGCCGGTGATCAAGATGGGCCGCATGGCGGGCCAGTTCGCGAAGCCGCGCTCCTCCAACGACGAGACCCGGGACGGCGTGACGCTGCCGGCCTACCGCGGTGACATGGTCAACGGTTATGAGTTCACGCCTGAGTCCCGCAGGCACGACCCGGCCCGCATGGTCCGGGCCTACCACACCTCTGCCTCCACGCTGAACCTCATCCGTGCCTTCACCCAGGGCGGGTTCGCGGACCTTCGGCTGGTGCACCACTGGAACAAGGGTTTCACCTCCAACCCGGCACACTCGCGCTACGAGTCACTTGCCCGGGAAATCGACCGTGCAGTGCGCTTTATGGAAGCATGCGGGGCCGATTTCGAAGCCCTGAAGCGGACCGAGTTCTTCGCCAGCCATGAGGCCCTGCTCCTTGACTACGAACGTGCACTGACCCGGGTGGACTCGCGGACCGGGCAGCCCTATGACACGTCAGGGCATTTCCTGTGGATCGGGGAGCGGACCCGCGACCTGAATGCCGCGCATGTGGACTTCCTGTCCCGGGTGCGCAACCCCATTGGCGTTAAGCTCGGCCCCTCAACAAGTGCCGAGGACGCCCTGGCCCTGATCGACAAGCTCGATCCGAACCGCGAGCCCGGGCGGCTGACCTTCATTACCCGGATGGGCGCGCGCAACATCCGCGAGAAGCTGCCGCAGCTGGTGGAGAAGGTCACTGCCTCCGGTGCCCAGGTCCTGTGGGTCACGGATCCCATGCACGGGAATACCGTTACATCTCCCAACGGGTACAAGACCCGCAACTTCGATGACGTGATGGATGAAGTCCGCGGCTTCTTTGAAGTCCACGACTCCCTGGGCACGTTCCCGGGCGGGATGCACGTGGAAATGACCGGCGACGACGTCGCGGAGTGCCTGGGCGGTGCCGATCCGATTGACCAGGAAGCCTTCGCGGAGGGCTATGAATCGGTGTGCGACCCCCGCCTGAACCACATGCAGTCACTGGAGATGGCGTTCCTGGTGGCCGGAGCCCTGTCCGGCAGGGGCCAGTAACTCCCCGCCGGCCGGGGAGGATTGGCTCCTCCCCGGCCGGCATACCGAAAGCCGGCTAAACCACCTTCAGGGTGATGGTGGAACCTTCCGGTGCCGTTCCGGCGCCGGGCTCCTGGTCACGGACCAGGCCGAGCAATCCGCCCAGCAGGTTTTCGACCTGCACGCTGAATCCGCGGCTTTCCAGATCTGCCTTGGCATCCTCGGCCCGGCGCCCCACATAGTTGGGTACCTCGACCATCCGGGGGCCGAGGGAAATAGTCAGGGTCACCGTTGAACCGCGTTCCAGAAGGCCCGACGCTGGTGTCTGCGACACCACGGCACCGGCAGGAACAGTGCTGCTGTTGACCTGTTCGGGCGAAACAGCGGCGGTGAGCCCCGCGGCCTCTATGGCCTTCACCGCGGCGTCCCGGCTTTGTCCCGTCACGGCGGGGACCTCAATCGGGGCCGGGCCCTTGGATACGGAGACGTTTACAGGCGTGCCCTGGCGGAGCTCCGTGTCGGGCAGCGGATCCTGGCTGATGATGTTGCCGGACGCCACGTTTTCGCTGTACTCCTCCGTGACCGTACCGAGTGCCAGGCTGGACTCGGACAGGTCTGCCTGTGCAGCCCCGAGGTTGCGCTGTACGAGGTTGGGCACGGAAAACAACTGCGGTCCCTTGGATACAAGCAATGTGACCGGCCGGAAGCGGCGGACCTCCAGCGTTGCGGCCGGATCCGTGCCCACGGCAAGCCCGGCCGCCACCACCTCGTCGTACACCTCGTTCGTGGTGTAGGACAGTCCGGCATCACCGAGCTGCGCGCCGGCCTCTTCCACGGAAACGTTGCTGACGTCGGGCACGGAAACGAGTGCTCCAGGCCCGGCGCCGAAGAACCAGCCGGCGAAGGCTGCTCCGGCCAGCAGGAGAGCTATCAGCACCCCCAGCAGGATGCCGCGGCGCCGGGATTTGCCGCTGCGCAGGGATACCTGCGCACGTCGGGCTTCCCGGTCGCTCTCGCGCAGCCGGTCGCGGTCGTGGCGCTTGTCCAACCGGCGCCTGGCGCGGGCACTGAGCCCCTCGTCGTCGTACCCGTCATCGTCTCCGTAGTCCGCGCTGTCGTCGTCCTCGTCGTCGTCTTCGTCTGCGGGCCCGTGTCCGGAGAAGCCGCCGGCCGGGAAAACGGTGGTGTCATTGTCGCTTCGGCGGATCACCTCTGTGTGGTTGCTTCCCGAAGCGGGCGGACGAAGGTCGGAGGTGTCGATGATGCTGGTGGCACCTGCTGCGGAAAGCACCTCGGTGGCACCGGGAGGCATCTTCGGGAGTGCCGGCAGGGCCTGGGTGGCGGCGCCGGGGGAGCCAACGCCGGCACCGGCGGGCGGGCAGTGGAAGTCCAGTTCCGCATCGCTCAGGGACGTACGGATATGCCGCAGTTCCCCCAGCAGCGCCCGGCCGTTGACCGGACGGTCTTCCGGGTCCCGGGCCGTGCACCAACGGACAAGTTCGTCGAGATCCTCGGCAAGTCCCGGGCAGAGGACGGAGGGTGCCGGAACGGTGGAATGGACATGTGCGAAAGCCACCTGGATGGGTACCTCGCCCGTGTACGGCTGGCGCCCGGTCAGCATCTCGTACAGCATGATGCCGGCCGAGTACACATCGCTGCGCTCGTCCGCTACGGCCCCCGTCACGAGTTCTGGTGCCAGGTAGGCAACGGTTCCCACCAGGGTTCCGGTATTGGTGCTTGTGGAGACGGCCCGGGCAAGGCCGAAGTCGGCAATCTTGATCCGGCCGTTCTCCGCCAGGAGGACGTTCTCCGGCTTGACGTCGCGGTGGACCAGGCCGGCGTCGTGCGCAGCCGCGAGTCCCTCAACTACGGCGTCCATCAGTGCCAGGGCCAGCCGCGGGGACAGGGAACCCCGCTCATCGAGCAATCCGCGAAGGGTGCGTCCCGGCACGTACTCCATGACCAGGTAGGCGAGGTCCTCGGTAATGCCCTGGTCCAGTACGCCCACAACGTGGGGGTGGGACAGCCGGGCGGCGGACTTGGCTTCGCTTTCGAAACGCCGCAGGAATCCACGGTCTGCGGCGAGGTGCGGATACAGCACTTTCAGCGCGACGTCGCGGTCCAGCCGGCGGTCGGTGGCGAGGTAGACGGAGGACATGCCTCCGCGCGCAATCAGGGACCGGACGTAGTAGCGCTCGTCTACCAGCGTCTCAACGAGGGAGTCTTTCAGGGGCTCTTGCACTCTTCGATCCTAATGGGGGTAGGCGAAAGGGTCCGGATCGACACCCGATCCGGACCCTTCGCTGCGCTTCAGGCCTTGCGTTTTGCCTACAGGAAGGAGGACCTGTGTGCGAGCACGGAGTTCACGTACCCCTGCGTGTCGGCGAACATGCCGTAGGTGTTCACCGAGTACTGGCCCTGGTAGTAGGACGCGATGGCGGTCTCCAGGCTGTCACTGCTGCGGACCAGCGCGCTGATGATGGCCACGCCCGCCGTGGCGTTGTCATAGGGGTCCAACAGGTTCAGCTGGCGTCCCACCAGCTGGGAAGCCCATTCTCCCGAGGACGGGATGACCTGCATGGTGCCGATGGCGTTGGCGGGGGATACTGCCCGCTGGTCGAAGCCGGACTCCTGCAGGGCGAAGGCCTGCGCCAGGGCCGGGTCGACGCCCATCTGGGCTGCGGTATCGGCAACAATCTGCTGCATCTGGGCGCGGCTGGGAACCGGCAGGGAGTTCAGCGTCTGCTTGTTCAGGTTGGCGCCGGCAACAGTGTGTTCCGGGTAGGTGTAGTGCAGGAAGGTGCTGGGCACCAGGTCCGTGGGTGCCGCGGTAACCGGGGCCGAGGACGCGATGCTGATGGTGCTGCCGCTGACGGCGATCTTCTGGCCCGGGTGGATCACCGACGTCGTGGTGAGGCCGTTGGCTGCCAGGACCGTGGTCAGGCTGACTCCGTGCCGGGCGGCGATGCCGCTCAGCGTGTCGCCGGAGACCACGGTGTAGGTGGACGCTCCCGCGTCAGCGGGCGCGACGGCGACGTCGGCCGGCGTGGCGGACGGGGCGGCCGGTGCGGATCCGTCAACGCGGATGGACTGGCCGGGGTAGATCACCGAGGTGAGGGTCAGTCCGTTGGCAGAGAGGACACTGGAGAGGCTGACGCCGTGGCGGGCTGCAATGCCGCTGAGCGTATCCCCGGAGACCACGGTGTAGGTGCCGGCGGAGGCAGCCGGAGCTTCGGGGGAAGCGGGGGCGGCGGGGGCAGCAGCACCGGTCAGCCGGAGTTCCTCGCCCGCAAAGATGAGGGACGTGGACTGCAGGTTGTTCACGCGCAGGAGTTCGGTCACGGAGAGACCGTACTGGGCAGCGATGGAGGTCACGGTGTCGCCGCGGACAATGCGGTGCGTGGCGGGGACGGAGGACTCGGCCGGCAGGGTAGCCGGAACCTGGGTGGCCAGCTGTGAGGCGGCAACTCCGGTTGATGCACCGGTGTTCAGGTTCTTAATGGCCTGGAGCGGCATCTGGGGGAACAGCGTGTTCTGCGGGGCGGTGGGCGCAGCAGCGGCCGGCTCGGCAAGGGCCAGGGCGGACATCATCACTGCCGGAATGGCGGCCGTTGTCACCGCGACACTCAGTTTGCGCGGCATTCCGGTACCAGCGGGACGTGCGCTTTGCGTTCCCGTTGTTGACGATGCGTTCATATGGTGCTGTTTCCTCATCTGTGATGGCCGCGGCCTTTACCGCAATCCTTGGGACTAAAAACAAGTGGTAGGGCTCGAAAGCTGTTATTTCTGTTACTACTGTTGCATTTGTTACTGATGTGACTTCTGGTACTCCTGTGAATTTACACCAAGGGCGGTGCCGCACAATACCTGAGTAGTCCCATTTGTGTTTCAGTTAGGCCACTAAAGCCCGAGTGGCCCGGGGTGCCCGGGTCGTGGCACCCTTGAAGGGTGAATGAACTTCAGGAACTGGTTTCCGACTGGCTGACCCTGCCCGACGTGGCTGAACAACTCGACCTCCCCATTAACAAGGTGCACAGCCTGCTGGAGGAGCGCGCCCTCGTGGCCGTCCGCCTGGGGGAACGGAAGATCCGCAGTGTCCCGGCTGCCTTTATCGCTGACGGCGCCGTGCTGGACAGCCTCAAGGGCACTATCTCGGTGCTGAACGATGCGGGCTTCCATGATGACGAAATGATCCGCTGGCTGTTCACCGCTGATGACACCCTGCCGGGACGTCCCGTCGACGCGCTCCGGGAAGGACGCAAGACTGAAATCCGGCGACGGGCGCAGGCCCTGGCCTGGTAGTGGTCCGCTTCCGCCGGTAACCGCCGGTAACCGCAGGAAAATAGCTGGACAAAATCTGGACAACACAGCTGGACAACACAGCTGGACAACACAAAGCCGCCCCGTCGCTGACGGGGCGGCTTTGTGTCTTGGGATGCTCCCTTGCCTGTGTTGGCTGTGCTGCCTGGTTGTCGGCTAGGCGCTGCGCCGGACGGCTGCATGCGCCAATGCATCCAGCGCCGCCCGTGACACTTCGTCCAGGGACAGATCCCCGAGGGCGGAGAAGGCAGTTTCCGTGTGCCGGGAGATGAGCTCTTCGGTGGCAGCCAGTGCACCCGTCTCCTGGATGATTCCGCGCAGGACGGCAACGCCGTCGTCGTCCAGCTCCGGATCCCCGAGCCTGGCAGTGATCTCCCTGCGCGCGTGCTCACCGCCGGCGAGTGCATAGGCAATCAGGACCGTACGCTTACCCTCCCGCAAATCGTCACCGGCAGGCTTGCCCGTGGTCTGCGGATCCCCGAAGACCCCCAGCACATCGTCACGCAGTTGGAAGGCCTCGCCCAGCGGCAGGGCAAAACGCGAATAGCCGGACAACAGGTCAGGTTCCGCTCCGGCAAGCGCGCCGCCCAGGGTCAGGGGATGTTCCGTGGTGTATTTGGCTGCCTTGTAGCGCAGGATATTCCGGGCCCGGACTACCGCGTGCTCAGGTTCGTGGCTCGGGCCGACAACCTCTTCAAGGATGTCCAGGTACTGGCCGGCCATCACCTCCGTGCGCATCCGGTTGAAGATCCTCCGGGCCGTCGTGCCGTGTGCAGCGCGCTGCCCGACGGCGGTGAACATCTCCTCGCTGAGGGAAAGGCACAGGTCGCCGGCAAGGATGCCGGCCGAGGCACCGAAGTGGGATCCGTCCAGATGCCAGTTGGAATCTGCGTGCGCGATGGAGAAGGTCCGGTGGACGCTGGGTCCGCCTCGCCGCGTGTCCGAGCGGTCAATGATGTCGTCATGGATCAGTGCTGCGCTCTGGAACAGTTCCAGGGCTACCCCGGCCCGGACCGCATCGGGCGCCAGGGCGGCGCCGCCCGCTCCACGCCAGCCCCAATAGGCCAGCAGGGCACGGAGCCGTTTTCCGCCGCGGGCGAGGTTTCGGACCGCGTCCAGCAGCGGGAGGGCTTCTGCGGACACTTCCGCGAGGACCGAATGCTGGACAGCCAGGAAGTCTTCCAGTTCCGCGCCCAGCAGGGCCCTGTACCCGGCCTGCTCATGTTCGGCCGCTTCTGCCGGGAGCGGGGCGGGGGAACCGTGGACCCCGTTGGCCGAAGCGGGACCTGATCCGGTTGCCGCGGCGGGGGAACCCGGTTCCG
The DNA here is from genome assembly GCF_020907365.1 of Arthrobacter sp. zg-Y750. Taxonomy (NCBI): domain Bacteria; kingdom Bacillati; phylum Actinomycetota; class Actinomycetes; order Micrococcales; family Micrococcaceae; genus Arthrobacter; species Arthrobacter sp. zg-Y750. The sequence continues at coordinate 22,435 of NZ_JAJJOC010000014.1, read as the reverse complement.
GAGCAGTGCCGGGAGCCACGGGCTAGCCCTCCGCTTCGACGAGGAGAGTGGAGCCTACGGTGACGGTGGAGGAATCTGCGTCCTTGGCAGTGACCGTGATATTAACGGTTTCCGGTTCCCCTGCACCTATCCGCAGGAAGTCCCGGGACGTGGGAGTGCCCGGTTCTGCGGGTGAGGCAGCGAACCCCTGGGCCGTCAGGGCTGCTTCGTAGTAAGCGATGACCTCGGCCACCGGCACGGCAGTGGAGGCGACCAGTACGGAGGTAATGGTTTTCCCCGAGCGGTCCACGGTGCTGGAGAGGATCTCGGCTCCGTCCATAACCGGGATCCGGTCGGTCGGGAAACCGTCCGCCAGCGCCACCGGCGTCTTCGTGGGAGAAGCGGAGGGAGCAGGAGCGGCGGCCGTGGAGGAGCTGGATTCAGGGTCCGCAGCAGCGCCGTCTCCGGCGGTGCAACCGGACACAGCCAGGGCCAGGGCCGCGATGGTCAGTGCAGGGAGGGACTTGTTCATCGGTTTCCGCATCGGTGGGGGTCAGGGTCCTGCACCCAAGTCTAGGCGACCGGACCGCCCGGGCAGGAAAGGAGTTATGGGGGTGGCGGTGGCTACGATGAGTTGGTGAGCAATGGCCCCGAGAACGGCAGCGGCAACCGCGACTGCACCATCATGCACGTGGACATGGACGCCTTCTATGTCTCCGTCGAATTGCTGCAGCACCCGGAGCTGGTGGGCAAGCCGGTGATTGTTGGAGGATTGGGGGGCCGGTCCGTTGTGCTGTCGGCTTCCTATGAGGCCCGCCGCTACGGCGTGCACTCAGCCATGCCTATGGCGGTGGCCAGGCGCCAGTGTCCGCAGGCGGTGGTGCTTGAACCGCACCAAGAGGTCTACCGGTCCTATTCCAAGCAGCTGATGGCAATCTTCGAATCCATCACGCCCCTGGTGGAGCCGCTCAGCGTGGACGAGGCCTTCCTGGATATCTCCGGTTCCATGCGCAGGCTCGGCCCGCCACGCGTCATAGGCGAACTGATCCGTAAAAGGGTGGCGGCCGAGCTGGGGATGACCGCCAGCGTAGGCATTGCCGCAACCAAGTTCGTGGCCAAGATCGCCTCCACCCGCTGCAAGCCCAACGGACTGCTGCTGGTGCCCAAGGACCGAACAGTGGACTTCCTCCACACCCTGGAGGTATCCGCACTGTGGGGGGTGGGCGCCAAGACCCGCGAGGTGCTGGCCCGGGTGGGCATAGCCACCGTCGCCGACGTCGCCAATACTCCGCCGAGCGTACTCCGGCGGCTGCTAGGTGCCACGGGGGAGCATGTGTTCGAACTGTCCTGGGGGCGGGACGCGCGCGCAGTGACACCGGTACGCCGGGAAAAGAGCATCGGGGCCGAAGAAACCTTCGCGGCCGATGTCAGCGACGATGACGTGCTGCATACCGAACTGCTGCGCCTGGCACACAAAAGCGCTGTGCGCCTGCGCGCCGCAGGCCTGCAGTGCAGGGCGGTTTCCCTCAAACTGCGCTACACCGACTTCACGACATTAACCCGCACCCGCACCCTCACCGAACCTTTGGACAGTGCCCAGATGATCTACGAGGCAGCCAAGGGCCTGCTAACGGCCCTGGGGCGGCGGCCCCAAAGCGTGCGCCTCATTGGCCTGCGGGCGGAACAGCTGGAGCCGGCGCAGGGTGCCGCCATGCAGCTCACCTTGGACGGGCGGGAAGACAGTTGGCGTTCGGCGGAGGATGCCCTGGACCGGATCAACCGGCGCTTTGGCGAACTCGGTGTGGTGCCGGCCCGGTTGATCGCACCCTCAGCCCGCAAGACACCGCCGGAGAGCACGGAATGAGGCACCGGAACGGCTCCGGCGGCCTACCCGCCGGAATACGTACACGGGCCGCTTTCATGCGGACCCGTTGACACCTATCCTTGGACTAAGTGCAAAGCAGCAGCGGCCTGCGCGGGAACATTCGGCGTAACGGGTTCGTTGGTTGGTTTACAGGGGCACAAACCGGACGGCAAGGAGGCAGCAATGGCACTCTCGGAACACGAGCAGCGCTTGCTGGATCAACTGGAGCAGCAACTACACGCCGAAGATCCGAAATTCGCGAACTCGATGGCAACGTCCGCCGGCCGCGGCATTTCCACCAGGCGCATTGTCCTCGGGTCACTCATGGCCGTGGTGGGGTTGGCGATACTGCTCCTTGGCATCACCGAAGCCGGCATAGTGGTCGGCGTCCTTGGATTCCTGGTTATGGGTGCGGGGGTCTACTACGCCACTACGCGCGGCCGCAAGAATGCGCCCAAACCTGCGGACGGCCGCAAGGAACGCGAATCAAGTGCCCAGCGCGGATTCATGAACAATCTGGAAAACAAATGGGACGAACGCAAGCGTGACCAACCCTAACCTTCCCCGGTGCCCGCTCCCGGTCCCGGCAGTGTCCACCTGAAACCACCCCAGGCACAGGCTTGGCATAAAGGATCCGCTTAGGCGGGTCCTTTTTTGTGTCCCCTGCGGGCCAGGCGGGCGGTCCAGTCCCTCCACTTTGCACCACCGCCTGCATCCCGCGGGAATTCGCGGAATTTGGAATACGGCGCGCCCGGAATCAGATGCCCCGCATCGTTGACTGTGGAGGGAAGTGGAGTAAAGTGGGGGACATAAGAGGGTAGGGGCGGTACTCGAGGGGTTTTCCCCTAATCGGACAGGGTGGTGAGTGATGTTCCTGGGAACACATTCACCGCGTTTGGACGAGAAGGGGAGGCTGATCCTGCCGGCCAAGTTCCGCGAGGAACTGGCTGACGGCCTCGTCCTGACCAGGGGTCAGGAGCGCTGCATCTACGTCTTCAGCCAGAAGGAATTCGAACGGGTCCACGACCAGATGCGGGAAGCTCCACTTTCCTCCCGCCAGGCGCGCGACTACATTCGGGTCTTTTTGTCCGGAGCCTCTGACGAAGTACCAGACAAGCAGGGCCGGGTCACCATCCCGCCGGCCCTGAGGTCGTATGCAGGCCTCGGACGCGAACTCGCCGTAATCGGCGCAGGAACGCGGGCCGAGATCTGGGATGCGGCTGCCTGGCAGAAGTACCTGGAAGAGCAGGAGACCGCTTTCTCGGAAACGGACGAGGACGCGATTCCCGGCATCTTCTAGGTGCACCACCCGCAAAGACAATCCCGCAGGCAGTTGTTTCTTGTATGAGATCTCCAGCCGCCCCACCGCGAGCCATCCTGGCTTCCCTTCCCCGGAGCCAGGCGGCCGGCAGCGGTGAGGCGCGGATGGGGGCCTGATCCAAGAACCAGCAGCTGTTGCCGGTACCACTCACTACGTACGGAAGGAAGCCTCAGATGAGCGAAGAGCGCCCCACCGAGGAACGGCATGTTCCGGTGCTGCGCGACCGCTGCATCAATCTCCTGGCTCCCTCGATTGAACGCGCAGTCGCAGAACGCGGCCGCGCCGTCGTCGTGGATGCAACCCTGGGAATGGGCGGACACAGCGAAGCCATGCTGCAGCGGTTCCCGGAACTGCACCTGATCGGCATTGACCGTGACCAGCAGGCCCTGGCGCTGGCCGGAAAGCGGCTCGAACCCTTCAACGACCGGATCGACCTGGTTCACGCCGTGTATGACGAGATTGCCGACGTCGTCACGGACCTGGGCTTCGACGGCATCGACGGCGCACTCTTCGACCTCGGGGTCTCCTCCCTCCAGCTGGACGAGAGGGACCGCGGCTTCGCGTATTCATACGACGCGCCGCTGGACATGCGGATGGATACCACCCGCGGACAGACCGCCGCCGACGTCGTCAACACCTACAGCGAAACCGAACTGGTCACCCTCATCCGCAAGTGGGGCGAGGAGAAGTTCGCCGGCCGCATTGCATCGGCCATCGTTGCGGCCCGCGCCGTCCAGCCCTTCTCCACCACCGGCGAGCTGGTGGAAACCATCCGCAAGGTGGTTCCCGCTGCTGCGGCCCGCACCGGCGGACACCCCGCCAAGCGCACCTTCCAGGCCCTGCGGATCGAAGTGAATGAGGAACTGGACGTGCTGGAGCGCGCCATCCCGGCATCACTGTCGGTGCTGAACCTGGGCGGCCGGGTTGTGGTGCTCTCCTACCACTCGCTTGAAGACAAGATCGTCAAGGGTGTCTTCGCCGCGGGAGCCCGGTCTTCCGCCCCCAAGGGTTTCCCCGTTGAGCTTGAGCAGCACAAGGCCCAGCTCACACGGCTGACGAAGGGCACCGAAGTGCCCACCGACGAAGAAATAGCAGAGAACCCCCGCGCGGCATCGGCCAAGCTCCGGGCAGTAGAACGAATCCGCAAACCCATGGATGGGGCCAGGAAATAATGAGTGAACGTCGGCCATCGGCCCGAATCGGCTCCGGCCGCGCAGCGCAGTCGGTTGTGGGCAACACCGCCCGTGCCCTCGACTGGGACACAGCCACAGCCGCTCCCGCGCCCAAGAGGCGCACTCCGCTGTCGCTGGTCCCCGCGGCCGCCCGCAGGAAGCGCACTCCGTTCGCTGTCGTATGCTTCGCGGCACTGGTGCTGGGACTGGCGTCCGTGCTGCTCCTGAACATCTCCGTTTCCAGCGGCCAGTACGAGCTTGTACAGCTGCAGAGCCAGCAGGCGGAACTCGCCCAGCGCAACGAGGCCCTGACACAGGAAATCGAAAACCACCAGGCGCCCCAGGTCCTGGCAGCGGCCGCAGGGGAGCTGGGCATGGTGTCCTCACCCACCTTCGGCACCATCGACCTGATGACCTTGGGCGTTACGGGCAGCCCCGAAGCCGCCAAGGAAGCAGACCCGGCCAAGGCACTGATCGGTGCTCCCAGTGTCCTGACACAACCGGTGGCACCCGCGCCTTCCGTGGTTCCGGAGGAATCCCGGGATACTGTGAGGGCGACCGAGGAGCAGGAGGAAACCGCTCCCCGGGAACAGGACACGGCTCCCGCCGCGCCCACGGTTGTACCCCAAGCGCCCGAGACGGTACCGGAAGCTGAGCTGAACGGTGGAACCATTCCGGTTCCGGGCCAGCGAAGCGGAAACTGATCCAGGCCGGCAGGCATCGAACTTAGGCATAAACAAGGACACGTTGTGGCACAAACTTCCGGCCCGGACAACCACAGGGTGGCCATCGTAGCCAAGCGGCTGCGTGTCGGGCTGGTCCTGGCACTGGCACTGCTGGCACTGCTGGGGCTCCGCCTGTTCTGGGTCCAGGCGGTGGACCCGGACGGCATGGCGCAGGCCGCCGTCGACAAGCGGCTGGTGACCGTACCTGTCCCGGCCCTGCGCGGCAGCATCCTGGATGCCAAGGGCAACTACCTGGCCCGCAGTGTGGAGCGCTTCGACATAGTTGTGGACCAGCGCCTCTCCCAGGACATCGAGGAGAAGTACAAGCGCCGCGACGCCGAAGGCACCCTGCAGGAAGTCACCTTCGACCAGGCCTTCACGGAACTTTCGGCCGTACTGGGCCAAGACCCGGAGACCCTGCGTTCTGCTGTGCTGGGGGAGAAGGGCTTCAACTTCGTCGCCAAGACCGTGACCCCTGAAATCAAGGAGAAGGTCCTGGCCGTCAAGTTCCCGGGGATCTACGCGGACCGCACCACGCTGAGGACCTACCCCTCCGGAGCGGTGGGCGGTTCCATTGTCGGTTTCCTCGGCACGGAAGGTGCCCAGGAAGGCCTGGAGCTTACCCAGGACGGCATCCTGGCCGGTGCTGCCGGCAGCAAGACGTACGAAATCGGCGGTGACGGCATCCGCATCCCGTACGCCACCAACACTGACGAACCGGTCCGGGACGGGCAGTCCATCAAGCTCAGCATCGACCAGGACCTGCAGTGGTTCGCCCAGCAGACCATTGCCGCGCAGGTGGAGGAATACCACGCCGAGTGGGGCAACATCGTCGCCATGGAGGTGGAGACGGGCAGGGTTGTTGCACTGGCCGAATCCACCACTGCCGACCCGAACGATCCCGGCGCAACACCGGCGGAATCGCGCAAGGCACGCTCCGTCACGGACTCCTTCGAACCCGGTTCCACCACCAAGGTGATCACCATGGCCGCCGGCATCGAAGAGGGGATCATCACCCCGCAGTCGCAGTTCGAACTTGAGCCCACCTACACCGTCGACGGCCAGACGTTCAAGGACGCCTCGCCCCACGGAGTGCTCCACATGACGGCCTCGGGAATCCTGGCCAAGTCGCTGAACACCGGGACCGTGAAGATCGGCCAGCAGTTGACTCCCCAGGAACGGTACGACTGGCTGACGAAGTTCGGAGTCGGCCAGCCCCTGAACGTGGGCCTGAACGGAGAGACCGCAGGCCTGCTGGCCGACCCGGAGGGCTGGGACAACCGGCAGCAGTACACCGTGCTCTTCGGCCAGGGCCTGACCCAGACCGCGCTGCACACCGCCAGCGTCTACCAGACCATCGCCAACGACGGCGTCCGGCTGAAGCCGAGCATCATTGACTCAGTGATCGACGAGGACGGCACGGAGCATCCGGTGGAGAAGGACAAGGGAACCCGGGTGGTGTCCAAAGAGACGGCCACGCAGGTACAGCACATGCTGGAGACGGTCACCACGGATGGTTCCGGCGCCACCGGCGCGCTGAAGCAGTACCGCGTGGGTTCCAAGACCGGTACCGCGGAGGCTCCCGGCGCCAACGGCGGTTACGACGGTTCCACACTCTCCTATGCTGGTATTGCACCCATGGACGACCCCAAGTACGTGGTTGTGGTGACCCTCCAGCGGCCCCAGGGCGACCTCTACTACATCGTTCCCGGCCAGTCCTTCCAAAAGGTCATGGAACAAGCCCTGGTCAGCAACAACGTGCCGCCGTCCAAGGGCGAGCCGGAGACCTACCCCATTGAGTACTAATTCCTGGAGCAACGAAGTGCCAACAAGTGAAGATCAGCAGCCCGGTTCTGGGTTCCGCCCTGCCGCCGTGGAACCCGTCACCATGCGTGCTGCGGTAGACCGGCTGCCGGCGGCCCTGCGCGCGGTGGCGCCCGCAGCAGGAACCGGGAACACCGCCTGGGGCACTGAACTGACCGGTCTCACCATCAACTCCCGCGAGGTGCTGCCGGGCGACCTGTATGTGGGTGTTGCCGGGGCGCGCCACCACGGTGCCCGTTTCGCTGCCGCTGCCGAAAAGGCCGGCGCCGCCGCAGTTCTGACCGACGAGGCCGGGCTGGAACACCTCGAAGGACTCGGCATCCCGGTGTTCCTCGCAGGCGACGTCCGCCGCCTGGTGGGCCCGCTCGCCGCTGCCGTGTTCAACAGCATGCCCGCCGACGGGCAGCGCCCGGTGCTGCTCGGCGTCACCGGCACCAACGGCAAAACCACCACCTCCTACTTCGTGAACTCCCTGCAGCAGGCACTCGGGCGGACCACCGGGCTCATCGGCACCATCGAGATCCTGGCCGGCGGGGAATCGATTCCCAGTGTGCTGACCACCCCTGAATCGCCCCAGGTCCACGGGCTGCTGGCGCTCATGCGCGAGCGGGGCCTGGACGCGGCCACCATGGAGGTCTCTTCGCACGCCATCAGCTACCGGCGGGTGGACGGGATCCGTTTTGACGTAGCCGGGTTCACCAACCTCACCCAGGACCACCTGGACCTGCACGGATCCATGGAGGAATACTTCGCCGCCAAGGCCGCGCTGTTCCAGCCCGACCGTGCCCGCCGCGCCGTGGTGACCGTCGACGGCGAATGGGGCACCAGGATGGCCGAACGGGCCGGGGTGCCGGTCCTGACCCTGTCCACGGACGGTGCAGGTGCCGGTGCGGACTGGAACGTGACCGAGGTGGCTCCCCGCGGCCTCGGGCACTCTTTCGTGCTGAGCGGCCCGGACAACGTACAGCTGCGCGTGTCTACCGCCCTGCCCGGCGGGTTCAACGTATCCAACGCAGCCCTGGCCACCGTTATGGTCCTGGCCTCCGGTGTCCCCGCGGACGCCGTACAGAGGGCCCTCGATTCCCATGACCCGTTCACCGTTGAGGTGCCGGGACGGATGCAGCTGATCGGCGAAGAGCCGGCCGCCATTGTTGATTTTGCGCACAACCCCGATGCGCTGACCCGCACCCTGGAGGCCGTGCGGCGCCCTGACGAAGACAGCAGGGTGATCATCGTCTTCGGTGCCACCGGCGAACGCGACCAGACCAAGCGCCCGCTGATGGGGGCCATCGCAGCGCGGCTGGCCGACGTCGTCGTCGTCACCGATGACGACCCGCACGGTGAGGACGCGGCGGCGATCCGCGCCGACGTGCTCCGCGGTGCATCTGCAGCGCAGTCCCGGGAGGGGCTCACCTGTGTCATTGAGGAAGTGGCGCCCCGTGCTGCAGCCATTGACCGCGCCGTGGAACTTGCCCGGCCGCAGGACACTGTCCTGGTGGCGGGCCGGGGCCACGAGGTCTGGCAGGAAGTCATGGGGGAGAACCTCGCCCTGGATGACAGGGTGGAGCTGCGCCGGGCTTTGACAAGATACGGATTCACTGCCCTTTCCAGCGACGGGGTAGAGTCCTAAATCGTTATGATTGAACTTAATGCAGCCGAAATAGCGGCAATCACGGGCGGCGAACTGATCGGTCCGGCCGCGCAGGCACCGGTTCCGGCAGTGACTTCCGCCACTACGGATTCCCGTGAAGTAACCGGGGGTTCGCTCTTCATAGCCAAGCCGGGGGAGAACTCCGACGGCCACCTGTACGTGGGGACGGCCTTTGAACGCGGCGCCGTGCTGGCGCTGGTGGAGCGTCCCGTGACCGACGACGCCGGCGCGCTGTTCCCCGCCGTTATGGTTCCCGACGCCGTCCTCGCCATGGGCGCCATCGCCGCGGAAATAGTCCGCAGGCTCCGCGCCCACGGCGAGCTGACCGTCATCGGCATTACCGGATCCGCCGGAAAGACCACCACCAAGGACCTGCTGGCAGGGGTGCTGTCGCAGGCGGGCCCCACCGTGTCGCCCGTCGGGTCCTACAACGGTGAAGTAGGCCTGCCGCTGACTGTGTTCAACGCCGGCTACGGGACCCGCTACCTCGTGATGGAAATGGGTGCCACGCGCATCGGTAACATCCGCTACCTGGCGGACATGGTGAAGCCGGACATCGGAGTGGTCCTGTTCGTAGGGTCCGCCCACGCCGGCGAATTCGGCGGCGTGGAAAACATTGCCGTGGCCAAGGGTGAACTGGTGGAGGCGCTGCCCGAAGGCGGTACCGCCATCCTGAACGCAGACGACGTCCGCGTGTCCGCGATGGCCTCCCGCACCCAGGCCCCGGTGCTGTACTTCACCTCCTCGCCGGAGGAAGCCCACGGGGCCAAGAACGCCGTGCGCGCCCTGGACGCGCGTACCGACGCCGAGGGCCGCCCGGTCTTTACGCTGCTGCTGCCCGACGGCAGCAAGCACGAGATCCGCTCCGGGCTCATTGGCGCGCACCACACCGCGAACCTGCTGGCAGCCGCTGCGGCTGCGTATGCCGCCGGCATCAGCGGCGAGCAGATCGCCGCGGGACTGTCCGGACGCACCGCGGCCAGCCGCTGGCGGATGGAACGCACCGACCGGGCCGACGGCGTCACCGTCATCAACGACGCCTACAACGCCAATCCCGAATCCATGCGGGCAGCGCTGCGGACCCTGGCCGAACTCGGCGCCGAACGCCGCACCTGGGCGGTGCTGGGCGAAATGCTCGAACTCGGTGAAGACTCCGTCACCGAACACGACGCGATCGGCCGGTACGTTGTCCGGCTGAACATCTCCAAACTGATTGTCGTGGGCACCGGCGCCCGCGCCATGCACACCGGGGCCGTTATGGAGGGTTCATGGGGGGATGAATCCACCTTCGTGGAGACCGCCGAGGACGCCGAACGTATCCTCGCCGAATCCCTGGCGCCCGGTGATCTTGTCCTGTTCAAATCCTCCAACGGAGCAGCCCTGCGCTACCTCGGCGATCGGATAGCCTTGACCCCTGTACCACCGTCCGCAGTCACAGACTCAGCCGCCCAGCCGGCCCGCGCCGAAGGGACCGGAGGCGAGAACCTGTGATCTCCCTGCTCGTAGGGTCTTCGCTGGCCATGGTTTTTGCCTTTGCCGGAACACCCCTGTTCATCCGTTTCCTGGTGCACAAAGGCTACGGCCAGTTTGTCCGCGACGACGGCCCCACCTCGCACCACACCAAGCGCGGCACCCCCACCATGGGCGGCGCCGTCATTGTGGCATCCGTGGTGGCTGCGTACTTCATCACCCACCTCATCAGCGGCATGCTCGGATCGGGATCGTTCAGCCCGACGGCGTCGGGCCTGCTGGTGCTGCTCCTCACAGTGGGCATGGGCATGGTCGGTTTCATTGACGACTACACCAAGATCTCCAAACAGCGCAGCCTCGGCCTGAACGCCAAGGCCAAAATCATCCTGCAGGCCGCGGTGGGCATAACCTTCGCCGTCCTGGCCCTGCAGTTCCCGAACGACCAGGGGCGCACACCTGCCTCCACCGCCATTTCATTCGTCCGTGACACCGGCGTGGACCTGGCGTTTGCCGGAACCATCATCGGCGCGGTCCTGTTCGTGATCTGGTCCCTGCTGATCACCACCGGAACCACCAACGGCGTGAACCTGGCCGACGGCCTGGACGGCCTCGCCGCCGGCGCCTCGATCCTGGTCTTCGGGGCCTATTTCCTGATCGGCATCTGGCAGTACAACCAGAGCTGCGGTGCCGAGGATGCAGGCTCCGTTTGCTACGAGGTCCGCGACCCGATGGACCTGGCACTGCTGGCCGGAGCCATGGCCGGCGCGCTGGTCGGTTTCCTCTGGTGGAACACGGCGCCCGCCAAGATCTTCATGGGCGACACCGGTTCGCTGGCCATCGGCGGTGCCATTGCCGCTTTCGCCATCCTTTCCCGCACCGAACTGCTTCTCGTGATCCTGGCCGGACTGTTCGTGATCATCACGCTGTCGGTCATCATCCAGGTGGGGTACTTCAAGATCAGCGGCGGCAAGCGTGTGTTCAAGATGGCCCCGCTGCAGCACCACTTTGAACTCAAGGGCTGGGCAGAAGTGACGGTGGTGGTCCGGTTCTGGATCATCGCCGGACTATGCGTAGCCGTGGCACTGGGAATCTTCTACGCCGAATGGGTGGTGGGACTGTGAGTGCTCCTCTGGAGGAACTGACAACCTGGGACGCTGACTGGAGCGGACTGCGCGTGGTGGTGACCGGCATCGGCCTCTCCGGCTTCTCCGCCGCGGACACCCTCGTGGAACTCGGTGCCCGGGTGGTTGTCGTTGACGCGCGCGACACGGAGGAAAACCGTGCCAAGGCGGACACCCTGCGGATTGTGGGTGCAACGGACATCCTGCTGGGTGCGGATGCCGTTGCGTCCCTGCCGCCGGTTGACGGGCAGGCGCCCGACCTGGTGGTGACCTCCCCGGGGTTCCGGCCCACCCATCCGGTGCTGGCAGCAGCCGCCGAGGCAGGTATTCCGGTGTGGGGCGACGTCGAGCTGGCCTGGCGGGTGCGCATCCGCGAAGGCCGCAAGACAGCGCAGTGGCTTGCCATCACCGGAACCAACGGCAAGACCACCACCGTTTCGATGACGGAGAGCATGCTCCGCGCAGCCGGACTGCGAGCCATCGCGGCCGGCAACGTCGGCACGCCGATCCTGGACGCCATCCGGGACCCGGAAGGCTACGACGCCATTGCCGTGGAGCTGTCCAGCTTCCAGCTGCACTGGACGCACTCCATTTCGCCGCTGGCCAGTGTGTGCCTGAACATTGCTGAAGACCACGTGGACTGGCACGGCTCCTATGAGGCCTACATGGCCGATAAGGCCAAGATCTACGAAAACACGCAGGTTGCCTGCATCTACAACGCCGAACAGTACGAGACCGAACACATGGTCGAGGAAGCGGACGTGGTGGAAGGCTGCCGTGCCATCGGCTTCACCACCGGTGTTCCCGCCGTCAGCATGGTGGGCGTTGTCGAAGGCCTGCTGGTGGACCGCGCGTTCATCGAACAGCGGAAGGACTCGGCCGCTGAGCTCGCCGCCATGGCGGACCTGGGGGAGTACGCCCCGCGGCACATGGTGGCCAACGCACTGGCCGCCGCGGCACTGGTGCGGGCCTACGGCGTCGAACCGGCTGCCGTCCGTGAGGGACTGCGCGCCTACTCGCCCGGAGACCACCGGATCCAGGCGGTTGCCCGGCTCGGAGACATCCTCTGGGTCAATGACTCCAAAGCCACCAACCCGCACGCGGCTTCGGCCTCCCTGGCCGCCTTCAGCAGCGTGGTCTGGATTGCCGGCGGCCTGTCCAAGGGCGTGGGCTACGACGACCTGATCGCGGCGCACCGGGACCGGCTCAGGGCCGTGGTCCTGATAGGCGCAGAGACCCGCGACCTGCAGGATTCCCTGGCAAGACACGCACCCGATGTACCGGTGATCCGTGCACTCGGAGAGCAAACTGGTGAAGAGCAGTCCCCGGTCACCAGCGCCGAGGAAATCATGGTCCGTGCCGTTGCTGCAGCGGCCGCCGTCGCGGAGGCCGGTGACACCGTCCTGATGGCTCCGGCAGCTGCGTCCATGGACCAGTTCACGTCATACGCCCACCGCGGCGAGGCTTTTATCGAAGCGGTTGCCGGGTATGTGGGCGAGCAGCAGGAAAACACCACGCCGGGACAGGTCCAAACCCCGAAGGAGCCCTAGATTGGCCACCACGCCCACCGGCAGCAAGCGCAAACCGGTCCTGCGCCGGAATCCGGGCGCGGGATCCAGTAACGGAACGGGCGCGGTATCAGGGACTGGCGGGGCATCGTCCGGCGCCGGCCGGGCCTCCTCCGCACCCCGGCCGTCTTCCGGCCGGGCCTCCGCGGGCGGGCCCTCCGCGGACAGGTCCTCCGCAGGCAGGTCCTCCGCAGGCAAATCCTCCGCAGGCAAAGCGGACAGGACCGCCACGGCCAGCAGGGCCGCGGAGACGACAGCCGCCGCCGCCAAGCCGGTCTCCCGCCGGGAACGCTTTATGGTTTTCCTGGAAGGCAGCGGCCGCCTTGCCACCGGTTCCAGCTACTACACCATCCTCGGCGCCACGCTGGCGCTGACGGCCATTGGCCTGATGATGGTCCTCTCGGCCTCCTCGGTTGAATCCATCGCTGCAGCCGCCGGAAGCGACGCCGGAGCGGCCACCACGTTCGACCTGTTCCTGAAGCAGTCGATGTTCGCAGCAGCCGGCGTCATCGCGATGCTGGTGCTCTCACGGCTGACCACCCGCCACTACCGGGTCTTGGCCTGGCCGCTGTACTTCCTCGCGATTTTCCTGCTCATCCTGGTGCTGGCGATCGGCAAGGAAGTCAACGGCAACAAGAACTGGATCGAGATTGGTCCCATTACCGGACAGCCGTCGGAAGCGGCGAAGCTGGCCATGGCCATCTGGTTTGCGGCCGTGCTCTCCCGCAAGGGGCGGCTGCTCACTGAGTGGAAGCATGCGCTGATCCCGGTGGTGCCCGGCGGCGGCATCCTGATTGTGCTGGTCATGGCCGGCAGCGACCTCGGCACCGTGATCATCATGGGCCTGATCATGGTGGCCGCACTGTTCTTCGCCGGCGCCCCGGGGCGGTTCCTGGCTGCCCTCGCCGCTGCCGCAGCCTTCGGAGCCCTGCTGATGTCTGCGCTCAGCGGCAACCGGTCCGGCCGAATCAGCGCCTGGCTGAAGCTGGACTGCGGCACCGGACTGTGTGACCAGGCCAACGCGGGCATGTACGCCCTGGCATCCGGCGGCTGGCTGGGCGTGGGCATCGGACAGAGCCGGCAGAAGTGGAACTGGATTCCCGAAGCACACAACGACTTCATCTTCGCCATCATCGGCGAGGAGTTCGGCCTGCTGGGCACCCTCGTGGTGGTCAGCCTGTTTGCCGTGCTGGCGATCGCCACCGTCCGGGTAACCATGCGCCACACGGACCCCTTCATCCGGATCGCATGCGGTGCCGTCCTGGTCTGGATCATCGGCCAGGCGGCAGTGAACATCGCCATGGTCACCGGCCTGCTGCCTGTCATCGGTGTTCCGCTGCCCTTCATTTCCTACGGCGGATCGTCCCTGACCTTCACCCTCGCCGCCATCGGCGTCCTGCTTTCCTTTGCCCGCAAAATTCCTGAAAGTGAACCAACAGCTCCATGACGCAGCACCCCTTGTCCGTAGTCCTGGCCGGAGGCGGCACCGCCGGGCACATCAGCCCGCTGCTGGCCATTGCAGACGCCGTGACCGCGCAGCGCCCCGACTCCCGCATCACCGTGGTGGGAACGGCGTCAGGCATGGAAACGCGCCTGGTCCCGGCTGCCGGCTACGAGTTGGCCACCATTGACCGGGTGCCCATGCCCCGCCGTCCCTCGGCGGACCTGGTGAAGCTCCCGGCCCGTCTGGTGCGTGCCGTGAAGCAGGCCGGTGCGATCCTGGACGCTGCACAGGCCGACGTCGTCGTGGGCGTGGGCGGATATGTTTCCACACCGGTGTACCTGGCGGCCCGCCGCCGCTCACTGCCCGTGATTGTCCATGAAGCCAACGCCCGTCCTGGCCTGGCCAACCGCGTGGGCGCCCGCTTTGCCGCCGTCACCGGGGTCGCCTTCGAAGCCACCAGCCTGCCGAAGGCCACGTGGGTGGGCATGCCGATGCGACGGGAAATCTCCTCGTTGGACCGGAACGCTGCCCGGGCCGGTGCCCGTGCCGCGCTGGGACTGAAACCGGACATGCCCACACTGGTGGTCACAGGCGGGTCCTCAGGAGCCGCCAGCATCAACCGTGCCGTGGAACAGGCCCTGCCGGCACTGGCAGCCGCCGGGATCCAAACCTTGCACATCACCGGCCGCGGAAAGTCCCTGCTGGATGCTGCCGGCCGGCCGCTGGCCGCCCCCGGCTACACCCAGGTGGAGTACGTGGACGGGATGGAGACCGCCTACGCGGCAGCGGACCTGCTGCTGGCGCGCTCCGGCGCAGGCACGGTCTGCGAGACCAGTGCCGTGGGCCTGCCCGCCGTGCTGGTGCCGCTGCCGCACGGCAACGGTGAACAGGCACTGAACGCCGAAGCCCTGGTCTCTGCCGGCGGTGCGCTCACCGTGGCCGACCCACTCTTCACAGCCGAATGGATATCGGGCAGGCTGATACCTTTGCTGGCCGATCCGGCAGCACTGGACGCCATGTCCCGGGCGTCGTCCAGCCTGGGAATCCGTGACGCGGACCAGCGGATGGCGGCATTTATTCTCGAAGCAAGCGATAGGTCAAAGGCATGAACCGGCTCAACCCCAGTGACTTGGGACAGGTACACTTCATCGGCCTGGGCGGCGCGGGAATGTCCGCCGTGGCGCGGGTGCTCGTAGCCCAGGGGGTGCCTGTTTCCGGTTCAGATGCGAAGGATTCCCCGGGGCTGCGCGCGCTCGAGGCGCTGGGTGCCACGGTCTACGTCGGGCACGACGCCGCACACGTGGCGGACGCAGACACCGTTGTGGTCTCCACGGCCATCCGCGAGCAGAACCCCGAACTGGCCGAGGCCCGTGCCCGCGGGCTGCGGATCATCCACCGGTCGGTGGCGCTCTCCGCGGCCATGGGGACGCAGGACCTGGTGGCCGTGGCCGGAACCCACGGCAAAACGACCACTTCCGCCATGGTGACGGTCATGCTGCGCGAAGCGGGGCTGGACCCTTCGTTCGCCATCGGCGGCGACGTTGCCGCGCTCGGCGTCAACGCCATGCACGGTACCGGCCCGGTTTTCGTGGCGGAGGCCGATGAATCCGACGCTTCGTTCCTGAACTACAGCCCGCGGGTCTCTGTGGTGACCAACGTCGAAGCGGACCACCTGGACCATTACGGCACCGAAGAAGCGGTGTTCGCCTCCTTTGACGCGTTTGCGGCCCTGCTGCCCGCCGGCGGACTGCTGATTGCCTGCGCCGACGACGCCGGCGCCAGCGCGCTGGCCGAGCGCAGCGGTGCCCCGCGGGTCCTGACCTACGGCTACGCGGCAACGGCCGGAGTCCGGGTCTCGGATACCCGCGCCGCGGGCGCAGGGTCGGTCAGCACGCTGCACTTCACGGTGGACGGCACCGAATCCCAGGTGGAGCTGGCGCTGCAGGTTCCGGGCGCCCACAACATCCTCAACGCGGCGGCGGCCTTCGCCGTCGCCCTGGAACTGGGCGTCGACCCGCAGGCCGCCGCGGCGGGACTGGGCACCTTCTCCGGTGCGGCACGGCGCTTCGAACCACGCGGCAGTGCCCGGGGCGTGCAGGTCTTCGACGACTATGCGCACCACCCAACCGAGGTGAACGCGGCCCTGAAGGCCGCCCGGACCGTAGCCGGCTCTCACCGGGTGCATGTATTGTTCCAGCCGCACCTGTTTAGCCGCACACGCAACTTCGCGGCCGAGTTCGCGGCTGCCCTGGACCTGGCGGACACCGCCACGGTGCTGGATATCTACCCCGCACGCGAAGATCCCATTGACGGGGTCACCAGCGAACTAATCACCTCGCGGCTGCACGTGCCCGGCGGCTACGCCGGCTCTGCGGACGAAGCCGTGGCGCAGGTGGCGGACAACGCCGACGAGGGGGACATCATCCTCACCGTGGGCGCCGGCGATGTCACGGCCCTGGGCAGCGAACTGGTCCGCCGGCTGGCCGCCGGGAAAGCCGTCCATGGCCGGTAGGAAGCGCCCCGGAGGCGACGCCGAGATCATTACCGCCACCCGGGCGCTGGACCCTCGGGACGAAATTACGCACGCCCCGGGCAACGGGGCAAGGGGAGCCGGCAGGACCGGCGGGGCCAAGGGTGCCCCTCGCCCGGCAGGCACCGTCCTGGCCTTTCCCGAGCCTCCGCGCAAGCGCCGTCGCCGGATCGTATGGATCACTGCTGTGTCCGCGCTGGCAGCCGTGGCCCTGTTCTTCGTTTTCCTGGTCTATTCGCCTGTCCTGGCGCTGAAGACCGTGGTGGTGGAGGGCACGGTACTGCTGCCGCGCGAGCAGGCCGAAGCCGCGCTCGAGCCCCTGAAAGGGCAGACCCTGCCCACCA
This sequence comes from Arthrobacter sp. zg-Y750, assembly GCF_020907365.1. NCBI lineage: Bacteria > Bacillati > Actinomycetota > Actinomycetes > Micrococcales > Micrococcaceae > Arthrobacter > Arthrobacter sp. zg-Y750. The sequence continues at coordinate 5,422 of NZ_JAJJOC010000014.1, read as the reverse complement.
TTTCCGACGGGGACGTAGAAGCGCTGCTGCGGGACCGCCCGGAAATCGAGAAGATCGACGTCGCGGCCCAGCCGCCGTCCACACTGGTGGTCACCGTCACCGAGCGCGTTCCGGTGGCCGTCCTGCAGGACGGTCCGCAGTTGGCGCTGATCGATGAGCAGGGCAGGCGCCTTGCAGCCGCTGCTGACCGGGCGGCGGTGCCGCTGCCGCTGATCGACGGCGGTGCCGAGGCTGTGAATGCGCAGGTTTTCCCCAGCATCACCTCGGTGCTTGCCGCCTTGCCGACCAATGTCCTGGCCCTGCTGGAAAGTGCTTCGGCCCAGACCGTGGACTCCGTGGAACTGAAGCTGGCGAGCGGGCAGACGGTATTCTGGGGGAGCGCCGACGACAATGCGGCCAAAGCGCGTGTCCTCGAAGCGCTGATGCGGATGGCACCGACGGATCCGCCCGTGCAGGTCTACGACGTGAGCACTCCGGACCGGCCGGTTACCCGCTGATCCGCAAGAGGCGCAGAAAGAATCCGCCGACACGCGGGGCCGGTAATTGCAGAAGCAGCGCTGGCCCCATAGCGTCTCAGGTAGAGGATTACTTGACATAACTATAACTCTCAAGCTGAGGGTTAGGGTTGGTCAGGTTCAAGGTTTTCGGCCGGGCAGCCGCAGGGACTCCAAGGGGAGGTCCCGGCGGTTTACCCGGGCCGGCAGTTGCAGAACACTAAAAAGTTGCAGAGATTCGAACAAGGGACACAGGACGTGGCAGCACCGCAGAATTACTTGGCCGTCATCAAGGTCGTCGGCATCGGCGGCGGTGGCGTGAACGCCGTAAACCGGATGATTGATGTTGGCCTCCGCGGCGTGGAGTTCATCGCCATCAACACCGATGCGCAGGCTCTGCTGATGAGCGACGCCGACGTCAAGCTTGACGTTGGACGCGAACTCACCCGCGGCCTGGGCGCCGGCGCGGATCCCGAGGTCGGCCGCAAGGCAGCTGAGGACCACGCCGAAGAGATTGAGGAAGTCCTGCGCGGAGCCGACATGGTCTTCGTTACCGCCGGCGAAGGCGGCGGAACCGGCACTGGCGGCGCTCCCGTCGTTGCCCGCATCGCCCGCTCCCTGGGTGCGCTGACCATCGGTGTCGTCACCCGCCCGTTCACCTTCGAAGGCCGCCGCCGCTCCAACCAGGCGGAATCGGGCATCGATACCCTGCGGGACGAAGTGGACACGCTGATCGTGATCCCCAACGACCGCCTGCTCTCGATCAGCGACCGCAACGTGTCCATGCTGGATGCCTTCCGTTCCGCCGACCAGGTGCTGCTCTCCGGCGTGCAGGGCATCACCGACCTGATCACCACCCCGGGTCTGATCAACCTCGACTTCGCCGACGTGAAGTCCGTCATGCAGGGCGCCGGCTCGGCCCTCATGGGCATCGGTTCGGCCCGCGGTGAGGACCGGGCCGTCAAGGCAGCCGAGCTGGCAATAGCTTCTCCGTTGCTTGAGGCCTCCATCGACGGTGCCCACGGCGTACTCCTGTCCATCCAGGGCGGCTCCGACCTCGGCCTCTTCGAAATCAACGAGGCAGCCCGCCTGGTCCAGGAAGTGGCGCACCCCGAAGCCAACATCATCTTCGGTGCCGTCATTGACGATGCCCTGGGTGACGAAGCACGCGTTACGGTTATTGCCGCCGGTTTCGACCAGGTGGACGTCACTTCCCAGCCGGCTTCGCACAAGCCCGCTGAGCCGGCCACCCCGCCGGCTTCGGCTCCGGCCGCAGGCGGCTACGCTGCTGCAGCACCGGCGTCGGCAGGACTTTCGGCCTGGTCGCAGCGGTCCCACCAGCACAGCGACGTCCCGGCAGACGCCGGGTTCGACATCGACCTTCCGGCCGTCGTGGAGTCCGATCTGTCCACCGGCCGTCCGGATGACCTCGACGTCCCCGATTTCCTCAAGTAGGAACCGCAGGAACAGCTGAGCATGGCAGCGGGGTTGTCCCGGATGTTTTGGTGGCACCGGCAGGTTGGCGACAACCTGTGGGCGGGCTTCACCAACACCTCCGCGGGCAACCTCGCTTTGCATGTAGGGGACAACCCTGCCGCCGTCCTGCAGCGCAGGGCCGCGCTTGAATCCCAGCTGGGCGTAGCGCCCGGCTCGCTGCGGTTCATGAACCAGGTCCACTCGGCCCGGGTAGTGGATGCCTCGGCCCCGGGTGATGCCGGGGGAGCGGATACTTCCGCACCCACCGCGGACGGACTCATCAGCATCGGGGGCAGCGTTCCGCTGGCGGTCCTGGTGGCAGACTGCATGCCCGTCCTGTTCGCGGGCGCAGGCCCGGCCGGGAACCCCGTCACCGCCGCCGTCCACGCCGGCCGCAAAGGCCTGCTGGACGGCATCCTGCCGGCCGCAGTGGAACAAATGCGCTCGGCCGGCGGTACGGACATCCAAGCCTGGATTGGGCCCTGCGTCTGCGGGACCTGCTACGAAGTCCCGGCAGCCATGCAGGCCGGAGCCGCGGCCCTGCATCCGGCAGCAGTGTCACGCACCCGCAGCGGTACACCAGCCCTGGACCTTCCGGCAGGCGCCGAAGCGCAGCTGGCTGCGCTGGGCGTCCGCAGTGAACGGATCCCCGGCTGCACCCTGGAGAACGAGGACCTGTTCTCGCACCGCCGCAATCCGGCCACCGGACGCCTCGCCGGGATCATCTGGCGCCGCGCCTAACTGCCGGCAGCGGGCTGAGACAATGAAAGAACCATGACATCTATGCATTCATCCCGGGCCGTCGAACTCGCGGACCGGCTGGGCCGGGTCCGCGCCCGGATTGCCGCCGCCGACCGCCCGGCACGCTCCGGTGAGCCCCGCCTGATTGTGGTCACCAAATACTTCCCGGCCTCCGACGTCGAAATCCTCGCCGGACTCGGCGTGCGCGAGGTGGGTGAGAACAAGGACCAAGAGGCGGCGGCCAAAGCCGCACAGCTGCACGGGCTGGGTCTTCACTGGCACTTCATCGGCCAGCTGCAGTCCAATAAGGCCAAGTCAGTGGTGCGGTATGCCTCCTCCGTCCATTCCGTGGACCGCCTGTCGCTCGTGACTGCGCTTGGCAAGGCCATGGCGGCAGAGCAGCAACGCCGGGCGGGGGAGTCGCTGCCGGTCAGGCAGGACCTGCGCTGCTTCCTGCAGGTGGACCTGCGCACGCAGCATGCCCGGGCGGCAGATCCCGGCCGCGGGGGAGCGGCACCGGAGGAACTGGCGCAGCTGGCGGACGCGGTGGCCGGCACCCCGGGACTGGAACTGTCCGGGCTGATGGCCGTGGCTCCGCTGGACGGGGACCCCGCCGAGGCGTTTGCCCGGCTGCGCGGGCTCTCGGAGCGGCTGCAAAAGGACCACCCCGGGGCGCGGGGCATCTCCGCCGGTATGAGTTCGGACCTGGAAGCCGCACTGGCCAACGGGGCGACACACCTGCGAATAGGTTCCGATGTTCTGGGCCCGCGCCCGCCCGTGCGGTAGCGTCGAAGTAAGAACATCACAAAGCCGCCGCCCGGCATGTAGCCCGGGGAAGCACCGGAACCACGGGCAGCTGCGGCGTTGAAGGATTAGAGGAGCAACCATGGCTGGCGCAATGCGCAGGACAATGATCTACCTTGGGCTCGCCGACGGTGACGAGCACTACGAGTCCGAGCAGCGGAACCTGCGGGAAGCCCCGGTCCGGGACGAAGACTATGCTCCCATTCACGAACCAGAGGAGCTGGACCCCGAACCCGCTCCCGCACCCGTTGTTCGCAATGCAGTCGAGGAGTACCGCGCACCCGTGACACCCATCAAGCGTGCCCCGTCATCCCGCGAGGATGTATCCGGCCTTCGGCAGATCACCACTGTCCACCCGCGCTCCTACAACGATGCCAAAATCATCGGTGAGAGCTTCCGGGACGGCATCCCGGTCATCATGAACGTCACCGACATGGGCGAAGCAGATGCCAAGCGCCTGGTGGACTTCTCCGCCGGCCTGGTCTTTGGACTGCGCGGCAGCATTGAGCGCGTGACCAACAAGGTCTTCCTCCTGTCGCCTTCACACGTGGAGGTCCTTGGGGACGACAAGAAGATCAGCGAGTCGCAGTCCACCTTCTTCAACCAGAGCTAACGTGCTCCCGTACCAACGGGACGCGGGGGCTGCCAACCGACTTCCGGAAATGAAACCCTTCGCGTGAATATCATTCTTCCCCTGGTGTATCTGGTGCTGGTGCTCTTCCAGCTCGCCCTGATCCTGAGGATCGTTTACGACGCGGTGCAGATGTTCGCCCGCCAGTGGCGCCCGAAGGGCCCGGCACTCGTGCTGGCTACGGCCATCTACGGTGTCACCGATCCGCCGGTACGGCTTTTCCGCCGCATTATTCCGCCGCTGCGCCTTGGCGGGGTGGCACTGGACCTCGCGTTCCTGGTCCTGTTCATCATCGTGTCAATCCTGACGCAGATCGTCGCCGGCGTGGCCCGCTAGGTCCGGCCCGCTGGGGCCCGGTTAGTTTTCGGCCTCCAAAAGATATACTGTGAAAATTGATACAACCCCAGATTTTTGTATGTCCGAAATTCTCTACGTAGAACCGCCTGCCTGACACGCAGGCGAATCTTATAATCCAGTATGAGGTGACCAGATGGCTCTGACGCCAGAAGATGTTGTCAACAAGCGGTTCCAGCCGACCAAGTTCCGGGAAGGCTATGACCAGGACGAAGTCGACGACTTCCTCGACGAGATCGTGGTGGAGCTGCGCCGGCTGAACGCCGAAAACGAAGATCTCCGCCGCCAGCTGGCAGAAGCGGCAGCCGGTGGCTCCGTATCGGAGAAGACCGTCCCCGCGCCCGTCGCGGCCGCCTCCACCACCGAGCAGGTCCGCGAAGAGCCCAAGCCTGAGCCTAAGGTTGAAGCACCCCGCGTGGAGGAGCGTCCCGCTCCGGTCGAGCCGAAGCAGGAAGCGGCCCCGGCTGCACCTGCAGGCAACACCACCGAAACCGCAGCCGGCATCCTGGCCATGGCCCAGAAGATGCACGATGACTACGTCAGCGCCGGCGTCGAGCAGCGCGACAAGATCATTGCCGAGGCACAGATCGAAGCCAGCGGCCTCGTCACCGATGCCCAGGAGAAGAGCCGCAAGATCCTCAGCACCCTGGAGCAGCAGAAGGCTGTCCTGGAGCGCAAGGTCGAACAGCTCCGCGGCTTCGAGCGTGACTACCGTTCACGCCTGAAGGCATACATCGAAGGCCAGCTGCGTGATCTGGATGCACGCGGCTCGGTTGCTTCGGAGACCGCCGACGCGTAACAGCGTCAGGTCCCGGCCGCGTTCCGCGTTCGGATAAGAATCACTTCAGCGGGGGGGGGGGGGGGGGGGGGGCCGCCGCCGCGCCCCGGCGGGGGGGGGGGGGGGGCCGGGGGCGCGGCGCGG